>JAMCWK010000096.1:0-37794 GCA_023481105.1 Acidobacteriota bacterium | reverse complement strand
AACGGGTTGGCCAGAGCGCGCCCCTCGTCTGGGCTCGAGAGAAGCAGCACCTCGATGCCCATGCGAATTTACCATCGGCGCGTCGCTTCGGCCAGTTGCCGGTGCGCCCGTCGAGTAACTGATTGACCGCACAAGACGCGGTCGGGAATCGGGAGGCGTGCCGCGCGTCCGGCGCACGCAGGATTCCGGTTGCGTCCAGCGCGCTGCTTGCTATAGAGTCACGCTCATTCGGTTGGTCGGTCGCAGCGTTTCGTCCGAGTGTGGGAGACATCAACGATGCCAGCTTCGTCCGGGCATACTGAACTGTTGCAGGTCTTGCGCGCGGAATTTTTGCCCTACCTGCAGACCTGCCGCGATCCCGACCAGCTGCCTGATCTCCTTGATCGCCTCGCCGACTATCTGGGCGCGGACGGCGCCATCCTCTGGCGCTCCGAGGACGACCTGCTTTTCGCTCTGGCCGTCCACGGGACTGCGCGGATGGACTGGACCATCGAGAATGTCGGCGATTCCGTGGGCATGGCTTCGTGGCGCAGCGGCTCCGCGGCAGTCCAGGAATCACCATCGGGCCCATATCGCACTGCCTTGGCCGGCGCGCAGCTTGCGCAGGTGGCGGGCGTTCCGCTCCGCGGACCTAAAGGAACCATCGGCTGCATCGAGCTATGGTGGAAAGTGGGCGGAGGCAAGCCCGCGGCCACTTCGGAAATTCTCACCTTGCTCGAAGATGTGCTGAACAAGTCCCTGCCGGCGCTGCTGGAGTACGAGTCTGAGCGCCGCAACTACGTCAACGCCATTTCCCGTTTGATGATGCTGTACGACATCGGCAAGGTGTTTCATTCCACGCTGGAGATGGAAGAACTGGCGCCGGTGATTTGCAGCCGCGTGCTGAATATTCTCGAGGCGGAATCCGCCACGGTGTGGATGCTGGACCCGGTGAAGCGCAACCTCTATTGTGCGGCCGCCGAAGGCCCGCGAACGGAAGATATGCGCTCGGTGCGCGTGTGGGCTAGCGACACCGGACTGGGCACTTCGGTGTCGCAGGGCGAAGCGGTGCTGCTGCACAACGTCGTTGAGCCGGAGTGGACCGACCGCTGGGGAGGCTCGATTCGCTCCCTGCTGGCTGTGCCCCTGATGCAGGGTGGCCGCTTCCTCGGCGCCATCGAAGCGGTACGCAGCGAGGGCGGGCGCTACTTCACTGAAGAAGATCTGCGCCTGCTGATTGACGTGGCCAAGCAGGCCGCCGTGTCGCTGCGCAACGCCCAGCGCTTGCAGGCGGAGCGCCGCGTTAACGAGCTGAACGCGCTGATGGAGATCAGCAAGGAAATCACGGCCACGCTGGACCTCGATCGCGTGCTTTCCACCACCGTCAATCGCATCACCTCAGTGATTCCTTGCGACCGCTGCACCGTGGCCCTTTTTCGCAAAGGCCGCTGGGAACTCTGCGCCGTTTCCGGGGAAATGAAGCTGGACCGCAAGGCTGCGGGCATGCCCGAGTTGGAAGCTATGCACGTATGGCTGGCGGGCTCCGGCGGCGATTGCACGGTGCTACGCACGGAAGAAGGTATTGATGCCGAGCGCGAAGAAGTCCGCGACAAGTTCGCTACTTTCTTCGAACAGGCCGGGATGTCCGCTTTCATGGGCATTCTGCTGCGCGACGAGGAAAGCATCGTCGGCACGCTCGTCCTGGAGGGCAAGGAACCCGGCGGGCTGTCGCATGGGCATTACGATTTGGCTCGCATTTTTGCCAGCCAGGTGACCGTGGCGGTGCGTAACGCGCTTCTCTATCAGCAGATGCCCCTGGCCGGGGTGCTCCAACCACTGGCGGAAAAACGCGCGAAGTTTGCGGCCATCCCCGCCGCTCGCCGCAGTGTGATGATTGCAAGCGCCGTGCTGCTGGTGGCATTCCTAGCTTTCTTCCCGTGGTATTCCAAGCCGAGCGGCGAAGCGCGTGTGTTGCCCGCGCTGATGCAACCGGTCAGCGCAGAGGTGGAAGGCGTGGTGCGCAGCGTGCGCGTGCGCGAGGGCGCGCGCGTGAACGCCGGAGACCTGCTCGCGGAAGTGGCGCCCGAAGAGATGCGTGTGGCCTTGCAGCAGGCACAATCGAACTTCGACATCTCCTCACGCCGCGTGCTGCAACTCGAAGCCGCCGGCGACCTGGGCGAGGCGCGCATGGAGCGCGCACGGATGCAGCAAGCAGAAGCGGAGCTGAATTTAGCGCACACGCGCCTGGCCGCCACGCAAATTCGCAGCCCCATTACTGGCGTCGTCATAACTCCCAGGCTCGAAGAGCGCACCGGCCAGTTGCTGCGCCGCGGCGACGTTTTCTGTCAGGTCGTTGACGCCGGCCGCGCCTGGGTGGAAATCGCCGTGCCCGAAAAGGAAGTTGGAGAAATCTTGCCGGAGCAGGAAGCCTGGCTGAAACTGAATACGTTTCCGGACCGCAAGTTTGTCGGACACGTGGTGCGCATTTCGCCGCAGGCGCGCGAGCAGAGTGATGAGCGAGTGTTCGACGTTATCGTCGAGGTACCCAACGCCGACCAATCGCTGCGCACGGGCATGATGGGCCGCGGCAAGGTGCTGGCGCGTCGCGCGCCGGTGGGCTACTTGATGTTCCGCGCGCCGCTGCGCTGGATCTGGCTGAAGGTGTGGAGCTGGCTGCCATGATAGGGATGAACGGGAGGAAGTTTGTGAAACGCCACGGAGCACTTTTGCTTGTGCTGCTCGCCGGCCTGTCCGGGTGTAGCACGGAAAAGCCGCAACAGCCTGCCAAAGCGTCCGAAGCCGTCGCCGACGTGGAGGTGTTCGTGGTGCCGGCAGCGGATTCAGCAGCAGTTCGCCCGCTCACGGTGGCGTCCACGCTGGCCGTTGAACGCGAAGCCGACTTGATTGCGCAAGAGGAGGGCCGCCTGCTGGAAGTGACGGCGGACATGGGCCAGCGCGTGAAGCAGGGCGAGCTCTTGGCCCGGCTGGACGCCTCGCGCTTGCGCAAGCAACTGGAGCAGGACCGCGCGGAAGCTCGCATGCTCGAAGCCACAGCAAAGCAGGCCGAGGTGCTGCGGCAGGCTGCCGAAGTCGAGCTGCAGCGGCAGAGCGAATTACGGAAAGAAGGCCTTGGCAGCATGCGCGATTTCGACCGCGCCCGCTTTAGTTTGGAATCCTACAAAGTGGAAATTGTAAAAGCCGCAGCGGATTTCGAACGCGCCAAGGCGAAAGTGGAAGACGGTGAGATTCGGCTTTCGCGTATGGACATCCGCGCGCCCTTTGACGGCATCGTCTCGCGTCGCTATGCGCGCGTGGGCCAGTCCATGCTGCGGGACGAAAAAGTGCTGCGCCTGACCGAGTTGCGGCCCCTCCTGGTGCGCTTCACTGTGCCGGAGTCGGCGCGGCATGCCGCAGCCAGCGGCGCGGTCGTGGAAGTGTTTCCGGCCGATGCGGCTGCCAGCGCGGCGAAAGCGCGCGTGGTGCGCACGAGCATGGTTGTGGATGCCTCCAGCGGCTCGCTGGAATGCACGGCGCAGCTTGTGGAGCCTGTCCCCGCGGGTCTCGTGCCGGGCATGGCCGTGGACGTGCGCGTTCCCGGCGCAACACCCGCATCCGCCGCTCCGACGGTTCCTGCCAGCGCATTGCGTCGCACGACGGAAGACCGTGCCGACTTGTTTGTGATTGCGGGAGACCGCCTGCAAAAACGAAACGTGAAAATTGGACGCGAGAGCGCGTCCGGCGTGCAGGTCCTCAGCGGCATCTCCGGCGGGGAACGCATCGTCGCCCGCGTCACGGACAAATTGCAGGACGGCATGGCTGTCCGCGTCCGCTAGCAGCGCGCTCGTCCAAACACATTTTCCGATGGCTTACAAAGGCCCCAAACTTCGCGATGACCTTGTGCTGAAGCGCCAGGTAATGGCCGGCGAGGTCACCTATCTCATCAAAAACCGCGAGACCTCTGAATACCTCCGTTTCCGCGAGATGGAGTGGGCCATCATTTCGCGCCTGAACGGCGAAAACTCCTACCAGGACATTGCCGACGCTTTTTCGGAACAGTTTCCCGACGTGGATATTGACGCCGGACAAATCGAAGATTTCGTGGACACGCTCAAGAAGAAAGAGCTGATCGTGCGCTCACCGGCCGAGCGCAGCATCGTCATTCTCGAAAAGCTCCAGGCCAAGCGCAAAAAACAGGCCGAACAAAGCCAGGCCAAGGACATCTTCTACCTGACGCTGGCCACCACCAACCCGCAAAAATTCTACAGCGCCATTTATCCCTGGCTGCGCTGGATTTGGACGCCGCCATTTGTGGTTTCCACTCTGTTGTATTTCTGCGCGGCGGCCACGGTGATCGTATCCAACTGGGCCGCTGTGCGCGAGGGCATGCTGAAATTCTGGAATTTTCAGGAGAAAACCTCAGCCGACGTGGTGCTGCTTTTTCTCATCCTGGCGTTTGTCATCGCCATTCATGAGTCCGCCCATGCCCTCACGTGCATGAATTTCGGAGGGGAAGTCACGGAGATGGGTTTCATGCTCATCTTCTTTGCGCCGGCGTTTTATGCCAACGTCAGCGATGCCTACCTCTTCGACAAGAAGTGGCACAAGTACTGGGTCACGCTGGCGGGCGGCTACAGCGAACTGTGCATCTGCTCCACCGCGGTGTTCACCTGGTGGCTCACGGCGCCGGACACACTCGCTCACCACGTGGCCTACAATGTGATGGTCTTTGCCGGCGTCTCCACGATTATTTTCAACTACAACCCGCTCATCAAGCTCGACGGCTACTACCTGCTCAGCGACATCCTGGAGATGTCCAACCTGCGCGAGAATTCCGCCGCTTACATCTCGTATCTTTTGCGGAAAAAAGTGTACCGCGTGGCGGCCACGCCGCCTCCGGGACTTACGCCGCGCAAGAAGCGCATCTGGACGGTGTACGGGTTGCTCTCCACGGTTTACATCGTTTTCATTGTGACGCTGTTTGTGCTCTTCGTGTTCCGCACTTCGATGCGGAATTTTCCGGAGATGGGTATTTTCCTGGGCACTTTCCTGGCTTACATGATTCTGAAAAAAAGGATTCAAAAGCTTATGACTTTCTCCCGCTTTGTTTTTCTCGATAAGCGCGAGCTGCTCACGCAGAAGGCCTCCATCCGGCGCTGGGGCCTGGCGACTGCCGTGTTGCTGCTCGTTGTGCTTTTCTACCCGTTTGGCAACACCGTTTCCGCCCCGGTGGTTTTGGAGCCGGCGCGGCAACTTCCATTGCGCGCGGAGGCGCCCGGCTTCGTGGCCGGAGTCGCCGTCAACCCCGACGGGCTGCAAGCCGCTGGCGAAGTCTTGGTGCGTCTGCGCAACCCGGAAATAGTGGCCCGCCGCGAAAACGCAGAGGGAGAGGTGGAGCGCCTGCGTTCCGCTGTGGCGCGCGCGCAAGCCGCGGGAGACGTGTCCGGCTCGCAGTCCAGCCAGCGCGAGCTGGAATCCGCCGCGAAGGATTTGTCGGAATGGCAGCGCCAGGAAGCCCTGCTGGTGATCCGGGCCCCGTTTGACGGGTACATTCTCACGGCGCGCTTGCAGGATCTGAAGGGCCAGTTCGTCAAGCCGGGCGACCTGCTTTGCAATTTCGGCATGTTGCAAACAATGCGCGCACGCATTCGCGTCAATGAATTCCTCCTTCGCGACATCGCGGACAACCGCGAAGTCCGCCTGAAATTGAACTCCTTTCCGGGGGACACTTTTCGGGGTTCGATATCCTCGCGCGGCATGGCTGCCGATGATTCCTACAACGCGGCCAACCGCACGGCGGAACTTGTGCGCTCGGCGGTCGTGTTGGGCACCAAGTCCGAGCCGGGCGCCTTTTCACATTTCCATGTGTTTGCAGAGATTCCCAACCGCGATGGGCGCCTTCGCGCAGGAATGAGCGGGATGGTGAAGATTCGCGCAGATAGCCGCAGCATTGCCGGCAGGGTCTTCCGCTCCGCGAAGGATTTGTTCCGCAGCAAAGTGTGGTGGTGACGCAGGCCGAAATCGGCAAGCCGTATGCAAAAAAAAACGGGCCGCCCGTCGGCATTCACCGAGGGGCGGCCCGTCGTGTCTTGGTGCAGGCGGGTCCGGGGACCCGCGCGGCTGGTTAGTCTTCGGTGATCTTCAGCGGCGCCTTGCGGCTCGCCTCGGAGTCAATGGAGAGCGGGGCCTTGCGGTTGGCTTCCGTATCGACGGACAGCGGCGCCTTGCGGGCTTCCTCGCTGCCAATCTTCAACGGTGCCTTGCGGCTGGCTTCCGCATCCACGCTCAGGGGTGCTTTGCGGCTGGCCTCCGCGTCCACACTCAGCGGCGCCTTGCGGGCCTCCTCATCGCCGACGCGCAGCGGGGCCTTGCGCGCGGATTCGGCATCCACGCTCATCGGGGCCTTGCGCGCTTCCTCGCCACCGACCTTTAACGGGGCCTTGCGAGCTTCCTCGTCTCCCATGCGCAGCGGAGCCTTGCGGGCCGATTCCGCATCCACTCCGAACGGAGCCTTGCGAGCCGCTTCCATGTCTGCCGCGAACGGGGCTTTGCGGCTTTCCAGTGCGCGCAAACTGATGGGCGATTCCCGGCCTTCCAGAGCTTCCACCTTGAATTCCGTGATCTCCTGGCCTGTGGCCCGGCGGATCGCTTCCTGTTGCTCGTTCGTCAGCTTGATCACCACCGATTTCGGGTCTGCCATCGCTTTCCTCCATCGATCAGATTTATTGCTCCGTAGACTCGAGCTTGAACTGCAAAGCCCTTACGGGCTCATCCCCGACTCCAAACGAATTGGTTAGGCACCCACGGGCAACTTGGCCTTAATGAATGCACTCACAGGGCCAATGGGCTAGTTCCAGTACTTCAAGTACCAGTACTGGTGTGTTTTCATAGTGTTAGGCGGTGATGAATGACTCAAGTTGGGGCACTTGCAGGATGTGGAGGTTGAAAACTACCCCTCGGGTGACAATTTCCTCTCCACGCCGTGCTTTCGACATAAATACTTCATCTGTTCCTTCGTCAGTCCGAGGAGTTTGGCAGCTTTGGCCTTTACGCCTCCTGCTTGGGTTAGAGCGCATTCCAACAGCCTGCGCTCGAACTGCGAAATCTCCTGCTCCATCTTCAGCCCCTCGGGAGGAATCATAACTTGCCCGCTTGCGGCGGGGGCATCGCTGCAGCGAACCTGGGCGGGCAGATGCTCAGGCAGCAACAAATCACCATCCGCCATGAGAATGGCGCGCTGGATGACGTTCTCCAATTCGCGCACGTTGCCCTTCCACGAGTGGCTCATAAGAAGCTGAATGGTTTCCGGCGCTATTCGTTTTCGAGGCAGCTTGCAGCGCTCGCAGTAACTCTGCACAAAGGAACTGGCCAGCACGGGAATGTCTTCCATGCGCTCGCGCAACGGCGGCAGTCGGATGGGCAGGACATTCAGGCGGAAGAACAGGTCGTCGCGGAAGCGTCCCGCCGTAACCAATGTTTCCAGGTCTTCATTGGTGGCGGCCACCAAACGCACATCCACATTGAGGGTCTTCCGCCCGCCGACGCGCTCGAACTGCCGTTCCTCCAGCACTCGCAGCAGCTTGGTCTGCACGTTCAAGTTGAGCGTGCCCACTTCGTCCAGGAATAGCGTGCCACGGTGTGCCATCTCGAAGCGGCCTTCGCGCGCAGCTACTGCGCCGGTGAAGGCGCCTTTTTCGTGGCCGAAAAGTTCCGTTTCGATGAGCGTTTCCGGCAGCGCCGAGCAGTGCACAGGCACAAACGGCTCATCCCGCCGCATGCTCTGGTAGTGGATGGCGCGCGCCGCCAGCTCCTTGCCCGTCCCGCTTTCGCCCTGCAACAGCACGGTGGCCGGACTGTCGGCCACGCGGCGGATCATGTCGAACACGCTCGTCATTGCCGTGCTGCAGCCGATGAGCCGCTGAAACGACGACGTGCGAATGACTTCGCTGCGCAGTCGCCGGTTTTCGCGCTCCAGGTCCAGCCGCTCCAGGCTGCGCGCGATCACCAGCTTCACATCGCGGATATCGAACGGCTTTCTGAAGCAATCATAAGCGCCTTCTTCGATGGCACGCAGCCGCGTCTCGTGATGAGGGTCGCCGGTCATCACGATGACCACCGTGTCGCTGACCTGGCGCTTGACCTCGCGCAAGACCGTGAATCCCTGGTCCACCGTTCCGTTCGTGCTCAATTGCAGATCGAGCAAAACGATATCGGCGCGCACCCGTGTCAGTTGGCCGAGCGCTTCGTCGAGGCTGCCCGCCTGCGCCACTTCGTACTCTTGCTTCAGCGAGAAGTACATCTGCTCACGAAGCTGCTGATCGTCTTCGACCACCAGAATTTGACGCGGGCCGTTCATGACTGTTCCGCCCCCTGCGGGAAGGTCAGACGGAACAGGGTTCCGGTGCCCGGCTCGCTGGCCAAGCGGATTTCGCCGCCATGCAGGCGGATAATGTGCTGGCAAATGTACATGCCCAGCCCCAGGCCGCGGCCCTTGCTCGAGCGGAACGGCGCGAACAACTCGCGTTCGACAAACTCCTTGGTCATGCCTTCCCCGGAATCCTCGATTTCCAATTCTGCGCCGCCCTGCGCCGTAGAACGCGTGCGCAGCGTCAGCCGTCCCCCATGAGGCATGGCCTGCACGGCGTTATCCAGCAGCACGCGGATTGCGTTGGCCAGGAAGAACGGGTCCGCCCAGATTTTGTTCACGGACTCAGCGTACTCTCCCTTCACCTGCAAGCCGGGGATGGACTCCACTCCGGCCTGGCGCACCACGGCGCGCAAGACGTCTCCCACGTCGGTCAGAATTTTTACGATCACCGTTTCCTGCCGCGCGCGGAAGCCATCCACCAGGCCCTGCATGCGTTCGACGGTATCGTCCAGCACGCGTTTCGCGCTTTGCAGAAATTCCGGATCGCCGTAGAATTGCTCCAGGTTTTGACTCAACAGCGCCAATCGCAGCGATAAGTTGTGCAGGTCATGCGCCAGGATGGAGCCGACGGTCTGCATGGCCTGCATCTCGACGTCCTGGATCAGCTCGTGCTGCGATGCTTCCAGTTGTTGCCGGCAGGCCAGCACCGTGTCGTAGGCTGGCATCAGCTCGGGTTGCGGAGGCGGAGTCAATTGCTGCTGTGGATGAACCAAATATTCGGCCGCTTCTCGCAGCCAGTCCGCGGCGGAATCGCTACTGGGCGTGTCGGCGCGAGGAATTTGGGGCGTTTCATCCATTCTGGGCAGTCTGAATTCTCTGTTTTGAGTTTTCGCTCGTAGGCAACCAGCTACGGGATGCACTCTACACTGGAGGCCGTCCATGGAGCAAGCTGAACCCCGCGCGCCGGTCCTGCGTTCCGGCCTGGAATTCCGGCCGCTCACAGGCGGCTACGTGTTTCTTTACCACCCGGAGGTCGCCTCGCAAGTGCTGGATGAGCGCGCGGCCGCCGCGCTTAAGCTTTGCCGCGGTCAAGCGCTGGCGGACATGATGCCGGATGTTCGCGCCGCCATGGATTACGACTGCACGCAGGAAGAATGGGCAGGGTTCATTAACCAACTCAAGGACTTTGGAATTTTTGAGGGCTACCCCAAGCGTTATCCGCGCGTGCGCCTATTTGACCCCGGCCCGGCGCTTGATTTTCTGACGCATCGCTGCCGCTGGCTGTTCACCGCGCCGGCCGTAGTCTTGCTCTTCGTTTTGCTGTTTGCAGGGCTGTGGCTCCTGTTGAGCAACTGGGGCCTGTTTGTATCCGAGGTGGGCCGCATCACCGGCGTGTATCCCGTGCCCGCCATGCTTCTCTATTACTTGTGCTTCGTACCCATCGGCCTGCTGCACGAGTTGGGCCACGGCGTGGTCTGCCGCTGGTTCGGCGGGGAAGTGCTGGAAGTCGGCGTGCGCAAGAATAACGCCAACCTCTACGTTCTCTCCAACACTTCGCCGCTGAGCAAGCCGAGCCAGCTCATTCCATACTTTGCCGGCGGGGCGTTTCTGGACATGTTCGCTTTTTTTGTGCTCGTCAACCTGTGGCTGCTCTGGCCGAATTTCATCACCTTGATGTTCTTACTTCCGCAGGCGCTGTTTGTCCTGCAATTTTCCTACGCGATGGAGGAAGGCTCGGACCTGGCTAAGATCGTCAGCCAGTGGACCGGCATCAAAGAGGCCGGCGGCCGCTGGGCGTTCGTCAAAGAATTCCGGAAAGCCCGGCCGACTACCAAAGAAGGGCGCAAGCGCGCGGCGATTTATCTTTCTACGATTCTTTTGCAAGGCGTCGCCGCGGCGCTGCTGATTTGGTCGTGGCGCGAACCGGTTAGCGTCACCTTGTGGCCCGGATTTGCGCTAAGCATCCCGTTCTGGCCGCCGCTGCTTTATCTAATCTATCGCCTGTTGCGGAAGACCATCTTCGGGCTGCCTGCTTTCTTGCGCAGAATGTCGGCACGCCCGGCCGGCGCAGCTTGATTTCCACAGTGCCGCGCAAATTTGCTCTGCTGCGCGGCAATAGGGAGTATGATGGCTCATCCCCCCCGGAGGCGCCTATGTCCGAGCGCAAGTACGGCCATCGGGGCTACCAGGACTCAGACAAGCGGGAACGTAAAGAAAAACCCAAAGAACGTTCTCCGGAGCCACGCCCTCGACAGGATCAAATGGGCCCGCGCACACCGCGCATGGTGGGCTCGATTACGCGCGCGCGTTGCGCCCATTGCGGCACCGTGCTCGTGCCCGGCTTCGACGTCAACGGCCAGTGCCCGCGCTGCAAAGCGCAACTTCATTCCTGTAAGCAGTGCCTCTATTTCGACACCGGCGCGCGCTTCGAATGCATGCAGCCAATCCCGGACCGCATTCCCAAAAAAGACACCGCCAACAAGTGCACCTTCTACGTTTTCCGCACCACCGTCGAGAAAGACACCGCTCCTTCGGCCCCCGCTTCGTCGGCCGCTCCCACCGCGGGCCTGCGACCCGACTCCGCGCGCAAAGCCTTTGACGACCTCTTTAAGAAATAATCGAAAATCGAAAAACGGCCTCCCTTCGTGGACGTTCTCCCGCTTTTCGTTTTTCGAATTTCGCTTTTCGTCTTCGTGGTTTTTACCGCGGCGGGTTGGGAAACAGCGTGGGCTCCTGCTCGGGCTTGTCGGAAATCGCGTCGAGCTGCGGATAGTGGTGCCGCAGCGGCTCCGGCACTTTCACTTTGCTGCCGGTGAGCAGGCGGATCAACTGTAGCGCGTTGACGATGGCTTTTCCTTGAAAGTGGTTATTGGTGATGACGAAAGTAGTTTTGGCCCGCGCGCGCACTTTCTGGATGCGCTCCGCCCAGGGCTCCAGCTCGGCATCGGTGTAGAGGTAGTTGTAGCGCTCTTCCGAGGGCACTGTGGGGTCGTCGCTAAACCACGTGTCGTAGCGTCGCCCGTGCAGGCGCACGTAGCCCACCAGCCCGGTGGTACGCTCCGACGGCTTGATGGATTTTCCGATCACCGGCTGGTCAATATTGCAGAACCCCACGCCGAACTCCTGCAGCATCTCGTAAAACTTCTTGTCATTCCACGTCGAATGGCGAACCTCCACTGCCAGCGGATACTCCCGGAACCGCGCCACGAGTTTCTGCAAATACTCGCGGTTCTCCGGGATGTTGTGGAATGAAAAAGGGAACTGCAGCAGAACCGCGCCCAGTTTCTCGGCGCCCATCAACAGGTCGAAACCCCCGCGCACAGCTTTCTCGTCCGCGGATGTGGCGCCGGTTTCGTGCGTAAAGCGCTGCCACAATTTTGCAGTGAAGAGAAAACGCGGGTTACCCGCCACGCGCTCCAGCCACTGCCAGCACACTGCCGGACGCAGCGGCTGGTAGAAGGAAGTATTGATTTCGATGGTGTCGAAGTATTCAGAAAGGTATGCCGCCTCGTGAAAACCGCGCGGCCTCCGCGCCGGGTACACAATGCCCGCCCAGTCCGCGTACGACCACCCCGCCGGTCCGACGAACACTTTGCCCGGCTCCTGCTTCGCGGATTTTCGCGCGGGTCCCACGGACGCCCCTGCTTCCGCCGCGCTCTGGGCCGCTGCCGTCACCGTAGCGCGCAGCCGGAAAGAACGGCGGGGGAGCGCAGCCTATGACGTTTTTCCCTTCAGTGTCAACCGCGTCCGCGCCACAAGCAGCTCCGGGCGCGCGGAGCTCGCGCGGGTTGCTTCCTCCGGTTTGTCTTGCTATTGTGGAGTTGGAAGATGGGTCCACGCCTTAACCTTCGGTGGCATCCCGTTTCACACTCCCGCAAGCAAAGGTGCGCAGATGAAACTTTCGCTCAGCTACAAGAATGTGGATTTGCGCGAACCGATCGAAACCGAAGTCGCACATCACTTAGCTAAACTCAAAAAGCTTTTGAAAACCTATGCACCGGATTTGGTGCAGGTCCACGCCTCGGTGGAAAAGCATCCCCGCAAAGCAGCCTTTGGATTCTCTCTGAACCTCGCCCTGCCCACAGGCAGCCTGTACGCCTCCGGCGACTGCCCGGACGTCCGCAAGTGCATCAAGGACGCATTTTCGGATCTCTGCACGCAGATTAAGAAGCACCAAGCCAAGGTGCGTCGCGAGCACCAGTGGAAGCGCAAACGCGCTGTGCCCACGATGGTTGAACGCTAACCCGCAGGCCCGGTTGCGGCCTCGCCCATCAGCCTTTACAATGAAAGGTCCGCAGGGGCGTAGCTCAGTGGTAGAGCAGCGGCCTTTTAAGCCGAAGGTCGTGGGTTCGATCCCCACCGCCCCTACCAAACCTCACTGAACAAAAGACATTTACGGAGTCGAGTCAGCGGTTGGAGCCCCAGTCAGCAATTGGGCTCCGCTGATTTTCTCCGCGAGTGCGTCACTGCGTCGCGCTGGGACTCTGGAATTACATGTCCGTAAAGTTCGAGCGTCATACGTGCTTCAGTGTGTTGTAGATGTGCCTGAACAACTGTTATGGGTGACCTGAACGGGGCTTTCTGTGCCAGCGGGAGCGAGAGAGAGAGAGAATTTCACCCCCCCCGCCACCGAGAACCGTTTCACAGCCTCAGGAAGTAGGGAATCGGTCTGCGTGCTGTTAGCTGTTATTTGATAAAGCCTTTCGTGTGGAGATGGCACGAAGTGCAAACTCTATTGATGTTGTGTGTGTGATCCGCCGTCGAATCCAAGTCGCTATTTTGGTGGTGACCTGTGCGCGTGTGACAAACGTTGCAGGCACCGCGATAAGGTGGTGCAGTTGAGGCCCAATTTGACTGGGCTCCTGTTAGAGTGCGATCCGCAAAGACTTGAATGCGGTAACAACCACCGCCCGGAACGGGGTCGAGGCACGGTCCACCGTCGTTGGGTGGCGTATTAATCTTCGCGCCGTTGGTGTCGTCGCGAACGTTTGCAACAAGTTCGATGTTTTTTGTGCCGACCTGATTGGAGAGGTCGTAATGGGCGTTATGGCAACCGAGACAGGTGATGCGATACGCTGGATAGGTCGTCTTGGCGTTGTAGTGCACCGCAGCTTCAGTTGCGATGCCGCCGGGACCATGACAACTCAAGCACAGCAGCTCGACATCAGCTTGATTCAGCAGGAATGAAAATCCTCCATGAGCGCTGTGGCACATGGCGCAGTTCACCTTGATGGCATTTCGCGAAGTTTGAGCACGCGCCAGTGACGTGCCAAGACATGCAACTGAAGAAATCCAAGCGACAATAAAAAAGTTGCGGACACCCGTTTTCATGGGACCCTCCCTGCGGTACGAAAAACTTCCACGCGCCCAGTCATGTTGCTGGTGACGAATACATCTCCTGTAGCGCGGTCGAGCAACAAATCGAGGGGAAGTTTTAAGTCACCGGGTTGATCGCCCGGCCCGCCGAAAGATCGGATCCAAGCCCCTGTGACACGATCCAACACAAGCACTTTTGCCAGAAACGCATCAACCAGGAAGACCTGCCCAGATCCATCTACGCTTAGACCCTGAGGTTTTGAAAAGTAGCTGGAGGCATTCGATGAATCGCTAGTGATTTGACCAAGGTAGTTGCCTGAATAACTGAAGATCATGATTCTGGGAGGGACTGTTGGACTGAAGCTCCCAGAGGGATCCCCGAAATCGCTGACGAGGACTTCCTGCCTCGTCTCATCCACAGCGATCGCCGTCGGATTCAGCAAAGTCGGCGCAATTTCCGGAAATGAATGCAGAAAATTTCCTTTGTTGTCAAAAACCTTGACTTTTTTCTCGCCCGTGTCCACAACGAAAATGCGCTGCAGGTCCACGTCCAGGGCCACGTCATTAACCTTTTGGAAGAATCCCGGGGCCCCGGGCTGCGTTTGGCCCAAGTTGAACAGGAACTCCAGCGACTTTCCAGCCGCGGTGCCTGAGCAGGGCAGGCCTCTGTTTGCGCCGGCCATTCGATAGACGCTGACATTGCCCGATGCCGAATCACCTACTAGGTACAGGTTCTTCCAGTGCGCCACGCCCAATGGCTCTCCGGGCACCGTGCAAGTCCAAACGACCTGCATCGTCGCCTTGTCCAGTGCCACTAGCGTTCCTTGCAAGTCTGTATTGATGTCTGTAATCAGGATCGCTTTCTTGTCCAGCTCTGCGATCCGCCGCGGGGAGGCAGGGACTTGTGCGTTCACGCAAGTGCTGGCAAGAAAGAACAGGAGAAGGAAGACAATCCCCAACGGATGGCCAAGACGACTCATGACTTGGATATGTTTTCGATCGCACATGACGCACCTCTCCGCAGAACTACCCCAACCTCAATTTGCAGGCAAATCGATAGCCAATCCTACGCAAGGCGACGATTGCATAATCGATTGAAATTGAAGCCATTTCAGTGTCACGGCTCCGCGGTCCAAATCTGGAGTGCGTACTCGCTTCCCTGGCAATCCACAGAAAGCGCAATTCGCGAGCTTCCAGGGGTGAGAGTCTCGTCGTGTTCCGCTGTGCCGTGCAAAGCACCGAAAGGGATACGATTTTTCGTTGGCTCGCATACTCGGCTCTAGTTCTTGCTCCTGATTCAGTACCTCTTTGGATTGTGACCAGTACCATGGCAAGTCAGGTGGCATTCCTTAGCCGTGCTATAACCGGCACCTTTGGGGCGGCCGCTTAAGAAACTAGTAGAACAGCGGGTTGTGGTCTTTTCCATGGCATCGCAGGTAGCACCGGCCGGTGAAATTTCCTTGATCGTTAAAGCGCAAGACTCCTCCCGAAGTCGGAGCAACAATCGCCACATCGAAATTGATAAGGTTCGAATTGTTGGCAGAAGTTCCACCGTGGATGCCGTGCGGATCGTGGCAGCTTGAACAGGAAATGTCTGCGCCGCGCACGTGCGTGTCGTGTTCCTTGAAGCTCTGATTCAAAAGGATGCTGGTGTCAATGTCGTGGCACTTGTAACATACGCCCGCAGTACCACTAATCCCCGTGACGAAGGGAACACCGGTGCTGCTTCCGCCCGGGCCTCCTGGCGGCAGCGGCTCCAAGTCGTACCGACGCTCCAGCAAATGGTTCCATGTGGATCCATGAGGGCCGTTGGGACCCGTTCCGTTCGATTTCCTTGCCTGGTTGTTGCTGTGGCAGTCCGTGCAGTAAATGTAGGTACCGGCAGCGAGCGACCGTCCGGCGGACCCGTCGAGATTCAGCATGTTGGCGCGCAAGCTCGGCATTTGGACTGCCGTGCGCTGCCGAGGGTTGGACACATTGTGCCGGGCCACGCCAGAAGCAAATTTGAGGCGGAGATTATAAGGATCCACCGCGGTTGCATTGGTCACGCGTACCGGCGTGCGTCCATAGGCACTGTAGCCGGCAGTGGATTGTGGCTTGTTGGTGCTGTCCGCGTGACATTTAAAACAGACTTCATATTCGTTGCTTGCTGGACGCAGCGCGCCGGCCCCGTTGTACCCGCTGATTCCCAACAACGGAGATTCAACACCAGGAGGATTGGCGGCGCCGCCCGTACTGCTCGCCGGATGCGGGTTGTGGCAATCGACGCATTCGGCGTGCCGATTCGCATTGACGGGAGCAACACTCTCGGCAGCATCGTGGCTTCCTGCCACCGTCGTGGTGGGGTGGCTGTATGCCTTTGCGAATTCTCCCAGAACGTTGCGGAGAGCCGGCGTGACATTTGCACCGGAGTGGCACGGACTGCAAGTCGCCTCCTCAACTGCGTACAGGAGTCTTTGCGCTGCGCCTGCCGCCATTCCGTGCTGCTTGTGGCAGTTGCCGCAGGCATTGGTGTTCACCGCTCCATAGGGACCGAACGACGCCGTGGTCGGCACTGTATTTGTCGCCGTGGAATGTGAGCCTGTGGCCCAGCCATTCAGCATGTTTGGCTGCGGGCGCGAAGGACTGTGGCAGGCAAGGCAAATTGTGCCTCCGCTGTTGGAACGGACCAGGAACTTCTGCACCACGGCGTCGCGTGCCGGTTCGTGCGGATTGTGGCACGACGTGCACTCAATTTTCCCCAGAACCAGGTTAACGCTGGGATCGCCTGTGCTCGGCGGCGACTGGAAGAGATTCAAGTGCAGCTGACCATCATCTACCGGCTGGACGGCGACAGGGTGATCATTGGTCAAGTCCGTGCCGAGAACTGCTGGTGCACCCATGCTCCCGGACGTGGGAATCAAACCCTCAGAAATCGTCAGCCCGAGGGCCACCGTGCCGTCATGACAGCTTAAGCACTGTTTAGACGAGCCCGACGCGGGAGTCCCGGCACCGGCGTTGTAAGTGGAACTGGTATAGGTATTGTAGGGTTGGTTTGGCAGCGCGTGATTCCACAACGGCTTTGTATTCACGTCGCTCGTGTGCGGCGTGTGGCAGAAAATGCAGGCGTCCGTTTTGGAAGAAGTGACAGGGCCAGGGCCACTCACGGAGAGATTGTGCTTTGAAGCAATCACGGCCCGCGTCGAATCCGGGCCCGCCACGACGGGAATAGCCAGGAACAGCACAACAATCACGGCCCACATTGTCGCGCGACGCTGCACCCGGGTTGGCGTCGAGAAGGGCATTTAAGGCGTCACCCTCCGATACCGGAAGATTTGCACGCGCCGGTTGTAGGAATCCGCGACATAGATCAGGTTACGCGGATTGATGTAGATCCCTGTGGGCAAAACGAACTGCCCGGGCTTCGATCCGCTTGAACCAAAGTAGTACAGGAGCTTCCCTTCGCTATCGAATACTTGCACGGTTTCAAACAGGGCATCCACCACGTAGATGTTGCCGTCGCTATCCACGCCAATGCCTTTGGGTCGGTTCAAGGTGCCGCTGCGATTCCCCAGATGGCCAAAGGTTCCCAATGCCTTGCCGTCCGGTGAAAACATCTGAATTCGGAAATTCATGGAGTCCACAACGTAGAGCCGGCCGCCCGAAAGCGCGAGGAACGTCGGGAAATTGAATTCTCCGATCTCTGCTCCGCGGCGACCGATTGTTCGAATCCACTTGCCTTCCAGATCGTAAACAAGGACCTGGTGCTGCAGAGTGTCCGTCACGAACAGACGCCGCCCGAGCGGGTCAACAGCAATTCCGGTGGGCCTCTGGAGGGGGCCGGTCCCCGTCTTCTCTCCGATCACGCGCAGGAATTTGCCTTTGGCATCAAATACGGAAATCTCTCCACGGGCAGAGTCGCTGACATAGATGTTGTCCCGGCCATCCACGGCCACTCCCACGGGGGATTGGAATGCACGGTTTTTCCCGCGGGCAATGAATTTGTATTCCCTCTTTTCTATGTCGAGCAGATGAACCACCCGCTGCCCCGGATCTGCGATGATCAGCCGTCCGCGCGAATCTTCCGTAATTCCCAGGGGCCTCACGAGCCGCGGCCTTTCGGCCGGGCCTGCAACGATCTCCATCAGCTTTCCGAAGAAGGAATGAGGCTTGGCAAGCGCATCCACCTGGCGCGCGTCCACCGATCGGAGATAGTCGATCGCACCCATTGGCGCGGAAGCGGAGAACTTCGAATTTTCTGCAGGCGGAGGCGTGGGAAGGCCGCTTCCTCCTGAAGAAAACAGCGCAACCCACAATGACGCTAAGATCGTCGCGATTTTATGCATATCAAAACACCCGGAACGAGCGCCGTACGCGGAAAAAGAAACTGCGCCGCGAAACACCCGGCAGTCCAACCAGGCTTTGATCATAGAGTGTGTAACCGACTTGGAAGTCCAGAAGCCGAAAGCTGTACGAAACGGAAACGTCAAAGAAATCACTCGTCGTACGAAGCCGGTCTGCGAGAGACTGATCCAACTGGAACCAGTTGGTTTGAATCTGCATTTTTTTCCAGGGCCGAAGTCCCACGCTCACCATTTGCCGGGCCGAAGACGTCAGTACGGTCTGAAGTGGCAACCCCGCAACGGGATTGCTGACAACTAATCCGTTCGCAAGCGATGCGAGCACGATGGAGCGTCCATCAATCGTGTTCCGTGCGTATCGAAGATTGATGAAGCCATTGTCCAGGCTCGCACGGAATCCGAGATCATGGGAACGAAAATCGAAATAGTTCTCACTGCGAATCTGCTGGTAAACGATTCCGCCCTGCAAAGTATATTTTCCGATTTTGCGGCCCAGCGTCACGTCGGTGTGGGCATTTTTCTGCGTCAGAAAGATGTTACTCTCCACACGGTTCACACTCAACATGCTCAGGACAGTGAATTCGAGGGACTCCAATCGTCCCGCGCGATACTGCATGCTCAGCGTGTGCCCCAGGGTGTTGCTGCCGAGCCCGTCGTTGGCAATCGCGGCCCGCGTGAGGCCCACGGTGTAGCCGGCGCTGAGTTGTCCCTTGCGAAACGAATGGTTGTAGCCGAGGCCCGCATTGGCGCCCCACGAGGCGCCGTCAAACGTGGCATTGGACCCAAATCGGCTATGCACGCGGTTGCGGTTGAGGCCTCCGTTCACATTCCAATCGCGACTGATCTTGTAGCGGACTTGTCCGGAAGCGCTCAAGGTACTGAGGCCGGTGCGAAGCAGCAGCGTCATCCCACCCGGAGGCGATCCACCGAACACCCGCTGGTAGCTGTCGTCCACGTTGGAGTCGTAGCCCATGTCGAGTTGTGCATTCAATCGCTTGGAGAATTGAAGGAACCCTGCCCCGCGAACAAATGTTCTGCTTTGATCCAGCGGCATCCCGTCGATAGAATTCTTGCTGTTCTCGCGCCCGCCCAGCAGCGAGATCTGATATTTCTTTCGAAAGGTTCGCTGGGCGGAAACGTGGCCCCCATTGATGTTCTGGCGGAAGACATAAGTGGTCAGGTCTGGAAGAATGGAACTTGCCGAATCCGTTGCGCGCCGGGATCTGGACCACTCGCCGTTGATATCCCAGCCCCACACATGGTCGCTTCCGCGCACACCATAGGTGGAGTAGTGGGACGAATAGGCTGGAAGGACATCAATCTCGGGCCGGTTCCTGGAATCACTTTGGTTGTAGAAAAAAATGAGCCTCGGCAAGCGCCGGGCGTTGATTTGCCAGCTCACACCCAGATCACTGTAGCGGGACTTCTGACGCACCGCATTCAGCCCCACCAGGGAACCAAAATTGATGGCGTCGGTTCGGAAGTTGGAATAAGTGAAGCTCAACGGGAATGCTCTGCGACGCAGAAATTCGGCGGCCACCTGAACGCCGTCCCGGCCATCGAATCCGGCCTGCGGCGCCTCACCTCCGAAATTGACGCGCGGCTGCACGCGAATACTCAGGAAATCCGGATGCCCGAGGTATGTATTCAAATCAAAAAAGAGGCCAAACGGCGAGACGGACTGCGTAAGATGACTTCCATCTACGGCATTGGTGCTCGCATATCCCGTGACGACCTCGCCACGGAGTTGTACAGGTTTCTGCTGCGCTCCCAACGGCAATGCGCAAAGGATCATCGCAGCAATGAGGGGCAGACTTTTCTCGCGAAACTGCGCGATTGGCTTCATGCCGGTTTCCTTCGCTTCCCTTCGGGAGGGGCCGTGATACGGCCCCTCCCAAAAGGGGTTGAAGTTGCATTACAAATGACAGGTAAGGCAAAGGGCTGACGCCGCGTTGGTCTTGCGCAGATAGTTCCCAACGCCCGGGCCGCCTTGCGGTCCCTGTTTGTGCGGATCATGGCAAGACCCGCACTGCACAGTGTTAGTCGAGCCGCCGCCCGAATAGAGCACCAAGCCGGCGGCGGTGACGTTGGCGACAGTGTCCAACCCTGCATCGTTCGTAGGATTGTGGGACATGTTGACCGGGTGGTCGTCGGTCAGCGTTTTCGTGCCGCCAGCGACGTCAATTGCCGTTCCGGAGATGGCTGAGCCCGCCGTGCCATACGTGGCGGTTTTCAAGGTAATCGCCGGGGTTTGTGCAGCTGCGAGCGCTCCGTCATGGCAGCTCACGCAGAGAAGAGTGTTGTTCACCGGCGCGCCGGCGGTCAGATTGCCGTTGCCCGGTGAAGTGATGTTGGTTGTCGGGTTGCCCATTGTTGAAGAGGTGTACGTGGTGTAGGTGGACGTACCGATCGAATGCACCCACAACAACGACACGCCGTTGGTTCCGCCGTGCGGTGTATGGCAACTCCCGCACGGTGTCGTTCCCACTGCGCCGTGTTGGGTATCGGTGGCCAGCCCGGCTTTCTGGGCATACGCACCCACGGCAACAAGGGCGATGAGAGCAATGAGAATTACTAGGTTCCGAAGCCTCATTTCTGTTTGTCCTCCTTGGCAGAATTCAATCCGAATCACTGCAATTCGGGACGTTGAGTTGCAGATTGATCTCAAACAATTGGTCACTTCTTGTCCGGACCCACCTCCTTTCCTCCAGCTCGTTGAGATTCAGAGATGTACTGGAAAATCTGAACGCGGGGGTTGAACTGCGGCTCCGTCGTGTAGATCCGATCCTTCTCGTCAATGAAAATGCCGGTGACGAGAGTGAACTGCCCCGGCTGAACTCCGCGAACGCCCACGAACAGGAGCGGTTGTCCCTGCTGATTGAAAATCTGAAAGTTGTTGAATTCCGCGTCGGTCACGTAGATGTTTCCGTCGGAGTCCACAGCCACGCCTTTCGGCCGGGCAAATTGGCCGATGCCGTTTCCGTGAGTGCCAAACGCGCGCTGGAATCTGTCCTGCCGGTTGAAGATCTGCACCCGATGGTTGAACGTGTCCACAACATACAGGAATCCCCGCTTATCCACGGCAATGCCGAGCGGTGACCGGAATTTCCCTGGTTCTCCCGCTGCACTCTTTTCGCCGATGTACTTGATGAACTCAAAGGACTCGGAATTGAACACGGCGATGCGGTTGCCCTTGGTGTCCGACACATAGAGCCGGTGCCGGACCTTATCCACCGCCAAACCAACCGGGCGTTCCAACTTGTCGGCACCAAACTGGCGCACTAGTTTTCCATCGCTGGTCAGACACAGCACCGTCCGTAACGTGGCGTCAGCAACAAACACGCGGTCTTCTTCGCCCACGGTCACGCCAAGTGGCATGCGCATTTGCAGCCCGCGCTCTGGCCCCCACACGTCTACCTTGCGTGCCGATTGGTCGAATACCAAAACGCCGCCCGAAAGCCAGTCAGCCACAAAGATTCGTCCCCGTGAATCCGCTGCAATGCTGTAGGGCGAAGCCAGCCGCCGTTCTTTTTCTTTTTCTTGCTTTGCGCCAGCCACTCTTTCAAACCAGCTTTGTTTTTTCCTTTTCTGCTCGATTTCCTCGGCGCTGGAGAATTGTCCCACCCAGCGAATGCGCGGCGGATCCGGCAGAAGCGGCCACACCAGCTCTTGCGTGCCTGGCTTTTGTTCCTGACCTTTTCCTTTGGATTGCGCAGCCCCTTGCGACACACCGCCCGAAAGGATGAGCGCGATCAAGAATGTGGTTATCCACACGGACTCAATTGTGCGCCGCTTCATTTCTTGTCCTCCTGGTGACACTTCCGGCAAAGCTCCTGTTGTGCGGCGGATTCCGTCACAAAGAGTTTTGGATTTCCGTTGGCCGCATGCGGCGTGTGACACGTCACGCAGGTCATGTTGTCCCCGAGTTGATATTTTCCCCGGACCGGATGGCGTGGGATGAGCGGGTGCCCTTTGTCTTTGCTGGGAAGCAGATCGATGGTTGGAATTCTCGCGAGTGCATCGGGAAAGATTTCGACTTTTCCCCCGAACAATTCGACAGCCTTCTTGTCCCTGCGCTGCGTACGCACTGTAGCGGCGATGCCAGGGTTGTGACATTCCATGCACAGGTCGTTCGTTTCGGCGCGGAGTAAATGATTTTGTGCGCCACCGTGCGGTTGATGGCACACAAAGCAGCCTTGTGCAAAAACGGGCTGATGGAGATGCTGTTTCGTCGCTCGCGCTTCCGCCAATTCCTCATGGCAGACAAAACAAGTGCGCACAGGTCCGAGCCGCAATTGGCGCGGCGAACTTGCGGCGTGCGGGCTGTGGCACGTCACACAGCCTTCCTCCATCTCCGCAGGTGTATGCGTTACTCTTGCCTGCTGGAGCTGTTCCTCGATGTTGCTGTGACATGCCAGGCACAGAGTGCGCCGTGCCCCGTCGAGCAACTGAATCTTGCCGTCGACTGCCGCCGCATGACATGTGTCGCATCCGGCGGCAAACGGTGCATGCACAAAGCTATTCAAGAGTTTCGGGGCGTCCGAACCGTGCGGGTTATGGCACTCCGCACAGTTGGCTTTCTCAATCGGCTGATCCTGGTGGGCCTTTCGCAGCGCAGGAACGTCCGCCCCGTGACATTCCAAACAGAGCGCCGCGGGAGGTTTGTTCAAATGGAAAATTCCTTCCGGCTCTCCGGCAGGCTCGCTCCTGTGCGTGGTGTGACATGTTGCACAACCCATGTCCACCGCTGCATGTTGCGTCGGCTTCTTCAAGAGTGCTTCGATCTGGGTGTGGCACGTGAGGCAGAGGTTACTTTCATGGTCGCGGCCTTCGGCAGCGCGCTTCAGCAGATGGGGGGCAGCGGAGCTGTGCGGATCGTGACAGGTGGTACACGGTTCCTTACGGAGAGCAAAGTGAAGAGTGGTCTGTGAAGTTTTGGGCTTCTTGTCCTCATGACACTCGTAGCAGAGCTCATTGCCCTCAGAGCGAACATAAATATCCGTTTCGTTCTTATAGTGTTCAACGGCGTGGCAAGCGTCACAGCCCACTTGCACGGCTGCATGCACCGAGGTGCCCTTGAGCTTTGCTTCATGACACTGCTTGCAACTATTGAAGTCGAAAGCACTTCCATCGGTCGTGCGGGGGACAGCCGGATGTGGGGTTTGCGCCAGCCCATCATTGGCGAAAATGGGCAGCAGCAATAACAGAAGCACTCCAGCAAGATTCTGGCGATCCTGAACCATTAGCTCTTTCCAGCCGTTTCTCGGTCGATCAAATTCCAAAGTGGTTCCCAGGGCCAATACGGAACCGCTAGGGCCATCAGCTGCACTTGTCGTTCCAGCCCCAAAACTGGACGTGCTCTGTCTGACGATTTGATTTAAAGTGACTTAGCTGCCCTACTGTGAGATTTAAGGGTGAACTTGGGTTCCGAGTCAGTGACCTTTGCGGGAAATCGCGCTAAGTGCTCCAGATTTCAGTGCATTATCACACCCCATGCCGATAAGCATGGGAAGACTACATGGGTCCCAAGTGCAACAACACTAGAATTTGCAGTAGGTTGTAGCAGTTGGATTCAGCCTGATGACACGCGCATGCTCCCCGATGGACCGAGCATCTAACGCTTATCGAGCGTGACGTTCCCGATTTGTTCCAGCAATCACGGGGAGCAGAGAGCGAACCTTCTACTCCAAATCACGACGGCCGAGAAGCGAGAACTTGGCCCTCGCCTCGGCCCGGTGGTGGTTCATCCCCGATGACCCGCGTTGCTCTTGGGTTGGCCGCTGCATTTCAACGCTAGCCCCAGAGCCACAGATCTGGAACGATCCTGGGCGCAACAATCTTCCCTCTCTGCCGTGGACCTCCTTTCGCCGAGAACCACCCCTTTGAGTCGTCGTATCTCGCACTGTCAGCAGAATCAGCACTTGGACTTGGCAGGCGGTTGCAACGCCGACATAGCACGGGACTTAGAATTTTGGGGTCGTGTTCGATCCCCACCGCCCCTACCATCACTCTCGAAATCTCGTCCGCAGAATAATCCGCGCATAAATGCAACGGGCGTCCCGATTGCCCGGGACGCCCGTTTGGTGCGGAGCGTTGCTGTCTCTGTTTAGAACTGGAAGCGGATGCCCACTTGCATCTGGAATGGGCCGCCGGTTCCGATGGTGTTGACGGTGTTTTGCGTGTCGTAGCAGCTCTTGTTCCCGGTCGGGTTCGTTGGTGTAAGGCACGAGGATGGGTTGTAGAGCTGCAAAAACGTCGAGCTCGGCGCCAGGATAGCTCCGGAAGTGGAGCTGACGCCAGTGCCGTAAATTTTTCTCGAAAAGCCGAACACGACGTTGTCGAAGTCGAAAAGGTTGAAGAAGTCCACCGTAATGTTGAAGAAGACCCCTTCCTTCGGCAGGTTGATCCTCTTTGCCACGCGCAAGTCGGCAGCGTAACTCGGCCGGTCGCGGAAGCTATTGCGAAGGAAGGGCACGCCGGGCTTTTGGTAGGGCCGGTCCGGACCGCCAAAGTCGCCATTTGTGTCCCCTCCCGTCGACGCGTCCAGCGAACGGCCCGACCGCATTTTCACCAGCCCGCTTACGCTGAAGTCCCACGGCAAGTTCACAACCGAGTTGAACACAAAGAGGTGCCGTGCATCGAGGTTGGAGTAGTTGTACTCAGGCTGCAGGTTGAAGGCGTTTTCGTAGCTCAAGCCTCCGGCATCCCGCTCGTTGTCATCATCGGAGTAGTTCGTGCTGATGGTGTAATACGCCTGGAACTGATAATTCTTCCGGCGGTACGAGGCGCGCAGAGTCGTGCCACGGTAGAGCGCACGGGAAATGGTTTCGCGCACCTGCACTGAGTTCAGCGTCGGAATCGGACGCGCCCGTGTGCTGCACGGGGTGCCACCGCGCAGGCCGTAACACTGCCGCAGGCTCAAATCCGTCGCGCCGACAACGGGCGCCGGAATGTTCCAGTCGCGGTTGCGCTCCAGATGAACCGTGTTGATGTACACGAAATCCGCACCAACAGTGAGACCGTTGGCCACTTCGTGCTGGAAAGCCACGTTCCATTGCCATGAGCGCGGACTCTCGTAGTTGTTGGCCATGGTGATCGGCGCCACTCCTTGGTTGGGGTCAAATGGCAGCGCTAGCCCCGTGGCGATACCCTGGATCTGCGCCGGTGTCAGAGTCGGCAGGTTCCCCAGGCTGAAGGTGTTCAGATCGATGCCGATTCGTCGCATCTGCCAGTACACCGTATTGCAAGTGTCGCCAGCCGCCATGGGTGTGCATACATATCCGGTGGGCAGCGCCAGCGGCAGTTGGACCGAGAGGTCCCCCGCCGGCGTCCGGAAGTTGTTGATCGGCCCTGCGAACAACAGCAGCGGTGTCCGCGCGTAGTAGATTCCTCCGTTCAGGCGGATCACCGTCTTCCCGTTGCCCCACGGGTCCCAAGCGAGGCCCACGCGCGGCATAATCTGGTCCAGGTTATCCGGTATTTTCCCAGGATCCAGCGAGCCGAAAGGCAGCGTCGCACTGCGCACGGCGGCAACCAAGGTCGTGTTGCTGGTGGCCGGAGAGGGGTTCCAGTAGCCTTCCCAGCGGAGGCCAGCTGTCAGCGTTAACCGAGGGTGGATGCGCCACTGGTCCTGGAAGAACAGCGCAAACTCCTGCATCTTCATCTCGGCCAACCCATTCCCGATATTCACGCGATAGCTCACCGCCGTGCTGTCGAAGCGCCGGTCATTTGGGTTGGTCGGATCCAGTGACAAGATGTTCAGCACCGTGTCCACGTTCGACCCGGAAATCGAAAAAATCCCAAACTGGTTGAACTGGAAAAACTGGTCGGCAAACAGGTAGTTAAACTCGCCGCCGAACTTTAGCGCGTGACTCCCGATGTTCCACGACATATTGTCGGCCAGTTGAACGCGGTAGTCCTTCTGCGTGGTGGAGAGGAACGACCGCGTGCCGGTGCTTCCCACTGTGTTTCCAATCCCAGCCAAATTCGCGTTCGCAAGTCGCGGCCGCTTTTCCCACGAATACTGCCCGCGGAATTCATTGACGATCCTCGGCGACATGATGCCCGTCCAGTTGCCGACCACCGTGTGCTGCCGGTCGCCCTCAGTGCCGTTGTTACTCAGGGCGTTGCTCGTTTCCGGAGAGATTTGATTGCCCGTAGCGACCGCGTTGTTCGCCGTGTTCGTGCTCCACAAATAACGCACCGAAACGCGATGGTTGGAGGTCAGTTGCTCGTCCCACTTACCCAGCAAACTCGTCGCGTCATTCGTTTGCGTAAATGGAGTCTCCAGTGCGCGGTAGAAATCGAAAGCCTCTCCGTTGGCCGTCGTGCGCCCGGCAAACGAACTGCCAGTATCCAGCCGGCTGAAGCGCACCAGGCGTGGGTTGTCGATCAACTGCTGTTCTGCGGTGACGAAGAAAAAGCTGCGGTCCCGCCGGATTGGCCCGCCGAACGAGCCGCCGAACTGGTGCTGGTTGTCCAGCGACTGCCGATTGAAGGCATCTTTCTTGGCCATGTCCTTGTGGCGAACCAGGTAAAAGCCGCTGCCATGCCAATCGTTGCTGCCGGACTTGGTCACGGCGTTCATGGTGCCGCTCGAGGTCCGCCCGTACTCCGCGGTCGCGCCATAGGCCACGATCTGAAACTCCTGAATCGCCTCTTGCGGAATGGAAAAGGCGGAGTTGGACCGCTCGCCCCCGCGAATCCCGCCAAAAAACGGCTGGTTGTAGTCCGCGCCGTCAATGGTGATGTTGGCATTGATGCCGCGTTGCCCAGCAAAGGAGATTCCTTGCCGTGCCGGTTCGATCTGAGCTGTGGGCGTCAACTGCACGAAGTCGTGGAACCGCCGGCCGTTGATGGGAAGCTCCGAAATAGAACGCTGGTTAATCAGCGCGTCGGTTTGCACCGCGGTGGTTTCGATGACCACCGTGGCTGTCACTTCCACCACTTCAGTGACTTGGCCCACTTGCAAGTGCGCGTCCACCGTCACCGCCGAGCCTACCGAAACGTTAATGTCCGATTTGAACGTCTTGAATCCGGTTTGCCTCACTTCCACCGCATACAGCCCGGGAGGCAGCAGCACCACCCGGTAGCCGCCGTCCTGGTTGGATTCCGCTTCGCGTAACAGTCCGGTTGCTTTGCCGGTGACCGTCACTTTCGCTCCGGGGACGGATGCCCCGGAAGCGTCATACACCGTACCCACAATCTGTCCGGTGCCTTGTGACTGTGCGCTGGCCGTGGGCGCCAGCAGCAATACCAGCACCGCAAAAAACACTACCATTCCCAACCCACACTCACCCCAATGCTTTCGGTTCATCATTACTCCTCCCGCTTGGTCTTCGTTTCCGTTCCGCCACAAATGCTCACCCCAAAAATAGGCAGGATTCCCGCACACTCTTGCGCACGATTTCCGTTAAATTTAGCGTCCCTTGCGCTGTGCATTCTGTCTGCGAGCTTGACGATCACCCCACCCCCAAGATGCCGCTTACTCTAAAGTTGCCCCGAGCGACTTGTCAAGCATGCCTCTTGTGGATTACGGCTGTGTGAAAGCCGCTTGACCGTTTTGTGATACTGGCCCGCTCCTGCTTGTTCTCTCGCTGGGTCTGCGCTACTCTACCCGCCTTGTTCTCTCGCAGCTTCCGGGCGGAGGTGGATGTTCCGTGGCCAAGCGAAGTGACGAACACCTGAAAGTGCTTATCCGGCACAGCGCCTTGAAGGGCCGCATCCGGGAAATGGCCCGCCAGATGGAGCGCGAACTGAAGGGCGAGCGCGTTCATCTCATCGGCGTCCTCAAGGGCGCCTGCATTTTTCTTTCTGACCTTGTGCGCAGTTTCAAGAGCACCGACGTTTCCATTGACTTCATGGCCGTGGCCAGTTACGGCAAGGGCAAGGAATCCTCGGGCCAGGTCCGCCTGTACAAAGATCTCGACACCAGCATCGAGGGGCTGAACGTTATTCTTGTCGAAGATATTCTGGACACCGGCCTCACGCTGAACTACCTCTGCCGCGTGCTCAAGCAGCGCAAGCCCAAAACGCTGCGCATCGCTGCGCTGCTCGACAAGCCCGAGCGGCGCATCCAGGAAGTGAACGCCGACTATATCGGCTTCAAGATTCCCAACGAGTTTGTGGTCGGCTACGGCCTGGACTACGCCGAACGCTATCGCAACCTGAAAGACGTCTGCATTCTGACGCTGCCCCCGCAATAACGTGCCGCGAAACGTGCTCACCGCGCAAGACCTCGAGGGCGTCGCCTCTGGCGGCGAACTCACCGTCACGCCCGACACGCTTATCACTCCGCTGGCCCGCGAGGAAGCCGACCGCCGCAATATCACGCTCCGCGTGGTCGAACCGAAGCAGGGAAGCGCCGGTCGCGTGGTGGCCATTGGCGCCGATCACGGTGGCTATTCGCTCAAAGAAGAATTGAAGAGCTATCTGCGAACGTGGGGCTATGTCGTTCTCGACCAGGGTACCGATTCGGCGGACGCGGTGGACTATCCCGACTTCGCCGAAGCCGTAGCCAACGCCGTGGTCCGCGGCGATGCCTGGCGTGGCATCATCATTGACAGCGCGGGCATCGGCTCCGCGATCGCCGCCAACAAGGTCCCCGGCGCGCGCGCGGCGCTGTGTTATGATCGGCCTTCGGCGCGCAACAGCCGTGAGCACAACGACGCCAACGTGCTCTCGCTCGGCGCGAAAATGATTTCGCCGGAGGCCGCGCGCGAAATTGTGGCCCTGTGGCTGGAGACGCCCTTCGCCGGCGGCCGCCACCAGAAGCGCATCGACAAGATTTGCGGTATCGAGTCGAAGCACAGCAAGTAGGGGCGCTGCATGCAGCGCCCGTGGAAGACCGAATATGGCCTCAGATGCCCCGCAGATCGATCCCCGCCAGCTTGAGCTCATCGTCTCTGTCATCACGGATGAGGTGGTCCACTACCTGAGCGGCGCGCCGCCTTCCGCGCCGCCCCGCGACGACACGGGGGTCTGTCCCGACTGCAAGACGAACTGTTCCGGCCTCTGCGCCGAAAAAACCCACAAGGGAATTGAAGCCGGCGCCGATCGCATTTCCGCCAGCGACTCCGTTCAGCAGTGCGAAGCGGCCCTCGCCCCGTACATTGATCACACGCTACTGAAGCCCGAGGCCAGCCGCGAGCAAATCATCAAGCTCTGCCAGGAGGCCGTGCGCTTCGGCTTTGCGTCCGTTTGCGTAAATCCGTGGAACGTGCCGCTGGCCGCCGAGCACGTGCGCGGCTCGGCAGTGAAAGTCTGCACGGTCGCCGGTTTTCCGCTCGGCGCTACGCTTCCCGGCGTAAAAATCCACGAAGCCGAAGAAGCCATCAAGCTCGGCGCGCAGGAAGTGGACATGGTCATCAATGTCGGCGCGCTGAAGTCCGGCCAGGACGATGTGGTCGAGCTGGATGTGCGCGGCGTGGTCGAGGCCTGCCATCGCGGCGGCGCCATCTGCAAAGTAATTCTGGAGACCGCGCTGCTCACCACGGAAGAAAAAGTCCGCGCCTCCATCGCCTGCAAAAACGCCGGCGCGGATTTTGTGAAGACCTCCACCGGCTTCGGCCCGGGTGGCGCCACCGCGGAAGACGTCGCTTTGATGCGCGCCGCCGTCGGCCGCGAAATGGGCATCAAGGCCGCGGGCGGCATCCGCAACATCGAAGACTTCAAGAAAATGGTCAGCGCAGGGGCCACGCGCATCGGCGCGTCGGCCAGTGTGCGCATCCTCGAAGAAGCCTGCGGTCCCGCGAAAAGCTGAAGCGCACTCCGCCTCCCAACGCATTTTTCGAGCACCTGCTATAATATTGTGTCGCCATGGTCGCGCCGCACATTTCGCGCGGAACATCGCCTGAAATCATGGACCCCGTTGAAACACCATCGCCGCTAGCTGTGCCCACCGAGGTGCTGGCCACCCTGGTGGAAATTGTCCAGGAGATGAACGCCTCGCTGGACCTTGACGAGGTGTTGGTCACCGCCGCCGACCTCATCCGCCGCCTGATTGACTACGAAATCTTCGCCGTCATGCTGCTCGACGAGCGCACGCAGTCTCTGCGCTTCCGTTTCGCCATCGGCCACCGCCGCGAAGTCGTGGAAAACTGGCATGTCGCGCTGGGGCAGGGAGTCACAGGCCGCTGCGCAGCCACCGGCAAGCCCATCCGTGTCGCCGACGTCAGCCAGGAAGCCAATTACATCAACGCCCTCGATTCCGTGCGTTCCGAGCTGGCCGTGCCGCTCATGCTTAAGGGCAAATGTATTGGCGTGCTCGATATCCAGAGCCACGAACTCGACTACTTCACCCGCGATCAGCAGAACATCCTCACTCTTTTAGCCGGCCGCCTGGCCATCGCCATGGAAAATGCCCGCCTCTTCGAGCACGAGCGCAACCAGGCCGAAACCCTCGTCCTGCTCCACGAAGTGGCCCGCGACGCCGGCGCCATCCTCGACGTCGAAGCGCAGCTTCGTCGCGCCGCCGAGCTCGCCAAGCGCGTCATTGACTACCAGATTTTCAGCATCCTGCTCTACGACGAGCGCGACAACAGCTTTCGCCACCGCATCACCGTAAAATTCGGCGAGCGTATCCAGGAAAAATTTGCCGTGCCCGCCACGGAGGGCATCGTCGGCGCCGCGGCCACCACGCGCCAGCCCGTGCTGGTGCCCGACGTGACCCAGGACCCGCGCTACCTCCCCGTCAATCCGGAGACGCGCTCCGAGCTGGCCATTCCCATGGTGCACAAGGGCCGCGTCATTGGCGTGATGGACCTGGAAAGCCCGCAGCTCAACTACTTCACCGACGAGCACGTGCAGACGCTTTCCATCCTCGCCGCGCACCTGGCCGTCTCGCTCGAAAACGCGCGCCTTTACCAGCAGGTGGCGCGGGACGAAGCCCGCATGGATCGCGAGCTGCAAGCCGCTCGGCGCATCCAGGGCGCCCTGCTCCGCAAAGTTCCCACCGAGGATTACGGACTGGACATCGCCGCGCGCTACGACTCCGCCCGCGAACTGGGCGGCGACCTCTACGACTTTCTCCGCTACGGCCCGCAGCAGTTGGGCGTATGTCTGGGTGACGTCAGCGGCAAGGGAACGGCCGCCGCCCTGTATTGCGCGGTGGGCATCGGCATTCTCCGCAGCCTGGCGCAACAAAAATTCCAGCCCGCGGAAATGCTGCGTGAGATGAACCGGCTGATCTGCGAGCGCCGCATTGACGAACGCTTCATGACCATGTGTTTTGCCACCTGGCAGCGCGGGCGCAATCGCCTGCGCATCGCCAACGCCGGGCAATCGCAGCCTCTGTTGTGGAAGAGCGGCCGCTGCGAAAAGATCAACCTCGCCGGATTTCCGCTGGGCTTGCAGGACGAAGTTTCGTATGAGGAGTGGTCCACCACGCTGGACCCGGGCGACATGCTGGTGTTCTATTCCGATGGCGTCACCGATGCCGCCAACCGCCGCGGCGAGCTGTACGGCACGCAGCGCCTCATGGACTTGCTGACCGCCAACGCTTCCCTCACCGCCGGAGAGTTTGCCGATCTTACGCTGGCGGACGTCGAGCGCTTTGCCGAGGGCACTCCCGCCGGCGACGACATTACCCTCGTCGTGCTGAAGGTCAAGTAATCGTGCCAAACCCTGTGGCTACCGCCAAACGTTTCGCCAATCCGGCCGCCTTCACGCCCTTCTTCAGCATTCGAGCGGGAAAACTCCACTGCGAGCGCGTCCCGCTCGATCGCATCGCTGCGCATGTCGGCACTCCCGCGTACGTGTACAGCCGCGCCGCCATCTCCGCCGCCTATCGCTCCCTCGACCGCGCGTTCGCCGGCGCGAACGGCATCCCGCATACCATTTGCTATTCCGTGAAAGCGAATTCCAATCTCTCCATCCTGCGGCTTCTTGCGCGCCTTGGCAGCGGATTCGACATCGTGAGTGGCGGCGAACTCGAGCGTTTGCGCCGCGCCGGTGTCTCGCCAAGAAAAATTGTTTTTTCCGGGGTAGGGAAGACCCGCGAAGAAATTCGCGCTGCGCTGCGCGCCGGCATCCTGCTTTTCAACGTGGAATCCGCTGCCGAGCTGGAAATTCTCGCCGCCGAAGCCGCCCGCCTGAAGAAAGTTGCCGCCGCAGGCATTCGCGTCAACCCCGACGTCGAGGCCGGCGGCCATCCGCACATCTCCACCGGCCATCATCGCCACAAATTCGGCGTGGACTGGCACGACGCCCGCCGCCTCTACCTCGCGTACAAGGATTCGCGCTGGATTCGCTGGCAGGGAATCAGCGCGCACATCGGCTCGCAAATTTTGAGCGCCGCGCCGTTTCGCCGCGCCATCGCGCGCCTCGCTGATTACGTCCGCGAACTGCGCCGCGAAGGAATCGCGCTGAAATATCTCGATTTCGGCGGCGGCATCGGCGTGCGCTACTCGAGCGAATCTCCGCTCGACTTGCGCGCCTATGCCGCTGCGATCAGCCGCGCCGTTCGCCCGCTTGGCTGCCATTTACTGCTCGAGCCCGGCCGCGTCATCGTTGGCCCCGCTGGCGTGCTCCTGATGCGCGTCCTCTACACCAAAACAAATCACGGAAAAACTTTCGTCGTTGTGGACGCCGCCATGAACGACATGCTCCGCCCCGCCCTCTACGGAGCTGTTCACCCCATTACGATTGCGGCACATGTAGCGGCGGCCTTTAGGCCGGCATCCGTCGCCGCACGGCCTGCCGTGCCCGCACGTGTCGATATCGTCGGCCCCGTCTGCGAAACCGGCGACTGTTTCTTGCGGGATTGGCCTCTGGGGGAAGTGAACTCGGGTGATCTGCTGGCTCTCTGGGGCGCTGGCGCCTACGGCATGGTCGCCGCGTCGAATTACAACTCCCGCCCGCGCGCGCCGGAAATTCTCGTGGACGGCTCCCGCTTCCGCCTCATCCGCCGCCGCGAATCGTTCACCGACATTGTCCGTGGCGAGTAGTCTCTGCGCTCCTCTGTGCCCTCTGCGCCTCTGTGTTAAGTTCTGTCATCCTGCCTGCCCTGAGCGCAGCGAAGGGAGTCCCGATGCTTTCTATCGGGACGAAGGATCTCACTTATCGCTTTCCTTCGAACACAACTCTGCCACCGACGACCGTACTCACCACTTTCGCGTCTTTGAGCCTTTCCGGCGCAATCGCGAACAAATCCGCATCCAGCACCACAATATCCGCCAGCTTTCCCGCCGTCAGTGATCCCTTTTCCCTTTCCGCAAACTCCGCATACGCCGACCCCATCGTGTACGCCTCGATGGCCTCGGCCAGCGAAATCTTCTGCTGCGGATACCATCCACCCGGATTTTTTCCGTCGAGCGTGGCTCGTGTCACCGCCGCGTAAATGCCGGTCATCGGATTCAGCGGCGCCACCGTCCAGTCTGACCCGAACGCCAGCTTCACGCCCTTGTCGAGAAACGTGCGAAACGCATACGTCATTTTGCCGCGCTCGTGCCCGATGCGTTTCTCCGCCCAGCGCCCGTCGTCAATCGCGTGGTACGGCTGCATGGAAGCAATCACGCCCAGCCGCGCGAATTTCACAAAATCGTCCGGATGCATGTGCTGGGCGTGCTCGATGCGCCACCGCCTCGGCGTGTCGCGTCGCCCGTTTTGCTTCTCCACCTCGGCAAACGTGTCCAGAATCATGCGAATCGCTTTGTCGCCGATGGCGTGAATTGCCAATTGCAGCCCCGCGCGGTCCGCGCCCAGCGCCATTTTCTGCATGTTGCCTTCGGGAAACATCATTTGATTGGGCAGCCCGGTGGTGTTCGGCGCGTCCACGTACGGCTCGAAGAACAGCGCCGTCGTCGAGCCCAACGACCCGTCCGCGAATCCCTTCAGCGCACCAACGCGAATCCACTTATTGCCGAAGTTCGCGCGGATGCCGGTGCGCGCCGGCGCTTCCCACTGCTGAATCGGCGTGATGCAGTAAATTCGCGCTGTCAATTCGCTTCGCGCCAGCAGTTGCTGGTACACGCGCACGTCCGCCGCGCTGGAGATATCGTGCATGCTGGTGACCCCGAACCGCGCCGCCTCCGTCAGCGCTGCCTTCACCGCGCGCGTCAGTTGCTCCTCGGTCGGATCCGGAATCACGCGATACACCAGCGAGCTCGCCGCGTCCTTGAACACGCCGGTCGGCTCGCCGTTCGCATCCTTTACGATTTCGCCGCCCGCCGGCACCGGCGTATCGCGCGTCACCCCGGCCAGTCTCAGCGCGAGCGTGTTGGCCAGCGCCATGTGCCCGTCGTAGCGGCTGACGAAAACGGGATTGTCCGGCGTGAGCGCATCAATCCACTCACGCGTGGGCAGCGGCGCGCCGGGCCAGTTTTCGTGGTCCCACGTGCCGCCCAGCATCCATTCGCCCTTCGCAAGTTTCTTCGCGTGTTCGCCGATGCGCCGCGCAAACTCTTCGCGCGTGCGCGTGTCCTTGAGCTGCACGCCGCTGATGTCGAATCCGCCGGTGGAAAAATGCACGTGCGCGTCAATCATTCCGGGCAGGACGCTTTTCCCGCGTGCGTCAATCGTTCGCGTATTCGGCCCCACCCATTTTTTGATTTCCTCGTTGCTGCCCACCGCCGCGATGCGTTCGCCCACGACGGCGATGGCCTCTGCCCGCGGCATCGCCGGGTCCACCGTCCACACTTTTCCATTCAGCACCACGAGGTCCGCCGGCGGCTTCGGCTCGCCCGCTCGTGCGACGGACGCACCCAGCAAAAACAGCAAACACATCGCAAAGGAAAAACGCATCATGGCAGGACTCCTGCTCGCGGCGAGCGTGTCTGTCGCGAGCCGAAAGAATATTTACGCGCGGCTCAGCGGTCGCCCCATTTCAATTTGCTGCGCAAAATCTGAAAATAAGTTTTTCGCACCGGACGCACTACGCGCAGCTTGGTCGGCGCCTTGCGAATCGCCACGCGGTCTCCTTCTTTCAACTCGATGCCCACCTGCCCGTCAATCGTCAGAAAAACCGATTCGTCTCCGCAGTGGAATGCAATCTCGATGCGCATGGTGTCCGGCACGACCAGCGGCCGGTTGGTCAGCGAATGCGGGCAAATCGGCGTAATCACAAACGCGTCCAGCACGGGATACACGATGGGCCCGCCCGCCGCGAGTGAGTACGCCGTCGAGCCCGTCGGCGTGGACACAATCAGCCCGTCCGCCTTGTAGCTGCACACGTAGCCGCCGTCAATGGACAGCTCCAGGTCAATGATCCGTGCCAGCGCCGCTTTGTTCAGCACCGCGTCATTCAGCGCGCGCTGGACTTCGATCACCTGCCCGCCGCGGAGCACTTCCGCCTCCAGCATCCCGCGTTCGCTGATGCGGTGGTTTCCTGCGAGCACTTCGTCCAGCACCGGATACAATTCCTCCAGCGTCACGCTGGTCAAAAAGCCCAGCCCGCCGAGGTTGACGGGCAATATGGGCACCGTCGAGCTGCCCATCATGCGTGCCGCGGCCAGCAGCGTGCCGTCGCCGCCCAGCAGAATAATCATGTCTGTCTTCGCGGGGAGTTCTTCGCGCAAAACGCGCGTCCCTCCCTGCGCATTCCCTTCGGCGATGCATTCCGCCGTTTCGTGGTCGTAGAAAATTTCCAGCTTGTGCGCGCGCAGCCATTCCAGCAGGCGCGGCACGACCGCGGCTATATTTTCCTTCTGGGGTTTCGAGATGATGCCGACGTTGCGAATCATGGCGCTCGGGCTGCGGGCCGGCTGATTCTACTCTACTGGCTTCCCCGGCGAAACATCGGAACGCACCGGCTCGCGCCGCGCGTGCAGGAAATACTCCTGGTTGCCGCCTGCACCGGTCACGCGGCTGGGCGCCTCGCCGAGCACGGTCAGCTCCATGAGTCCCGCGGCCACGCGCACGCGCTCGATGGCCCGCTTGTGCAGGGCAATGTCGCGCACGATTCCGCCCTTGCCCACGTCGCCGCGCTCGAGCTCGAATTGCGGCTTTACCAGGATGAGGAATTCCGCGCCTTCGCGCGCCACCGCCGCCAGCGCGGGCAAAACTTTCGTCACGGAAATAAACGACACGTCCACCGTTACCACGTCCACCGCTTCACCGATGTCCGCGGGCTCCAGAAACCGTGCGTTGCATTCCACCGGCACCACCCGCGCGTCTTGCCGCAGCTTCCAGTCGAGCTGGTCGGTGCTCACGTCCACTGCGAAAACCTTCGCCGCACCATGTTGCAGCAGGCAATCGGTGAACCCGCCAGTGGACGCTCCCGCATCCAGGCAGACCATTCCGCTCACATGCACGCCGAAATCCGCCAGCGCTCCTTCCAGCTTCAACCCGCCGCGGCTCGCATACTTCAGTTTTTCGCCGGTGATTTCAATCTCCGCGTTTTCCGCCACGGGCGTGCCCGCCTTCGCCGCCTTCTGCCCGTTCACCAGCACCTCGCCCGCCAGTATCATCGCCTGCGCTTTTTGGCGCGACTCCGCCAGCCCGCGCTCCACCAGCAGCACATCCAGTCTCGTTTTCTTTTTAGATTTGGATTTCGCCTTCATGTAGCGCCGGCCTTTAGGCCGGCATTTGGCGGCTTGCAAATCACGCCCGCCGCGCCGCCAAAAATTCCGCTAGTTGCCGCAACCGCGCCGCGCGCTCCCCGTACGGCGCCAACTCCGCAACCGCCTCGCCGATTAATTTCTCGGCGAACTTGTGCGATTTCTCCAGCCCGAACAGCGCCGGGTACGTGGCTTTCTTCTGCGCCTGATCTTTTCCCGCTGTCTTCCCCAGCGCGACTGACGACTCCTCCACGTCCAAAATGTCGTCCACCACCTGAAACGCCCAGCCGATATTTTCGCCGAAACGCCGCAGCCGTTCGACGTCCGCCGCCTCCGCGCCGCCGCAAATCGCCCCGGTCACCACCGCCGCGCGGATCAGCGCCGCCGTTTTCGAGCGGTGAATGTACTCCAGCATTTCCGGCTCAATTGTTTTTCCTTCCGCCTCGAGGTCCGCCACCTGTCCGCCGACCATGCCGCGCACGGTGCCCGCCGCTCGCGAAACTTCCTGTATCGCATTCACGCGGCGCTCTGCCGGAAGCGGCGCTTCGCCCAGCGTCTGAAACGCCAGCGTGAGTAGCGCATCTCCGGCCAGGATGGCGGCCGCCTCGCCGAACTGTTTGTGGCAAGTGGGCTTTCCGCGCCGCAAGTCGTCGTTGTCCAGCGCGGGCAGGTCGTCGTGAATCAGCGAATAGGTGTGGATGAATTCCAGCGCGCAGCCCGCCGCGACCGCCGCTGCGACATCCGCGGAAAAAATTCGTGCGGCCTCTATGCACAGGATGGGGCGCACGCGCTTTCCGCCGGCAAAGACGCTGTAGCGCATGGCGCGGTGGATCGAAGGCGGCGGCGTGCCCTCCGCCGGTAGCAGCCGCTCCAACGCTTGCTCCACGGCCTTCCGGTCCTCTTCAAAAAATTCGGGAAGTTTCATTCTCAGGAATTTCCAGGAAATGTAAAAACAAAGTGCAAATGTTCAGCGCGATGGTTTTTCCCTCAATCACTCATCTTTTCCGCGGGCGGTTTGCCCGCGAATCATAAATCACTCAATTACTCAATTTTCCATCAATCACAAATCACAATTCACCATTGACTCTGCTTTTCAACGCTTATCCTCTTCTCCCGCCTCAAACGCCTCCGCCGCCAATTTCCCGTCCGCCTTCTTCAGCAGGATTTCCACGCGCGCCTCGGCCTCGGCGAGCTGCTTCTGGCATTCGCGGGAGAGTTGCACGCCCTCTTCAAACAATTTCATCGCGTCATCCAGGGATAGATTGGCGCCCTCGAGTTTCTGCACTACTTCTTAGATCGG
>JAMCWK010000119.1:2195-10873 GCA_023481105.1 Acidobacteriota bacterium | reverse complement strand
AGTGGCAAAGCAAAATACAAAACCTGTGAGGGAAAAAAGGTCAACGAGGGAACATGAAGAACAAAATCATTTGCACTGTTAGTTGTTTGCTGGTGCTGTGGGGCGGAGTGCAGTGGAAGGCGGCGGCGCAGCAGGGCGCGGGAGGAGGGATTCGCCGCGAAACCCGCAGCGGAAAAGAGCTTCGCTTCGCTCCCTTCGACTTCGCTCAGGGCAGGCAGAATGACGGGCAAGGAGCGGCGGCGATTTTGTTGCCGGAGGAGAAGCACCTGCGGAACGCGCGGCAGCTCACGTTCGGCGGAGAAAACGCGGAGGCGTATTTTTCGGCGGACAACAAGCAGCTGATCTTCCAGTCGCACGAAGGCGAGGACAAGTGCGACCAGATTTACACGATGGACCTCGAGGGCAAAAACATGCGCATGGTCTCCACGGGAGACGGGCGGACCACCTGCGCGTATTTTTTTCCGAACGGCAAGAAAATTCTGTACAGCTCGACGCATAAGGCTGGGCCGAAGTGTCCGGCGCCGCCGGACTACAGCAAAGGCTACGTGTGGAAGCTGTACCCGGAGTTTGAGCTGTACACGGCCAAGCCGAATGGGACCGACGTGAAGCAGTTGACGAACGCGCCGGGGTACGACGCGGAAGCGACCGTCTCGCGCAACGGCAAGAAGATTGTGTTCACATCATTGCGCACGGGCGACCCGGAAATTTACGTGATGGACGCCAACGGAAAAAACGTGAAGCAACTCACGCACGAGATGGGGTACGACGGCGGACCGTTCTTTTCGCCGGACGGAAAACAAATCGTGTACCGCGCGGCGCATCCGGAAAGCGAAGCGGAGAAGAAGGACTACCAGGACTTGATCCAGACGTCGCAACTGCGGCCGACGCGGCTGGAGATTTACGTGATGGACGCGGATGGGTCCAACAAGCGACAACTCACCAAGGCGGGCGGGGGCAGCTTCGCGCCGTTCTTCCATCCCGACGGGAAGCGGATTATTTTCGCGTCGAACCTGGAAAATCCGCGGGGGCGGAATTTTGACCTGTACCTAATCAACGTGGACGGCACGGGCCTGGAACGCGTCACGTACAGCCCGGAATTCGACAGCTTTCCGATGTGGTCGTCGGACGGGAAGAAGCTGGTGTGGGCGTCGAACCGGAATGCGGCGAAGCGCGGAGATACGAATATTTTTATTGCGGACTGGGTGGACTGAAGCAGGCGTGCGATGTTCAGCATCCGGTTCGGAACAGGACAAAGGAGATAATGAATGAAAAAGATGTGCACAGGAATTCTGGTGCTGCTGGCGGCAGTGTCCGTGCTGGCGGCGCAGCATGAACAGCACGTGAAAAGCCCCGCAGCGGCGCAGACGCCGCGGGCCATGGCGGAGCACCACGCGTTTTTAGAGGCGGAGCGTGCGGCCATCGAAAATGGAGAAGGGTTCGGCATGGCGCTGGCCGCGGACAAGAACGGGTATCCCGGGCCGAAGCACGTGCTGGACATGAAGAAAGAATTGAAACTCACTCCCGCGCAAGAAGCGGCCATGCAGAAATTGATGGCGGACATGCAGGCGAAAGCGGTGGCCAAGGGCAAAGATGTGCTGCTGGCGGAAAAGCGTCTGGAAGAATATTTCGCGCAGGGGAAAAGCGAGGACGAGTTGCGCGAGGAGACCTACCGCGTGGCGTCGCTGCGCGCGGAACTGCGCTGGGTGCACCTGGCCACGCATTTAGCGGCGAAGAAAATTTTGACGGCACAACAAATCGCCACCTACGCGCAGATGCGGCACGGCGAGGGCATGAAGGCGAAGTAAAAGGAAATTGAAAATCAAACAGCGGGCGCGCGGCACAGGCCGGGCGCCCGTTTTTGTTTTGGAATTAGCGCGGAAGCACCGGCGCGAGACACAATCCGGCCTTGCGCTACTGCGCAGCAATTGACAGTCAGGCGCCGCGGGCGTAGCGTGTGCGTAAGGTCGTCCAGCAAAAAGGCCCCGAAATGTCCGCATGAGGAGGCGAGGAATGGAGAAGAAGATTCTGCAGTACTCGTACTGGCTGGGGGTGCTCTGCGTTGTAGTCGCCGTCATCTGGCGATTTGCCAACGCAATGGGGTACGGGATGCGGCAGATAATGCCGGGCCAGAGCATCTATTACATGAGCTTCTACAAAGCGGCGCTGCTGTTCCTGATGGTGAGCATCGCCACCGGGGCCAACATCCTGGCGGGGAAAGACAAGCCGTAGAGCGGGTCAGCGGACAGGGGGCAGCTTCGACGGGGGTTCGCCCGCTTCGACAGAGTCGCCTTCGACGCGCTTGTCGCGCTTTCGCGTAAATTCGACGCGAGTCGGCTGCAGGAATTTGTGCATCTCCATCACTGCGGCCCCAAGCAGGGAAGCGCGCCTGGCTTCGGCCTCAAATTCTTCTTCGGACATTTCAGCGTAGCGATCCTTGCCGGTAGTGATTCCCACGATGAGCGCAATGACCGCGGCGAGGATGCCGAGGATGACGAGTGTTACCATTTCGATCTCGCCTCATTGAAGCACAGTGCACGGCAGGAAACCACCGCCAGGTAACGGGACTGGCAAATGCGGCGCCAATTTGCTAGGCTGTGAATGATGGGCTGTATCCCCGCCGAGCGGGGAACGGCACCGGAGGAAATATGAGCGCCGCATCCCATGCGGGCAACGGGAAGATTACCGTGCCCGACATCCTGAGCCGTAAAGTCTCGCTTTCCACGCTTGAAAATCAACCCAACCGAAGAATCACGTGCTTGACGGCGTACGACTATCCGTCCGCGCGGCTGCTGGACGAAGCCGGCGTGGATATCCTGCTGGTGGGCGATTCGCTGGGCATGGTCGTGCTGGGCTACGAGAGTACGCTGCCGGTGACGATGGATGAAATTTTGCATCACACGCGCGCGGTTCGCCGCGGAGCGAAGCGCGCGCTGGTGGTGGCAGACATGCCGTACGGAAGTTTCCACGCGTCCGCGGAAGAAACGCTGCGCAATGCCATCCGCTGCGTGAAGGAAGCCGGAGCGGAAGCGGTGAAAATCGAGGGCGGCGAACGGCGGCTGGAAATCATCGCGCGGCTGGTGGAGGCCGAAGTGCCCGTGATGGGACACGTGGGATTGACGCCGCAATCGCTGCACGCGCTGGGCGGGTATCGCGTGCAAGGAAAAACGCGCGATGCCGCGGAACAAGTGCTGCGCGACGCGCGGGCCGTGGAAGCAGCGGGCGCGTTCGCCATCGTACTGGAAGCGATTCCGCGAGAGCTGGCGGCGCGCATCACGCAGGAGCTGCGCATCCCCACCATCGGCATCGGCGCAGGCCCGGAGTGCGACGGGCAGGTGCTTGTGCTGCACGACATGCTGGGGCTCACCTTTGAGCCGCCGGCAAAATTTGTGCGGCCCTATGCGAACCTCGCCGCGACAATTACCCGCGCGGTGCAGGAATTCTGCGCGGATGTTCGCGAGGGGAGGTTTCCCTCCGATGCGGAGTGTTACCATGCGCCCGCGGGCATCCGCGAAGTGCCGGTGAAGAAGCGGGCCTGAGCGAAAAAATAGAAAAGAGAGCCATGACACCGGAGGAGATTCGCATCCTGTACGAATATGACGCGTGGGCCAATCACCGGCTGCTCGATGCCGCGGGGGTGCTGACGACCGAACAGTTCACGCGCGACCTGGGCTCGAGTTTCCCGTCCGTGCGCGACACGCTGACGCACATCATGGGCGGGCAATGGATTTGGCTGGAGCGCTGGCAGGGGCGCACGCCCACAAAACTTCCAGCGGCGACAGATTTCCCCGATCTGACCAGCTTACGCAAGCGGTGGTCGGAGGTCGAAACGGATTTGCTGGCCTTTGTGAACGGACTGACCGCGGAGCGACTCGCGTCGGTGAGCGAATACAAAACGCTGACCGCCGGAACATTCAAAAGCCCGCTGTGGCAGATGCTGCAGCACCTGGCGAATCACGGCACGTACCATCGCGGACAGGTGACCACGATGCTGCGGCAACTGGGTGCGAAATCCGTGTCCACGGACTTGAGTTTCTTCTATCGCGAGCGTGGCGCGGCCGCGTCGGCCTGACCAGCGGCATGGAAACCATCCACACATTGGAATGGATGAAGCAGGTGGCGCGGCAAGCGCGCGCCGATGGGCGGCTGGTGGGGTTGGTGCCGACCATGGGCGCGCTGCATGAGGGACACCTCTCGCTCATCCGCGCGGCGCAGCAGCAGTGCTCGCCGGTGATTGCGTCCATTTTCGTCAACCCTACGCAATTTGCGCCGAATGAAGATTTGGAAAAATATCCGCGGCAGATGGAGGCGGACCGGGCGGCGCTGGAAGAGTTGCGCGTGGATACTCTGTTTGCGCCGACGGCGAAGGAGATGTATCCGGAGGGCTTCGGCACATATGTGACCGTCGAAGGGCTGAGCACGCGGCTGGAAGGAAAGTCGAGACCGGGACATTTTCGCGGCGTGAGCACCGTGGTGCTGAAACTTTTCGAGATTGTGCAGCCGCACTGCGCTTTTTTCGGGCGCAAGGACGCGCAGCAGGCGCGCATCATCCGGCAAATGGCGACGGACTTAAACCTGGATACGCGCGTGGTGACCTGTCCGATCGTGCGCGAAGCCGACGGGCTGGCCATGTCGTCGCGGAATGCATACCTGAAGCCGGAGGAGCGGCGCGCCGCCGCGGCGCTCTATCGCGCTCTGGACAAGGCACGGAAGGAAATTGCAGCCGGAGAACGCGACGCCCTGCGACTGGCCGGCGTGCTGCGCCGCGTGCTCGGCGAGGAAAAGCTTTTGTCGGTGGACTACGCGGAGATTGTGGATGCGGACACGTTCGAAAGCGTCACACGGCTGCGGCGAAACTGCCTGGCGGTGCTGGCGGTGTTCGCGGGGAAGACGCGGCTGATTGACAATATGGCGATCGAGGAAAAAGAGGGCGAACTGGTGGTCACACTGTAGGAGGAAGAAAACACCAGCGGGGCGCAGTAATGGTAAACTTGGCGGGCCAGCCAACATTCCGGCGGAGGTGAGGCATGAAACGAAATTGGATTGCAGTATTTGCGGCGGTGCTGCTGTTGTGCACCGCGGGGTCGGTGCAGGCGCAAGGAACGCTGCCCATTGGCTCGACGATTTCGGTGACCGTGGACGAAACGGTGAGCTCGAAGACCGCGTCGGTAGGCCAGAGGGTTGACGGGAGCGTGGCGGCGAACGTCACCATAAACGGAAAAGTGGTAATCCCCAAGGGAGCGAAGGCCAATTTGGAGGTGGCCAGCGCACAATCGGCGGGGAAATTCAAGGGCCAACCTAAGCTTTGGCTGAAGCTGGTGTCGGTTGAGGTGAAGGGAAAGACCTACACCGCCAGCACGAATTGGGCCGGGCAAACCGGCGCGTCCCGCGGCAAGCGGACGGCGATCGGCGCGGGCGGCGGCGCGGCGGCGGGCGCAGTAATTGGCGCGATTGCCGGCGGAGGTACCGGTGCGGCCATCGGCGCGGCGGTGGGAGCGGGCGCAGGAACCGGCGCGGCAGCCATGACCGGCAAAACGGAAGTGGAAATCAAGGCCGAGCAAAAAGTGTCGTTCAGGCTGAAGACCGCGCTGACCGTGCAATAAAAGCGCATGGGCCGCTGGCGTCACGCACGCCGAAGCATGGAAAGCGGGACGCCCGGCGGTGTTCTTATTTGGCGGCGATGGACTTGAGATAATCGAGGACGGCGGCGGCGTGCCCCTTCGAGGGCGCTTTTTCCCACACCCTGCTCACTTTGCCGTCCGGGCCGACGAGGCAGGAACTACGCACAATCCCCAAAAAATTTTTCCCCAGAAAACTTTTCATGCGCCGGGCACCGTAGGCCTCGATGGTTTTGAATTCCGGGTCGCTCAGCAGAGGGAAGTTCAGCTTGTGCTTGGCGCGGAATTTGGCCATGGTGCCCGGCGTATCCGCTGAACAGCCGATCACCACGGTGTTCAGTTTTTGCCGATCACCACGGTGTTCAGTTTTTCAAATTTTGTCTTGGCGTCACGAAACTCGGACGCTTCCGTGGTTCAACCGGGCGTAAGAGCCTTGGGAAAAAAATAAAACAACACGAACTTGCCGCGGAAATCGGCGAGCGACGCGTACGTGCCGTCGTCGGACGCCAGGCGGAAATCCGGTGCGATGTCGCCTGCTTTTAGCGAGGACATGGGATTCTCCGAGAAAAAAGAAATCTAGAATGAAACAGCGCGAGACACTAGGATATCACTCCGGCGATTCTTTCTTGTGCCAGAATTCGCTCAGCCGAGCAGGCGCTTCAAGATATCGTTCACCAGTTGCGGATTGGCCTGGCCGCGTGAGGCGCGCATCATCTGTCCGACAAAAAACTTGAACACACCTTCATTGCCCGCTTTGTATTTGGCGAGCTGATCCGGATTCTTCTCGATGATTTCGCGGGCGATGCGCTCGATTTCCGACGAGTCGCTAATTTGCGTCATGCCTTCGGCGGCGATGATTTGTTCTGGTGCGCCACCGGACTCAAACATTTTTGCGAACACTTTCTTGCCGCTGGCGCCGGTAATCTGGCCGCTTTCGACAATTTTGACCAGCGCAGCGAGCGAGGCCGGCGCGATGGGGCTTTGGTCAATTTCTTTTCCGGCATCGTTCAGGCGGCGAAGCAGCTCGGTCTGAATCCAGTTGGCGGCGGACTTGGGCGGCGCGCCGGCTGCCACCACGGCCTCGAAATAGTCGGCGAGGGCGCGCGTGGCGGTGAGCACGCCGGCGTCATAGGGCGTGATTTGGAAATCGCGGAGGAAGCGCGCGCGTTTGGCGGCGGGCAATTCCGGCATCTGTGCGAGTATTTCTTTCTTCCAATTTTCGCTGACATGGACGGGCAGCAGGTCGGGCTCGGGAAAATAGCGGTAGTCGTGGGCGAATTCCTTGGAGCGCATGGGCTCGGTCTGGCCGACGGCGACGTTCCACAGGCGCGTTTCCTGCTCGATGCGTCCGCCGGATTCCAGCACGCCGATTTGCCGCTCGATTTCGAATTCCAGGGCGCGCTGGAGATAGCGGAAGGAGTTGAGATTTTTCATCTCCACCTTGACGCCGAATTTTTCCGTGCCGCGGCGGCGCACGCTGACGTTGGCATCGCAGCGAAGGGAACCTTCCTCCATGTTGCAGTCGCTCACATCGGTGTACTCGAGCACCTGCTTCAGCGTGGTGAGGTAGGCGTAAGCCTCTTCGGGCGAGCGGAAGTCCGGCTCAGAGACGATTTCCACGAGCGGGACGCCGCAGCGGTTGAAATCAATGTAGGAGCTGCGGTCGGAGTCGGGAAAACCTTCGTGCAGATTTTTTGCCGCGTCGTCTTCCATGTGCAGGCGGGTGATGCCGATGCGCTTGGTCGCGCCGTCGAGGGGGATTTCCAGCCAGCCGGCGGTGGCCAGCGGCATTTCGTACATGGAAATCTGGTAGCCCTTGGGCAGGTCGGGATAGAAATAATTTTTGCGCGCAAAGCGCGAGCGCTCCTGAATCGTGCAATGCAGCGCCAGCGCGGCGCGGATGGCCAGCGCGAGCGCGCCGCGGTTCAGCACGGGCAGCGCGCCGGGCAGGCCGAGGCAGACCGGGCAAGTGTTGGAGTTGGGCGCGTCGCCGAAACGCGTGGAGCAGGCGCAGAAGATTTTCGAGGCAGTCTTGAGTTGCAGGTGCACCTCGAGACCGATGACAGGCTCGTAGTGCGCGAGAACATCGGACGAAACGCCGGATTGTTGCGTGGTGCCAGACATGGCAAAGCGCGAATTATAACATTGAGCGGCCTGCGCACTCTGCTGAGCCCGCGGAGAGATTCTTCGGGCCGGCAAGAATCGCCGGCCCTCAGAATGACGGCGAGGCCTTTGCGCCCAAATGAACGCACAGGCTAGAAGCCTGTGCTACTCGCCAGCGAGGCGGAAGCGCATGCCGAGGCGATAGGCCCGGCGATATGCGGCGTAGCCGAGCGATTCTTGGTATTTCTTGTCGAACAAATTCTCGACGCGGCCAAACGCGCTGACGCCGCGGCCGAAGTTGTAGCTCGCCGCAAGGTCCACCTTTGCGTAGCCCGGATTGCTGGTGAAGCCAAGGCCGAGGAAGTCGCTATCGGTGCGGCGGCCGACGAAGGTGCCGAGGAGATTCCAGTTCATGCGCCGGAAATCGGCGTTGAGCACGAGGCTGCCCGAATGCACTGGGCGCTTAAAGAGGCGATTGCCCGGCTGCAGTGCGGGGTCGAATGCATTCGGAGCTTGCAGCACGCGCGAAGGACTGAAGCTGTAATGGCCGGCGAGGCGCAGCCAGCGCACGGGCTGCACTTCGAGTGAAAAATTGCCGCCGCGAGCGCGGGCAAGATCCGTGTTGAAAAACGTGCCGTAGCCAAACGGGCAGCCCGGCGGCGGCGGAATGGGGCACGGGCCGCCGGGGAAACAAAACGTGAAGCTGACGATGTCGCGGAAACGGTTGTCGAAGTATTCGGCGGAGACGCGGACGCGATCCGAGGCCAGCGTCTGATCGAGTCCGACGATAAAAGAGCGCGAGCGCTCGGGACGCAGATCCAAGTTGCCGGGGAAGCACGGGTCTTTGGCGAAGGATTGCACCAGCGTGGGCTCCTTGATGCCGAGTCCCGCGGAAAGGCGCAGGCGCGTTGCCCCCCAGAAATCGCGGCCTTCACGCAAAGCGCGAGCGCTCCTGAATCG
>JAMCWK010000119.1:0-2185 GCA_023481105.1 Acidobacteriota bacterium | reverse complement strand
AGTGAGGAATCACGCGCGTGCCGAAACTGGCGTTGGCTTCCGCGCGAGCGCCGAAGTTGACGCTGAGGCGGTGCCAGGGCTGCGCGCGCAACTCGACGTAGCCGGCCTGATTATTGCGGCGCGCGTGAAACGTGTTCAGAAAGCCGTTTTCGACTTCGGCGTTGTAGCCGAAGGTGACGCCGGCGCGCGGCGCGATGAAGCTGGTCTGCGCAGAAAAGCCCGCGCGGTTGAACTGGTTGCGCACGGTGAAGGGAAAGTCGCAGATGAACGGCGGATTGGGGTCACAGAAATCGCTGGCGGGATTGTCGAAGAGCTGGCGGATGTATGTCTCGGTGCCGGAAAAGCGATGGCGCCAGCGCGGGGAAGAATTGAACTCCCAGCTCAAATTTGCAGAAAAATGTTTCAAACCATCGTGCTGGTCAAGATTTGCAGGAGTGAACACGGTTTGACCGGGAATGCCCGCATCACTGGTGGCGCTGCGGATAGCGAGACGCAATTGATTTTCTTCCGCGAAACGCCAGCCAAAGTTTCCGGACAGCGACGTGTTGCGGAACTGGTCGTTGCGCTCCTGGCCTGAAGTGTAGAACGTCGAAGCGGCGGCCGAATAATCGAAGCGGCCGAGCATGCCGCTCAACTGCGCAGCGCCACGGGCGGTGGAGAATTTTCCGCCTTCGGCGAGCAGCGTGAGCGCGGGGCGGCGCGTTGAGCCGCGATGCGAGAAAACCTGCACTACGCCAGTCATGGCGTCGGAGCCGAAGAGCGCGCTTTCCGCGCCGCGCACGACCTCGATTTTCTCGACGTTATCCAGCGCGAAGTTGGAAAAGTCGGCGCCGCCGCCGGGCTCGTTGACCGGCGTGCCGTCCACCAGAACTTTTGTGAAGTTGGAATTGCCGCCGTTCAAGAAAAGCGAGGTGATGCCACCGTCACGTCCGAGGCGCGAAAGACTGAAGCCGGGCAGGGAAGAAATGAGCGGCGCGAGCCAAAGCGTTTGGCGCTGCTCGATCTGTTCGCGCGTGAGGATGCTGACGGAAGCGCTGGCGGACTGCGCATCCACCGGCTCGGCATGCGCAGAGACCACAACGGTTGCCGAGAGGCGCTCGAGTTGCAGGCGCGGGTTCCATTCCAGTGATTCACCGGCCGCGAGCGTGACTTCGCGCTCGATGCGTGCAAACGAGGCGCTCGCAGAAACGCGCAGGAGGTAGCGGCCGGGCAGCACAGACAGCACGTAACGACCCGTCGCGTCTGTGGCCACGCGCGCGGAGGCGGCCTTTGTATCCAGGAGCGATTGTGCGGAAATCTCCGCGCCGGAGATTGCCGCATTCGTGGGATCGGAAACGACACCGGAGATTGTAGCGGCGGACTGCGCAAACGCGGACGAGCCCAAAAAACAAACGACAGCCAAGAGCAGCAGCAAAACCGTTCGAGCTTTCATGGGTCTCCTTTCTCCCTCTCGCGCGGGAGACGAAGGCTGGCCGAATTTCAGCAATCTGAAATCTGGCTGCGGACTCCGCCGGTCTCCTGGCTTGGCGGCAGGCACTTGGCGCGGCCTTCCCATCCCGGTGAACCGGGACAGTGGCGCGCGCCGGGTTCGAGTGCCGCGTTACAGTCGCGCGGCGGCGACGGATTTTCACCGTCTTCCCGTGCACGGAGTCTGCGGGTTAATCAACGCAGCGCGCTTCAGGCGGCGATTCGAAGCCGCCGCCTGAGGCGGGCCGCAGGGACATCAAGTTTGCAAATCCTCCCGGCGTACGTAGGGCGTAACGCGCGGACGGCCGGTCGGGCCGGTCTCGACTTCGAGCGCTGCGCCAAAAACCTCCTCGAGCAGTTCGCGGCGATACACCTCCGCGGGGGTGCCGAAACGCAGGCATTTGCCGTTGTGCAGCAGCGCTACGCGGTCGGCAAATTCCGCGGCGAGATTCAGCTCGTGGGTGACGACCACGATGGTGTAGCCGTGGCTTTGCGCCAGCACGCGCAATTGCTGGAGCAACTCCACCTGCGCGCCGATATCGAGATGCAGCGTGGGCTCGTCGAGCAGCAAGAGCAGCGGCTCCTGGGCCAGCGCGCGCGCCAGAACCACTTTCTGTTTTTCGCCGCCGGAAATCTGATGCATCCAGCGACCGCGCAAGTGCGTCGCGCCCACCTGGATGAGCGCATGCTCGGCGATGGCATTGCCTTTGGCGGTTTC
>JAMCWK010000080.1 GCA_023481105.1 Acidobacteriota bacterium | reverse complement strand
AACTGGGCGAGGCGCTGGCGGGATTAGGTCCCTGGGGTATAGCAGTCTCTCCTCCGCTGTAGTCGCAAGTATGTAGGGGCGGGCTTTAGCCCGCCATTTGGAGTTCTGTAGTGGCAACCTGCGCCGTCCCGCTCACTCGGGATCGCGCAGGTTGCCATTTTCTTTGTGGAGTGCGGCGTCCCGAGACCTCGGGAGACGCCGCTTTCTCTGCGGCAATTCTTGCCCTTGAGATTTTGTAGAGGCGCAGCATGCTGCGCCCTCTGTCCTGTAAATCCGCGTTTATCTGCGTTCATCTGCGGTTCCAGCGTTTTTGGTTCTTCTCGCCACTCGCCACTCACCACTCGCCACTGTCCTACAACGCCTTTATGAACACAAAATACGACGACGTCCAAAGGCTGGTCGGGATCGATCCCCTCGCCTGGCTCGTCAAAATTATTTTGAACAGGTCCGGCTCAACCGTCAGCGCTTCGAGAAATTTTCCATCGCCCGCTCCGGGTTTCTGCTCGATCAGCGCCAGCTCGCGCAGCACGTCGTAAATAATCTCGCTCGACGCGGCCATCGGCGTGCCCATCCTGTCCGTGCGGAATTGCATTTCCGAATCAATCTCGTAGAAATGCCACGCCAGGCACGCCGCCAGCGTCACCGCCCGCTCGAATTTCTCGGCGCCTGCTCCGTCAGCCTCTCCACCGAACGGGTCCAGCACCAGCATCACTCGCCGTTCGTCCTCGCGCGTGAACTCGCGTACCTTCAGCTCGCCGGTTTTCGCCGTGGCCTTCCAATCCACAAACCGTGCGCTGTCCGTCGTCACGTAATCGCGAATCGAGTACAAGTCGTGCCCGCGCCCGCGATAAAAACTTTCGATCTCTCCGCTGATGAGCGGCAGAATTTCGTAGAACTCCTCCGTCGGCTCGACGCGCGGATACACCACCACCTCCATCGTCGAATCCACCCGCCGCGTTTTTTTCAGGAAGCCGAACGGAAATTTCGTGCTGATGCCCAGCGCGTCCTGCTGGTACACGCCGCGCCGCGGAAACATCAGCTCGACGTTCTGCTGCACCGCGCTTTTTTTCGGGATAAACGGAAAATACACCGGCCGCGTCAGGATGTCCGGTGCGCCGCCGGCTTGCTGTCGCTGTTCGCTTTTCTTGATGGCCTCGGGTGCGCCCTCCACGCGCAGTGAAAACGACGGGAGGGAGAGCTTTTCATTCACGATTTCCAGCGTCGCCAGCACTGGCTGCTCGGCAAATATATGTTCCGGCAGCTCCAGCTTCAGCCCGATGCCCACCAGCATGATGCTCGACAGCAGCCCCGACACAATAATTCCCGCCAGCATGCTCGCCAGAATCATGAACAATAAATTATTTCCGGTGTTCAACGCCGCCAGCGCAATCACGAACACGCCGCTCACGTACACGATGCCTTCTTTTGTCAGCTTGTAGTCAATGTGAAACGCCAGCCAGCGCAGCGGCGTGCGCCGCGCCAGCGCCGGCACGATGGTCACGCCCACCCAGATGGACAGCGCCAGCGCCGCCAGCGCCGCTCCGCCGGCAATCCATATGTGACCCGTCTCCGCCGCCGCCGACGAGTACAGCGCCAGCGCCAGCGCCACCGCCAGCGCCACCATCGCCACGAGAAAATTCCTCCACCCGGGCTTGTCCAGCCCCTCCCACCACCGTTGTAGAATTGTCGTCGCCATTTGTTCTGTTGGGGTCGTCGCCTCTGTCTCTGTAACTCTCTAACTCTTCAACTATTCAACTCTGTAACTCTTTAATTTTCCCCCGCTCCGTCATCCTGAGCCGCGATGCTCTGGATCGCGGCGAAGGATCTCTCCTGCTCATTCTCTGTGTACCTCTGTGCACTCTGCTTCTCGGCGTTGCATGGCCTTGATTATTCTGACAGGGATTCGTGGCAGCTGGAGAACCTGACAACTTGTCTCGCTCACACTTCTCTACAGTGGGTTTCTTCTGGTCTGCCGGAGGGTTTTCCATTTCAAATTTCAAATCTGAAATCTGCAATTTGAAATTTCAGCCCCTCTTTGCTCGTCATCCTGAGTCCGCCGTGGCGGACGAAGGATCTCTCCGCGCCCTTTGGAGTGCGGCTCCCAAGACTTCGGGCTCGACGCCGCTTTGCTCTCATGTAGCGCCGGGCTTTAGCCCGGCAGATTTTTCCTGAAAAACATCCGCGCCCTGCTTCCTCAGAGCGAACGCGAAGAGAGCCTAGCCGAAGGGTGCCAAAGGCGGCTTTTCCTACCCCGCGCGCAGCGCCTGCGATTCTTTGACTCTGTAGCTCTGCAACTCTGTACCTCTGTAACTTTTTACCTCTTTTCCTCTTCAACCCTGTATCTCTTTAACTTCGTAATCCACGTTTATCTGCGTGAATCAGCGGTTTCAAAGGTTTCGCTTTTTCCTTGGTTTTCCGTTCAACGTTCAACCCTTCAACATTCAACCTGTTCTTCCTCGCCACTCGCCACTGCCGTCTTCACTTCTACATTTCTACCATTCCACACTTCCACTTTGTTTTAGAGCGGCACTGCCGTCGATTCGAGGATGTCGTTGAGGATGGTCTCCGCCTGATCCATCTTCTTCGCCGTGGACGCATACCGCGTGCTCACCACCAACCGGTGCGCGAACACTGGCACGATGAGCCGCTTGAAATCATCCGGCAGGCAGTAGTCGCGCCCTTCGACAAACGCCAGCGCCTGCGCTGCGCGATGCAGCATCACGGAGCCCCGCGGGCTGATTCCCAAACTCAAATGTTCCGACTGCCGCGTCCGCTCCACAATTCCCAGCGCATAATCGAGCAAACTTTCATCCACGCGAATTTTTTCCGCCGTCGCCTGCATCGCCGCGACGTCCGCCGCGCTCATCACCGGCACCAGCGCGCCCGCTGCCGCGAGCCCGCTGTGATTGCGAATAATTTCCTTTTCACTCGCGCGGTTCGGATACCCCATTCGGATGCGCATCAAAAAGCGATCGAGCTGCGATTCCGGCAGCGGATACGTCCCGTGATGTTCGATGGGATTCTGCGTCGCCAGCACCATAAACGGTTGCGGCAGCGCGTGCGTCGTGTTTTCCACCGTCACATTGCTTTCGTTCATCGCTTCCAGCAGCGCCGATTGTGTTTTCGGCGTCGTGCGATTGATTTCATCCGCCAAAACAATATTTGCAAACAGCGGCCCCGCTTTGAATTCGAATTGCTGGCTCGCTTGGTTGTACACGCTCACGCCGATCACGTCGCTCGGCAGCATGTCCGACGTAAATTGAATTCGCTGAAACGAGCAGTTGAACGACCGCGCCAGCGCCTGCGCCAGCGTCGTCTTGCCCACGCCGGGCACGTCTTCGATCAGCAAATGTCCGCGCGCAATCAGCGCCACCAGCGCCAGCTCGATCGCTTCGTCCTTGCCCTTGATCACCGTCGCGATCGAGCGCTGCAGCTGCGCAATTTGGTTTGCCGTTGTCGTGCTCATCGGTTGAAGATTCTTCCCGTTTCTGCTAACGTATTTTTTTCGGGCGATTAGCTCAGTTGGTTAGAGCGCCCGCTTCACACGCGGGAGGTCAAAGGTTCAAGTCCTTTATCGCCCACCATTCCTTTAGCCATTTCAGCAACGCGCCATTCTATCGGAATTTCTCGGTTTTCTGAATCTACTTTATCTGCGTTCATCTGCGGTTGAATCCTTCGTGTGTTAATATCCTCGCGGAATGAAAACCGGAATCATTGGTCTGCCTCTCGTCGGAAAAACGAGCCTCTTCAAAATTCTCACGCGCGTGCATCTCGACGCAAAGGCCGCGCACGGCGCGACGCACATCGGCGTTGCGACGGTGCCCGACAAGCGTCTCGATCAACTCGTGCCGTTGTACAAACCGAAAAAAGTCACGCACGCCAGCGTCGAGTACGTGGACGTCGGCGGGTTGGTGAAAGACCGCGCGAAGGATTCTGCGTTTCTCACGGAATTGCGCCAGGTGGATTGTCTCGCGCACGTCGTGCGTCTCTTCGACGATCCTGTGCATCCGCATCCCGCGGGCAGCCTGAACGCTGCGCGCGACGCCGATAGCGTGGACGTCGAGCTGATGCTCAACGATCTCGACCAGCTCACGCGCCGCCTCGAGCGGCTCGAAAAAGATCTGAAGAAAAAACGCGAGCCGCAACTTGAGCGTGAAGAAGCCGCGCTGTTAAAATGCAAAGCTGCGCTGGAAGCGGAAACGCCGCTGCGCCAGGTGGATTTCACGCCCGAAGAAAATAAAATTCTCACGGGTTTCATGTTTCTTTCGCGCAAGCCCATGCTGTACGTCATCAATCTCGGCGATGACGAAGTGAGCGAAATTGAAAACGTGGTCCAGAAGCACAATCTCGCCGCGCTCGCGGCCAAGCCGCAAACCAAAGTCGTTCCATTCTGCGGAAAAATCGAAGCGGAGCTCTCCGAGCTGTCCGACGAAGAGCTCGCGGAAATGATGTCCGGCTATGGGTTGACCGAGCCCGGGCGTGACCGCGTGTTGCGCGCGACGTACGAGCTGCTCGGGCTGATTTCGTTCTTCACGGCGGGCGAGCCGGAGGTCCGTGCGTGGACCATCGAGCGCGGCACCAACGCGCAGCGCGCGGCCGGCGCGATCCACACCGACCTCGAGCGCGGCTTCATCAAAGCTGAAGTTGTTTTCTGGGACCGTCTGCTCGAAGCGGGCTCGCTCGCGCGCGCAAAAGAAAATGGTCACGTTCGTCTGGAAGGGAAGGAATACATAGTGAAGGACGGAGACGTGATTCTGTTTCGGCATAGTGGATAGAGTTGCAGAGGTGAAGGGTTACAGAGTTTCAGAGTTACAGAGTGTCAGAGTTGCGACGCGCTGCGCGCGGGGTAAGAAAGGCCGCCTTCGGCAGAGCGCGGAGTTTTTTGCGACTGCTGCCGGCCTGAAGGCCGCCGCTACAGGTGCCGGAACAACCACGGATGGCAACCGGCGAACGGGCATCGCCGGTTTCCGCTACATAAGTTCTGCCTTTGGTATTTGCCGGGCGCGAAGCAAGTGGTATTGTCGGGCGCGATGAATGCGAACACCATGTGGGCGGTACTGCTGGGCGCGACGGCGGCGGGGGCGACGTGGCTGGGCGGATATCTGATTGCCCGGCGCGAGTGGTCTCGCGAGTACCTGAAATATTTTGTTGCGCTGGGCGCGGGCTTCATGCTCGGCGTCGCGTTTCTGGAGATGATTCCGGAATCCCTGCATCTTGCCGGCGACGCGTCGCTGCTCTTCGTGCTCGGCGGCTACCTCCTCGTGCATTTTTTCGAGCACACGCTTGCGCCGCACTTTCATTTCGGCGAAGAAACCCACGTTGAGGAGATGGCCGAGCATCACGTCGGCTTCATCGCGTTGGGCGGCCTCGCGATTCATGCATTTTTTGACGGCGTGGCCATCGCCTCGGGCTTTTTGATTTCCTCCTGGCTGGGCGTGGTGATATTCGTCGCTGTCTTGCTGCACAAACTGCCGGAAGGTTTTACGGTGGCATCGCTCATGCTCGCGAGCGGCCAATCGCGCCGCGTGGCGACGCTCTCGTCGGCCGCGCTCGGCGCCGCGACGCTGGCCGGCGTGCTGCTGATGAATCTGCTGAAAGCCGAAGTCGGCTACGCGCTGCCGATTTCCGCCGGCGTGACGATTTACGTGGCCGCGTCGGACCTGATGCCCGAAGTCAACAAAGAGCCGGGCATCCGCATGGCGCTGATTGTGTTTGTCGGCGTGGCGCTGCTGGCGGCGCTGCATTACCTCTTCAATATTCCGCATACACACTGACACGACGAAAATAGAAAAGAGAAAAGAGAAAATAGGAAAACATGCGCACCGTTTCGCTCGTGAATTTGCAAAATTGAAGCGACTTGGAATGGCGGCCTCTTTTCTATTTTCCATTTTCCATTTTCGCCTTGCCGCCTTGCAGTGTTTCGAGCGCCGCGAGTCGCGCATCCAGCTCCGCGTCGGACAGCCGCGACGCTCGGTACAACTCGCGCAGAAATTCTTCCGCGGATTTCTCGCCTTTCCGCGAATTGCACTCGAAGCAACAGGCTACGATGTTGCGAACCGTGTTGTCTCCGCCCTGCGCCGACGCCACCACGTGGTCAAACACCGCCGCTCCCGTCGCCATCGGCCGCAGGCAATAGAAGCACGCATTCTGTTCGCGCCGGAGAATGGCCGCGCGCAGCCGTTCGTTCTTGAAGCAGTCCGCCCCTTCGACCGCCACGACTTCCGCCGCCATTCCCGCGCGCACGCAGCCGGGAATCTCTGCCGGGGTGAGGACTTCGATGCTGTGCCCCGCCAGGTTGCGTTCGACAATCTTCACGCAGCCCTTCTGTTCGAGCGCTCGCAGATGCCCGTGAACCGTTGTCGCGCTTGTGCCTACGTTTCGCGCCAGCACGCGCTTGGAAATTTGCAATACGCGTTTGCCTTCGGCGCGCGAGTGGCGCAGCAGATGGTAGTACATGGCGCGCTCGCCGCTGCCGAGGCGGAGATAGGGCACCAGGTGGTCCTCGATGTCCTTGCAAACCTGGGCAAAGTCCAGTGGTTCGTCCATAAATTTTCTCCGGGAAGTGTGCTAGAAGGTGAAGGTTTCTTTCTCCAGCTTATACTTCTATTATATCACATTGGAAGGGGTTATTATTCGCTTCGTTTCTGCAAGTTATAGTGGCGGAACGCGTTGCAGGGCAAGGATTTATGCGATTTGCCCCAGAAAAAAGTGGCCCGAGGGGGCTTGACAAGATTTGGCGTTTTTGGCGAAAAGGCGATTTTTGTGCCACTCGAATGTGCGCGGGGATAGAAGATAGAAAAGAGCCTGTCTGGCAGTCGGCTGTCGATTAGCGTAGGACAGGCTTTCTAGCCTGTCCTCGGATGTTGAAGCGAACCGGACAGGCTGGAACGCCTGTCCTGCAGCGCTGAAGAACCCGGACAGGCTAGAAAGCCTGTCCTACGAAGCTGCGCAGGCAGCGCTGGACCACGGCCAGAGCTCCGGTTTGGCCACGAGTCCGGCCTTAACCGGATTGTTCTCGATGTAAGTGACAATGCGCGCAAACTCCTCCAAATCGCGCACCCAGTGATCGAACGATTCGTCTTGCCAGAATCTTCTGCCGGTCCGTCTCAAAAGCGCATTGGCTTCGCGGGCCGTGAATCCCTTTAGCGATTGTGTAATTCGGCGTAGTGGTGTCAGCGGCGACAGAAGCATGTGGACGTGATTTGCCATCACAACATACGCGTGCAACTGATATTTGTTCTGCTCTTTCGATCCGAACTGCAGCGCATGGACGACGAGTTGCGCGACGCGAGGGTCTTTCAGCCACAAAGGCCCGTTCGAGGCAGTGTCCAAATAACAGTCTGCATGGTGGAATTGCCTGCCGGGATCGGAGAATTTCGAACTCTTCAGCTCGCGAATCACATTCGCAGGTAGCGAACCGTGCAAGCGCCAGGTGAGGAAGATTGCCTGTCCGGGTGGTTGCCAGTGTGGCAGGTGACGCGCGTATTGCTCCATTTGTTGCAATCGTAGGACAGGCTTTCCAGCCTGTCCAGCCGTGTGCAATTGATTGTTGTAGGACCGGCTTTCCAGCCTGTCCTGTATGGCCGGAGGATTGAGGTGGCGGACAGGCTGGAAAGCCTGTCCTACGATGTTGAAGAAACCCGGACAGGCTGGAAAGCCTGTCCCACGGGCACGCAACTTTATGGCGGGAAAAGGGTTTGATAGGATGTGGAGGCGATGGCCAGGTCCGACGTCCAACTGATGCTGGGCGTGAAGGCGGGGGACGATGCGTCCTTCGAACTTCTGCTGGAAAAGTACCGCACGCCGCTGGTGCATTTTCTTTTTCGCATGGTGCGCGACGCGGCCACCGCAGAAGACCTGGCGCAGGAAGTTTTTCTGCGCGTGTACCGCGCGCGGAAAAAATACGCGCCGAGCGCGAAATTTACGACGTGGCTGTTTCGCATTGCCACCAATCTCGCGCTCAACGCCATCCGCGACTCGCGCAACGAGAAGATGGGAGTTTCGATTGATGAGGGCGCGAATGGCGGCGATGCCGAGCAGCCGCGCATGGACGTGGCCGACAAGCGGCCGGGCATGGTGGAACGCATGATGGAGCGCGATCGCGCGGCGGTGATCAAGCGAGCCATCCAGGCGCTGCCGGAAAAGCAGCGCGCCGCGGTGCTGCTGCACAAGTATCACGACCTCGATTACGACGAGATTGCGAGCATTTTGCATTGCTCGGAGAGCGCATTAAAATCGTTGCTGTTTAGGGCGTACGAAACACTGAGAGTTGAGCTTGCACCATTAGTGGCGACGAAAGACTAGAGCCAGGGGAAAATTGAGTGATTCGCTGGCAATTCACCAGCGGAAAAGATTGAGTGATTTATGATTGAGCGATTGAGGAAAGAGAAAAGAGGAATGAGGAAGTGAGGAAAGAGGAAGGACGAAAGAAGGGCAACATGAATTGCGAAAAGTTTGAAGCGCGATTGCTGGCGTACATGGACGGGCGCGCGACGGAGGCCGAGCGCGGCGAGGTCGAGCTGCACCTGGTGGCCTGCGCGGAGTGTCGCGCGCGCGTCGAGGAATTCCGCCGCTTGTGGGGCGTGCTGGACGAAGCGCCGGCGCATGAAGTGTCACCGGCATTCGACGCCCGCTTGCGGGCGCGAATTGCGGCGGAGCCGCGGCCGACTCTGCTGGGCTGGCTGCTGCCGCAACCGCGGCTGGCGCTGGCGATGTCGCTGCTGCTGGCCATGGGCGCGTGGATCTCGATGATTCCGCCGGCGCAGAATCCGAACGAAGTGGCGCGCAGCGAAGAAGAATTCAGAATGATCAAAGACCTGCAAGTGCTCGAAGACTTGGATGTGCTGGCGAATTTTGAGGCGCTGTCGGAAGTGCCGCCGGCGAAACAAACGGAGCAGCGGAAGATGTAGCGAGGTGTCGGGCGAGGACCAAGGACGAAGGACGAAAGACGAAGGAAAAAAGGCAAGGATGAAGGTAGCGTTCAAACTCGCGGGGATGGTGGCGGTGGCGCTGTTGAGCGGCGCGCTGGCGGAGCCTGCGCTGGCGCAGCGGGGCAGGGGACAGGCTCAGAAGAAAAAGCAGCCGCAGGCCGAACAGATGCGGCCCCCGCAGACGCCTCCGCCGGCGGGCCAGCAGCGGGGCGCGGGACCCGGCGGACCGGGCGGTCCCGGAAAAGCGTTTATGCCCGGACGCGGCGCGGGCCCCGGCGGCGGCATGCCTCCGCAGTGGCTCGAGCGGCTGCATCAGATGTCGCCGCAAGACCAAGAGCGCTTCATGAACAACAACCAGCGCTTCCGCAATCTTCCGCCACAGCGGCAGGCGGAGATCCGTCAGCGGCTGCGCCGTTGGAACAATATGACGCCGGAGCAGCGAAACCGCATCCGGCAGATTGAAGAAAATTGGCGCCGCCTCTCGCCCGAAGACCGCCAGCGCGTCCGGCAGGAGTTGATGCCCAAGCTGCAGGAATTGCCGCCGCAGCGCCGCCAGGGAATCATGCGCCGCCTCGGCGCGCTGCACGGCATGACCGACGAAGAACGCGTGACGCGCTTGAATGATCCCGCGTTTTTGCAGGGCCTCTCCGCGGACGAGCAACACTTGCTCCGCGAACTGGCGCGCCTGCGCATCGCCCCAGGGGCTCCGCAGGAACCCCCGCCACAAGACGACAACCCGCCCTTCAATTGAGTGATTTATGATTTGTGATTGAGTGATTGAGGGAAGGGAATTGGTGATTGGTGATCTGTGATTGAAAGGCTTATGTAGCGGCGGGCTTGAGCCCGGCATTTTGCGCTTTCTGCGTTGACGGACGACGCCACACCCGCCTTCATTCCAACGCCGCAAAAAATCCTCGAATCTGCTCGGGAGTTATGATTGAAAAAAACTCTCTCTTGATAGGGTCCATCATCGCAAGAAAGTCGTCCCGTCGATCCTCGAGTAGTTCATGCTCAGCAGATTCGAAATCTCCAACGAAGCGGTGGTCCGGATATCTCTCCCGAAATGTCCGTCTTAAAGTAGCGTATCGCTCCGTCGCGATTTTGAATATTGGTTCGGCATTTGACGCGCTCGCGTAAATCCCGATTTGCGCGATGTGTATAGCGAGCCGCGCGGAAGCATAGATATCCTTGAACTGTGCGTCTTGCAGTTGGGCACAGGCTTCGAAAATCCTCTCGACTGCCTCCAGCGCTACATCTTCTACGCGGAAATGGATTGACCAGAGCGCGAACAGACATTGCAACTTAATAGTGTCATCAAGATACGAGAGTTGGTGATGTTCGAACATAGCGGGAATGATTCGCGAGTAGATGCCTGTCGTTTCCCAGCGGATTTTGTTCCTGATCTCTTCCCGAAAACTGTCACGAAAATCCTGTTCCCTGGCATCCTCCATGCCGCGCTCCTCTAGCTGAGGCAGGTCCAACGAGCTGAAAAGATGAAAATTGGCTCTGACGACCTCCTGAATCGTGCTATTTAGGTAATGCAGCAAGAAGGAGCCTCTCTTTACTGCCTCAATTCCAAGCTCCGCGAAATCTAGCCAAACTCGATCATGTAACTCCTTATACAAAGACCTCAACCGCCAAAGCGCTTCACGATGATCGGACCGCGTTAGCCTGGTAATGCCATTCACCATCGCGACGTTTATTGCCGCGAAACTTGAACGCTCCGTTGGGCTGATGAACGGCCCGATTGAGTAGGAGACCTTTGTCATGTCGAGGTCAAGTGGGCTCGCAAGACGAGCACGCGTAATACGCACCAAACTCTCGAGTAAATGGCTAGAGCCTATTGCAAAACCCTCCTTAAGACGATCATGAAGCAGGCGATATGAAAGAACGCCCCGTAAATGACGAGCGAGCGATCCCAGCGCACGACCAGTCGGCGAAAGCTACCGAGCCACGCGAAC
>JAMCWK010000071.1 GCA_023481105.1 Acidobacteriota bacterium | reverse complement strand
GTTCGCGTGGCTCGGTAGCTTTCGCCGACTGGTCGTGCGCTGGGATCGCTCGCTCGTCATTTACGGGGCGTTCTTTCATATCGCCTGCTTCATGATCGTCTTAAGGAGGGTTTTGCAATAGGCTCTAAGAACAGAAAACAGAAAAGAGAAAATAAAAAGAGGCCGCCAACTGACAATTGCGGCCCATTTTCTATTTTCGCTTTTCGTTTTTAGGGCGCCAATGGCAACCGCCGCAATTGGCGGCGCCGGTTGCCGCTACATGTGCGGTTTTATTCTAGTGCTGAAGTTCCACGAGGCGGAATTCTTTTTGGCCGCGGCGCAATCATCCTTCCTATTGATTTGTGCGCTACGGGGCAGCTTTCTTTGCGCATGGAGATGAGAACTGCAATTTCACAACAACAATATCTTTCAACTCTTGAGCGGGATCAAAGCGCCAGTCCCGCGCAGCGTTCACGGAGGAAGCTTCAAGCAGCGGATGCGCCGCGAGAGGTTTCACGCCCATCACTGAGCCGGTTTTGCGATCCACGGTGAGCTCCAGCGATACTTCGCCCTCAATTCTAGCTTGTACAGCGAGTGGCGAATAAATAGGATCTTCGTATTTGAGTAAGCGCCCACCCTCAATTCCAGCCAAACGGCCATGCTGACCACGCAGGTCGATTGCCGGGGCATGGTAGGCCGCAAGGACTTTGCGGAATTTTTGCAAATCACAGTCCGAACCGAATGTGATGTCAAGCGCGCCAGGCTGGACGCTTGTCATTAGCCCAGTCGGTTGCCCGCCGGAGCAAAACCAGAACCCGAAATCGTAATCGCCGCGCTTTAGTTCGGAGGACCAATCCCAACCAAGTTTCTGCATTGCGGCGCGATTCCCCTCTCCAGTCGGGCCCCAGATATTCCCGAACAAATCATCGAGCAAGCGCTGCTCCAAGTGGAGGAGCGCTTTTCCCGAACGGATCTTTTTTGCAAAGTTGGCTTCGTCAATTCCGAATGTCGGGAGCTGCACACTTTTCCGCGCAGTTCCGCATTTTGCGGTGATGGAAATGCGGCTGGATTCAAACAGTTTCGGATTCCGGCGACTTTGCGAAACTGCATTTTCAATCCGCGTGGCCTCCAGCGAACATAGGTTAACCTCATTCGTCAGGTCACCAATCCGTTTGCCCGAGAGGAAGATTTCAGCGGCGCGGACGTCAGGCTGGTTGCAAGGCAGCACAGCGCCGTCAATCAAGAAATAGCGCACTCGGGTCCCTGCGTTCTCTTGCTTGGCGTGAAGAATCGATGCGGCCCAGTAAGAATAACCATGCTCATCTGCAGCGCTAACCAACCAAAACTCTGACAAGAGGCCGACAGGAGGCTGGACAGCAGTCAGCGTACATAAACCTAACGAGGCGAGTAGGATTCCAATGCAGGCAAGAAACTTCATTTCAATGTTCCACAAAAATTAGGCGGAATTCTTTTTGGCCGCGGCGAAGCACGACGAAGCGGCCGTGGAGCGCGTCGGCGAGGGAGACGGATTTTTTCGCGTCGGTGATGCGGCGGTTGTTCAGGTACACGCCGCCGCCATCCAATAACCTGCGCGCTTCGCCCTTGGACGCGGCCAGCCCCGCAAGCACCGCAAAATCCACGATGGACATGCCCGCGCCATGCAGTTTTGCTTTTTCAACGCGCGTACACGGCGCTTCTTGCAGGACGTCCAGCAGTTCTTCCGGCGTGAGTGTGCTGATTTCCTCACCAAACAATGCCTTCGACGCTTTTTCCGCGCGCGCCAGAGCTGTTTCGCCGTGCACCTGCCGCGTGACTTCGCGCGCCAGGCGGATTTGCGCGGCACGCTCTTGTGGCGCCGTCTCGAGCGATTTTTCCAGCTCCTCGATTTCCTCGCGGGAGAGCCAAGTGAAAAATTTCAAATACGTGGCGGCGTCGCGGTCGTCGGTGTTGATCCAAAACTGATAGAAGCGGTAGGGCGAAGTGAGTTGGGGGTCGAGCCACACCGTGCCGGCTTCCGTCTTGCCGAACTTCGAGCCTGTCGCCGTGGTCACCAGCGGAAACACCAGGCCGTGAGCCTGCGCGCGGCGCAGGCGCTTGATGAGGTCCATGCCCGCGGTGATGTTGCCCCACTGATCGCTGCCGCCCATTTGTAGGACGCATTTGTAGCGGTCGAAGCAGGTCAGAAAATCGTAGGCTTGCAGCAGCATGTAACTGAACTCGGTGAAGGAAATTCCTTCTTCGGTTTCCAGGCGGCGGCTGACGGATTCCTTGTTCAGCATGTAGTTCACGGTGAAGAATTTTCCGTAGTCGCGCAGAAAATCCATCAGCGAGATGGTGGTCAGCCAGTCGGCGTTGTTGACGATGCGCGCGGGATTTTCCTTGGCGTGGAAATCGAGAAACGGTTCGAGCTGGCGCCGCAGGCCCTGCAAGTTTTCTTCAATCTGCGCGACGGTCAACAGCGGACGTTCCACCGATTTTCCGCTGGGGTCGCCGACCATGCCCGTGCCTCCGCCGACGATGGCAATCGGCGAGTGGCCCAATTTCTGGAAGCGCGCCAGCGCCATCACCGGCAGCAGCGAACCAACGTGCAGGCTCGCGGCCGAAGGGTCGAAGCCGATGTAAGCGGTGAGCTTTTCGCGCGCGGCGAGTTCCTCCAGGCCTTCGCTGGCGTGGAACACCATGCCGCGCCAGCGGAAGTCTTCCACGAGAGTAGTTTGAGATTTGCGCTCTGCGCTCATCTGTGTTTTTTTCGGTTTCAATCCTTTTTGGCAATCACGCGGCGGCCTTCGATACGGAAATTGCCGCTGAGCACAATTCGCACGGCCTCGGTGTAAATGCGGTGCTCTTCACGGAGGATGCGCTCGGAAAGGGACTCCGCGGTGTCGTCGTCGCGGATGGGCACGGTGGCCTGAATCACAATCGGCCCCGCGTCGAGATTTTCGTCCACGAAATGCACGGTGCAGCCGGACACTTTCACGCCGTGCTCCAGCGCTTGGCGCTGCGCCTCGAGGCCGGGAAACGCCGGCAGCAGCGACGGGTGCACGTTCAAGATGTGGCCGGCGAACGCGCGCACAAACAGCGGCGAAAGGAGCCGCATGTAACCAGCAAGGCAAACCAGTTCCACGCTTTTTTCCTGCAGCGCGGCGACCACCTGGCGGTCGTGCTCCTCGCGCTGCAAGCCCTTCGAAGGAATCACGCGCGTCTCGATGCCGCGTGCTTTCGCTTTCTCCACGCCCGCGGCGCCTTCGCGGTTGCTCACCACCAGCGCAATTTCCGCATCAGGGATGCGCCCGGCGGCGACACTATCCGCCAGCGCCTCGAAGTTCGAGCCGCGCCCGCTCAGCAATACGCCGATGCGCTTCTTCATCACGGGAGCACGTTAACACAACGGACAAAACTTTTGAAACCACAGATGAACACAGATAAACACAGATGAGGAAAATCGCAAAAAGCGAAACTGGAAAACGGAAAAGCCGGGCCGTACAACAAGATTTTCTTTTCAGCGCGTGCGCAGGCGCGTAGCATGAAGATGCCTACCTGGAGGAAATTCATGCAAGAAGTGCGTCAATTGTCTGATCTTGTCTCCATTGGCCCGGCGATGCTGAAGGATTTTCAGAAGCTGGGCATCCGCACGGTGCGCGATCTGGCGCGGCGCAAGCCGGAAAAATTGTACGAGCAAATCTGCGCGGTCACCCGGCAGCGGCAAGACATCTGCTGCCTCGACGTGTTCCGCGCGGCGGTGGCGCAGGCGCGCAACCCACGGCTGCCCGCCGCGCAAAAGAACTGGTGGTATTACTCGCGGCTGAGGAAAAAAGCGGAACGCAGATAAACGCAGATAGAAAAGCTCATTCCCTTTGTCCTTCCTTATCTGCGTTTATCCGCGTTCATCTGCGGTTTCATTGCTTGTAGCGTTTCTTGTAGAACTCGATTTGCTTTTCGAGTTCTTCCTTGGTCAAGCCCGCCTTCCACTTGTGAAAGTCGGTGCTCATCACTTCCTTGCTCACGCCGGGCAGCAGGTGTTCGGCTTCGGGGATGAACTCGGTGTAAAAGTTCTTGGCGACTTCGTAGAAGCCGTGCCACTGCGTGTAGTCGGGGCCCATCATGGCGGTGCCCATGCGCGCGCGGCGGCCCTGGTGGTGCCACAGCTCGTAGTAGGTCCATTCGAGCTTTTCGTCGAAGGGCGTGGGTGTGAGTTTTTTCTCCTCGCGCAGCTTGTCCATGATGGCCTTGGCAGGCTTGGCGAATTTTTCGTTGTACAGCTCGATGGTGCTCTCGTACTGCGCGTAGAAATTTTCCACCCAGCCGGTGGCGTGGCAGTTGGAGCAGACGTCCTGCATCGCTGCGCGGCGCTTCTCCCAGTTTTCGAGTTTCGTGGAAATCACTGGGCGGAGCGTAAAGCTGATGCGGTCGCCGAGGTCGTGGGTAATTTTCTGCGTGGACGTGGCGCTCATGTGGCACGTAGCGCAAGTCGGCGCCGCGGAGTAGTCCTTGCCCACCACCCACTTTTTCGAGTTCAAGTTCATCTTGGAAATGTTCGCGCGGAACTGGATGCCGTGCTTGGACTCGTTGTAAATCTCCGCCTGCGGATGGTCGGGCCCCATGTGGCACTTGCCGCAATTTTCCGGCTGGCGCGCCTGCGCGGAGCTGAACGCGTGCCGCCCGTGGCACGCCGCGCAGGTGCCTTTGCTGCCGTCGGGGTTGACGCGGCCGATGCCGCTGTTGGGCCAGGTGTCCGGCGAAAATTTTCCTTCGCCGACGTACTGCACGATACTGCCGTGACACTGCCGGCAGCCGTTCACCGCCGCGGGCCCGCCTTCGACGATTTCGCCCAGCATGTTGTCGAGCGAGCCGATGAACTGCGCGGCCTGCGCGTGATGGCTCTTCTGGAACTGCGTATTCTCCGCTGCGTGGCAGCGCGCGCAGTAGCTGGGCGTGACGATGACCGCGATCTTCTGGCCGTAGTGGTCGAACGTCGCGGGATCGCCGGCCATTGCCTGGTGGCACGAGTAGCAGTCCACTGAGGCTTTGGCGTGCGCGCTCCCGCGCCACTGCTCGACAATGCCCGGCGTGGAATTCGCGTGACACGCCAGGCACATCTGGCCCGGGCCGCTGACCTTCGGCGCGGCCGCCTTGACCGGCGCCGTTTGCGCGGAAAGCGAAACGCAACACACCAACAGCAGGATGACGAGCGATGCGAGGAAAGAACTACGCAGCATAGGAACCTCCGTGTGGGCCGACGATGCCGATTCTACGACAGACAAAGAAACGAGAAAAGCGGAACGCCGATGAACGCAGATATCTATGTTTTTCTGCGTTCGTCTTTCTGTCTGTCAGATGTTGAGTGTGCCGCTATAAACCACGCGGGGGCGGCCGGAGCCAATGTGGCCGATGCGGAAGAACTTCTCGCGGCGGCGCTTCAACTCGCGCTCGACGTTGGGCACTTGCTTCGCCGGCACGACGAGGATCATGCCTGCACCCAGATTGAAGGTGCGCAGCAATTCGTCGCGCTCGATTTTTCCGATGCGCGCGAGATAGGAAAATATCTTGGGCACGGGCCAGGAACCCAACTCGACCGCGGCCTGCGTGTTGCGCGCCAGCACGCGCGGCAAGTTTTCCGTGATGCCGCCGCCGGTGATGTGGGCCATCGCGGAGACCCATCCGCGACGCACGATGTTTTTCAGCAGCGGCCAGTAGCAGCGGTGCGGGCGAAGAAGTTCCGCTCCGATCTTTCCATCCACCTCGGCGACGTAGTCGTCGGGCTTGTGCCCGGCGACTTCAAAGACCAGCTTGCGCGTGAGCGAAAAACCGTTGGTGTGCAGCCCGCTCGAAGGCAGTGCAATCAGCGCGTCGCCGGCGCGCACGCGCTTGCCGTCGAGCACTTGCTTTTTCTCGACGGCGCCGACGATGAACCCGGCCAGATCGTACTCGCCCGGCGGATAAAAGCCGGGCATCTCCGCGGTTTCGCCGCCAATCAGTGCGCAGCCCGCTTGTTTGCATGCGCGGCTCATGCCGTCAATAATCTGCTCGACCACGCGCGGGTCCATTTTGCCCAGCGCAAGGTAGTCCATGAAAAACAGCGGCTCGGCGCCTTGCGTGAGGATGTCGTTCACGCAGTGGTTGACGATGTCCATGCCCACGGTGGAGTGCACGCCCATGGCGAAGGCGATTTTCAGCTTGGTACCCACGCCGTCGGCGCTTGCGACGAGTACCGGCTCGCGCCAGCGCTTGCGCTCGAGCGCAAACATCGCGCCGAACGTACCAATCTGCGAGAGCACGCCGCGCGTAAACGTGCGCCGCGCCAGCCGCGCGATGCGCTGCTTGGCGTCGTCCGCGCGCGAAATGTCCACTCCGGCTTCGGCGTACTTCATTTTTCTGTGTAGCCCGCCTCTTCAGAGGCGGGACCTTTCGGCGAGAGCAAGTCCCCGCATCTGAAGACGCGGGCTACACCTATGGCGAGGTAAAGAGCCGCTTCCAGCGCACCAGCCGCGGCCGCACCAGCGCGTTGGCGTAGGCCAGGAAGCGTTCCTGGAGGTGGCCCGGCTGCCAGGCTTCTTCCGTCGCGTCCACGGACATGTAGATGAACATGGGGGTGCCGATAATATTTTCGCGTGGCACGAAGCCCCAGTAGCGGCTGTCGTAGGAATTCCCGCGGTTGTCTCCCATCACAAAATAATGACCCGGGGGCACGGTGACGGACTGGTAGGGATAGGTTTCGTTGCGGTTCATGGGCATGGAGACGTAAGGCTCCTCCAGCGCATGTCCGTTGATCCACACCGCGCCGCGGCGGATTTCCAGCTTGTCGCCCGGGACGCCGATCACGCGCTTGATGTAGTCGTTCGCGCCGGGCAACGGCGGGCGGAACACGACGACCTGCTGGCGCTGCGGGTCCTTCCACAGGCTCACGTGCCAGTCGGTGAGCGGCACGCCGGCGTCGTAGCCGAAGCGGCTGACCAGCAGGTGGTCGCCGATCAGCAGCGTCTGTTCCATGGAGCCGGAGGGAATCACGCGAGCCTGCACCAGCGAACTCTGGATCAGCAGGAACGCCACAATCACCCACACCCAGCCCATGATTTCGCGCCACACGCGCTTCTTCAGCGGCACTTTCTCCTGCACGTCCGCCGCTTTCTTGGCTTTCTTTTCTTTCGCGCTCATGCTTTTCCTTTTAACATTCAACGTTCAACTTCGCGCCATTCACAGTACATCCTTCGCCGCCGGAACTTCCAATTGGACAAGCTCTGTCGGATACAGTCCCGTGTAGCACGCCGAGCAGAATTTTCCTTTGGTGTCGGCCACCGCTTTCTTCAAGCTCTCCACTGACAGATACCCCAGCGAATCCGCGCCGATGAAGTCGCGGATCTGCTCCACGCTGTTGTGAGATGCAATCAGCTCTTCTTTCGTTGGCGTGTCCACGCCGTAGTAGCACGGCGAAATCGTCGGCGGGCAACTGATGCGCAGGTGGACCTCCGCCGCGCCGGCCTCGCGCACCATGCGCACGATTTTGCGGCTGGTCGTGCCGCGCACAATGGAGTCGTCCACCAGCACCACGCGCTGGCCTTCCAGCAGCCGCCGCACCGGGTTCAGCTTCAGCTTCACGCCGAAATCGCGAATGGCCTGCGACGGCTCGATGAACGTGCGCCCTACGTAGTGATTGCGGATCAGTCCCATGCGGAACGGAATGCCGCTCTCGAGAGCGTAGCCGATGGCCGCGGGCACGCCGGAATCGGGCACGGGCACGACGATGTCCGCCACCGCCGGCCGCTCGCGCGCCAGCAGTTTGCCGAGCATCTCGCGGCTCTCGCCCACCGGCCGGCCGAAGACCAGCGAATCCGGCCGCGCAAAATAGACGTGCTCGAAAACGCAGTACTGATGCGGTTTTTCCGGCGCGAAGTGGATGGACTCGAGACCCGCGCGCGAAACGCGCACCATTTCGCCGGGCTCGATTTCGCGCACGTACTCCGCGTCAATCAAGTCGAACGCGCAGGTTTCCGACGCCACCACCCAGGCGCTTTCGCCGCCCGTCGGCGATGGGCGGCGTCCCAGCGCGAGAGGACGGAAGCCGCGCGGGTCGCGCATGGCAAACAATTCATCGCGCGTCAGCAGCAGCAGCGAGTACGCGCCTTCCACCTGGTTGAGCGCGTCGGCAATGGCCGAAGAAAGCGTGCGTGCGCTGGACCGCGCGATGAGGTGCACGATGACTTCCGTGTCGCTGGTGGTCTGAAAAATGCTTCCGCGATGTTCGAGCGAGCGGCGCAGCGCATTTGCGTTGGTCAGGTTGCCATTGTGCCCGAGTGCGAGTTTGCCCTTGTTGCACTCGATGAGGATGGGCTGCGCGTTGCGCATGGTCGTGTCGCCCGCCGTCGAGTAGCGCGTGTGGCCCATGGCCGCCGTGCCGGGCAGCAGCTTGAACTGCTCGGGGCCGAAAATGTCCGCGACGAGACCCATGCCTTTGACCGGATGCAGTTCGCCGGCGTCGGCGGAGACAATGCCCGCGCTCTCCTGCCCGCGATGCTGCAACGCATACAGGCCGAGATACGCCAGCTTCGACGCCTCCGCGTCGCCGTACACCCCCACCACGCCACATTCATCGTGGAAGTGATCGTCAAAATGGAGTATTGAGTTCATTCGCCCTTAAGCGCGTGTTCCAGACTGTTCGCCCAAGCATCGCGCAGCGGCGCAACGCCTGCCGCGATCACGGCGCGCCCGTTATGTTCAATGCGGAATTCGCCTGTACTGACGCGGCCGATGTTTTGCGCGCGGACGCCACATTCTCTCGCAATCGCTTCCACGCGGGCAAGCGACGTCGGCGCGCAAGAGACAACCGCGCGCGCGCCGCGCTCGCCGAACAATTCCCACGCGACAGGCACTTGCCCCTCAAGTCGAACCTGTGCTCCCAATTCTCCATTTCCCTCTGTGTTCTCTGTGCCTCTGCGGTGAAGATTTTGATTTCCCGCGAAGCAGCACTCTGCAATCGTCACCGCAATGCCGCCGTCGCTGACGTCGTGCGCGGATTTCACCGCGCGCTCGCCGGCCAAACCCACCAGGCATTCGATGAGCCGTTTTTCCGCGGCCAGATCCACCGTGGGCGGCATGCCTGCGACGATGCCGTGGATGCGTTTGGCGTATTCGGAGGAGGAAAATTCTCTTTGCACGGCGAACTGTTCCTCTATCGTCATCCTGAGTCCGCCGGAGGCGGACGAAGGATCTCTCTGTTCTGAAGAGGGATTCTTCGCTTCGCTCAGAATGACGCCGGCACCATCCAACAGCACAATCACGTCGCCTTCGGCGGCAAATCCCATTCCCAGCGCCTTCGACGCGTCCTCCAAAATTCCGAGGATGCCGATGGTAGGTGTGGGGAAAACTGACTTGCCCAGCGTCTCGTTATAAAAACTGACGTTGCCGCCGGTGATAGGCGTATCCAGCGCGGCGCAGGCCTCGGCGATGCCGTCAATCGTTTCCGAAAACTGCCACATCGTTTCCGGCTTTTCCGGATTGCCGAAGTTGAGGCAGTTCGTCGCGGCGATGGGCCGCGCGCCGGAGCAGGCGACGTTGCGCGCCGCTTCCGCCACCGCGGCCTTCGCGCCTTCGCGCGGATTCAACCAGCACCACCGCGCGTTGCAGTCGGTGGCCAGCGCCAGAGCGCGCGGGGTTTCCTTCACGCGCATCACCGCCGCGTCGCCTGCGCCCGGCCCGACCATCGTGTTCGTGCGCACCGAGTGGTCGTACTGCTCGAAAATCCAGCGCTTGGACGCGATGGCGGGAGAGGACAGCAGCGCCATGAAATTTTCCGTCAAGTCTAACGTGTCATCCTGAGCGAAGCGAAGGATCTCTCCGTCATCGCTCCGCGGTTCCGGCCTTCGCATGGGACGCTGATAGACCGGCCCTTCTTCGGCCAGCGGGTGCGCGGGAATTTCCGCGACGACAGCGCCATGCTGCCGCACGCGCAGCAATCCGTCGCCGGTCACCGCGCCGATAGCCACCGCGTCGAGCCCCCACTTGGAGAAGACGGCGAGCACTTCGGCTTCGCGCCCGCGCTCGGCCACCAGCAGCATGCGCTCCTGCGATTCGCTGAGCATGATTTCATACGGCGTCATGCCCGTTTCGCGCTGCGGCACTTTGTCGAGCTCGATCTCAATGCCGGTGCCGCCGCGCGAGCCCATCTCGCACGTCGAACAGGTCAGCCCTGCCGCGCCCATGTCTTGAATGGCGACGACCGCGCCGGTGCGCATGGCTTCCAGGCACGCTTCGAGCAGCAGCTTTTCCATGAACGGGTCGCCGACCTGCACGTTGGGCCGCTTCTGCTGTGACTCCTCGGAAAATTCCGCGCTGGCGAGCAGCGACGCGCCGTGAATGCCGTCTTTCCCGGTTTTCGCGCCGACATAAATCACCGGGTTGCCGGTCCCGCGCGCCTTCGCGAAAAATAATTCTTCGCGTTTCGCAACGCCGAGCGCGAGAACATTCACCAGCGGATTGCCCGCGTAGCACGACTCGAAGTGCACTTCGCCGCCCACCGTCGGCACGCCGAAACAGTTGCCGTAATGCGCGATGCCTCCAATCACGCCGCTAAGGATTCTGCGATTCCGCGCAATCTCCGCCTGGTTGTCATCCTGAGCGAAGCGAAGGATCTCTCCTCTCTTTTCCCCTGACCCCTGACCCCCGACCCCTGACCCCTTTGTAATTTCTCCGAACCGCAGCGAATCCATCACCGCGATGGGCCGCGCGCCCATGGTGAAGATGTCGCGCAGGATTCCGCCCACGCCGGTGGCCGCGCCTTGGAACGGCTCCACAAAACTCGGATGGTTGTGCGACTCCATCTTGAACGCGGCCACCCAGCCGTCGCCGATGTCCACCACGCCGGCGTTTTCGCCCGGGCCCTGCACCACGCGCGTGCCGCGGATCGGCAGGCGCTTCAGGTGCACCTTGCTCGATTTGTAGGAGCAGTGCTCGCTCCACATCACGGAAAAAATTCCCAGCTCGGTGTAGCTCGGCTCGCGCCCGAGAATTTTCAGGATACGCGCGTACTCCTCCGCGCTCAGGCCGTGCTCCGCGGCAATCTCCGGCGTGACGCGAATTTCGGTGTCAATCATTCACAACCCCAAAGAATGTAACCGCAGATGCACGCAGATAAACGCGGATTGAACTGAGGAACCTTCAAACTTTTTAACCTTCCAACTGTCAAACTCTCGCCAGCGACTCTACCAGCGATTTGAAAATCACAACTCCATCGGCGGAGCCGAGCGCCGCTTCGCTGGCGCGTTCCGGGTGCGGCATCATGCCCAGGACGTTGCGCTCGCGGTTGCACACGCCGGCAATGTTGGCCGTCGAGCCGTTGGGATTCGCTTCGGGCGTTTCGCGGCCGTC
>JAMCWK010000014.1 GCA_023481105.1 Acidobacteriota bacterium | reverse complement strand
GTTGACCCAGTACTACTCCACCTCCGACCCGCGTCCCTACGACGACACCGGCTGGACCATGGGCCCGCTGCGCAACGTCAAAACGCTGCGCATCACCGACGACGCCATCCTGAAAGCGCCCATGACTCTCGTCGCCGCCAACATTGCGCCGCCCGCGGGCGGCGTCTCCGGCTCGGCCACAAAATTTTTCCTCATCAACGCCAACGCCGAGCCGGGCATCGCTACCTTCCGTTTCCGCCTCAAGGACGTGAAAATTTTCGCCGCCGAAGACGCCTTCGAAGCCGACGGCCAGAAATTCAATCCCGGCTCCTTCCTGATTCCCGTGGACGGCAATCCGTCTGACGTCCGCGCGCGCATTGAATCCGCTGCGAAGGATCTCGGCCTGCGCGTGCTCGCCACCGACGCCGATCTGAAAGTCGAGCGCCACGCCGTAGCCGTCCCGCGCATCGCCTTGATGCACACCTGGGTCAACACGCAGAACGAAGGCTGGTACCGCCTCATGCTCGAAGAGGCCCAGGTGCCCTACGACTACATCTCCGACGCCGTCGTGCGCACCACGCCCAATCTCAAATCCAAGTTCGACGTCATCATCTTTCCGCCGGTCACCTCCAGCCTCTCCACGCTCATCAACGGCGTGCGCAAGCGCACTCTCGCCGACGGCTCCGATTTCGGCGGCCCCATCCCCTGGAAAAATTCTGACCTCACGCCCAATCTCACCACCGCCGACGGCAAGCCCGACTCCTCCGACGACATTCGCGGCGGCCTCGGCTTCGACGGCCTCGCCAACCTGAAAAAATTCATCGAGGACGGCGGCGTGTTCATTCCCATTACCGCCGGCGCCGCGCTGCCCATCGAGCTGGGCATCACCGAAGGCGTGAGCATCGCCACCACCTCGCAGCTTCAGGCCCGCGGCGCGATCGTCAACGCCACCGTCGAAGACAAGCGCAGCCCCATCGCCTACGGCTACGACGACAACGTCGCGCTCTACTTCAACCAGTCGCCGGTCTTCCGCGTTTCGCTCGCCGGCGGCGGTGGCGGTTTCGGCGGAGGCGGCGGCCCGGGCGACGTTGGCGGCGCGCGCACTTCCGGCCGCGGCTCGGCCACTGATCCCGATATCCCGCAGGCGCGTCCCTTTACGCCTCCTACTCCGCCCGAGCGTCGCTCGCGCGCTCAGCAGGAGTTGTACATTGATCCCGACATTCGCGATCTCGTCCGCACCACGCTTCCTCCGATGCGCATGTGGCCGCGCGTCGTTCTGCGCTTCGCCGACGACCGCAACCTCTGGGTCAGCGGCATGATGGCCGGCGCCGCGGATTTGGCGCAGTCCCCCGCGGTGATTGACGTGCCGCTCGGCCGTGGCCACGTCGTCTTCTTCGCCAACAATCCCATGTGGCGCCACGAAACCCAGGGCAGCTTCATGCTCGTCTTGAACGCCGCCCTACACTTCGACAATCTACACGTAGGCCGCCGCGCCCCCGCGGGCAGCTCTTCCCGCTCCGCCGATGACGACGACTTCAACCTGAATCTTCTGTTTTTCTTTTAGTTTGCTTCTCTCGTAGGGGCGGACCTCCCGAACCCTCGGGAGTGTCCGCCCCCTAATTTTGCAGCACCTGTAGCGGCGGGCTTCAGCCCGGCAAAGGAGGAGTCGCATAGCGCCTTCTACTCTGCCGAAGGCGCCTTTTATTCCCGGCGCGCAGCGCTAATTTTTCTCCTTCCTCATTTCCTCCTTCCTCTCTTCCCCGGTTTTATCTGCGTTGATCTGCGTTCATCTGCGGTTCCAGAAGGTTTGGTTTTGTCTTTTCTATCTTGTGTCTCTACAGCACTCCCACTCGTTTCAGCGCTCCAAAAATCACAAATCCCAACCCGAGCATCATCAATAACGGCAGCAGGTACGTCGTCACCGCCGGCGGAATGGGAAACGGCACTGTCACCGGGCTGCCCGGCGACGCAAAATAATAAGGGACTGCGCCCAGCAGCGTGTACAGTAACCCGCGCCGGATTTCCGCTCTGCCGGCTGAAGGGTCTTTGCGCGGCTCGATCCGTTCTGGAATCATTTCCCGGCAGTCCGGACACTGTTTGGCGTTCTCGTCCACAAACGTTCCGCAATACGCGCACTGTCGTCTCGCCATCGGGGGACTCCTTCTTCGCGTTTCTGGGCCGGGAGGAACTGCGCGAGACTATGCGCCGCCCCGCGCCCTTGTCAAGATTTCCCTTCCTCCTCCGCCTCTGCTTTTCGTAGGGGCGGACCGGCGTGTCCGCCCTTTTCCTTTTTCGCTCTTCGCTTGTGCTGCCTATCTGTGTTTATCTGTGGTTCCATACGTTTTTCGTTTCTCGATCTTCCGTGCCGCGGCTCCGGCCGGCCTCACCACCCCAACTCGCACCAGCCAGCGCAGCGTTTCGGAGCAGCGGATGACCCGCGCCAGCGGCGGCGACACCGTTTCGTACACCGCAATCATCGCTCGCCCCGTTCTGGTCTGCCGCAGCACTTTTTCGCGGAACATTCGCAGTTCCACCACCTCCGGCGCCTGGTCGGTGCCGCAGGCCGCCGTCGCTATAAAGCACCCGGAACCTGCGGTTTCGGTCGGTTCGACCGTGACCACGCGCATCATTTCTTCCCGCGTGCCCGTGCGCCCGCACTGCTTGCACGTGACCACCACGTTTCCGACCTGCGTAATGAACTGCAGTTCGGCGGAGTTGCAGTGCGGGCAGTCCCCCAGCGCCGCCATCTCGAAAGTGCTCCCGCACGCCTCGCAGCGCTGAGTGGTCTGGTTGCCGGCAAGAATCATTCTCAGGTTGTGCGACCCGCACTGCGGGCATCCCTTCATTTGCGTTGCTCGGAAGCTCTTTTCACACTTCTTGCAGTGCACGGCCATCGAGTCGTCCAAGCGCCAGTACGCTTCCAGCGCGTCGGCATTGCACTTCGCACAGCGAACTTCTGCCATGGTAGGTCTCCTTCCTGTGCGATGGTGGGAGGTTTGCGGCGAACTCTCCTTCTCCGACTCCCGTTCCGCGCACTATACACCCTTCGCCTTTGCTTCCCGCCAATGTGCGGCTCCTGTAGCGGTGCGCTCTTGCCCTGAGCGTGCCGAAGGGTTCGCGTACTTTGCGTCCCGATGATTTTTATCGGGAAGCGCGGCAAATTGTCTCTGCTGTTGGGGCGGCCTTCAGGCCCTCCCTCTCGTCTTTCGGATTTCGCTTTGTTCGCTGTAGGGGCACAGCATGCTGTGCCCGTCCCAGGATGCGGCTCAGTCCAGCTTGCCCTGAGCGAAGCGAAGGGCTGGCCCAGCTTGCCCAGAGCGAAGGGAAGGGAGCGCACGCGAAGGGAGCAAAGCGAAGGGTAAGCACCGCCTGCCAAGGCCCCACTCCGCAGCATCATTTCGCCGCTTTGGACTCTGCCACTCTGTTGCTCCGTCACCGTGAAACCTTCCTCATTCCCCCCCCTCAACCTTCAACGTTTGACCTGCTTTTTTGGGAGTGCGGCGGCTCGACGCCGCTTTGCCTTTCGCGTGTTTCGTGGAGTGCGGCACGTCAGTACCGCTTTCCCGCCCCGTCCTGCGGGGTCACTGCGCGCACTTGTCGTCACTCGCCAACTCTCTCGTGCCAGGCGCTAGCACCCGGCAAAAGGTTCAGTGCCCATTTTCTATTTTCTCTTTTCTATTTTCCGTTTTTCCCGCGTGCGCAAGATCGCCAGCGGGGTCACCACGGAGTATATTTACAGTGTGGACGGCAGCGTCGTCGCGGAAAAGGTGGGCGCCACCTGGACCAGGGGCTACGTCTATCTGGGCGGACAGCTCCTCGCGCAGTACAGCAACTCCACCACCTACTTCGTGCACAAGGACCACCTCGGGTCCTCCCGCGTCCTCACCCGCGTGGATAAATCCGTCCACGAAACCTACGACTACCTGCCTTTCGGCGAAAGCAGCAGTTGTACCGGCTTGACTTCGTCCTCCCACTGCTTCACTGGCAAAGAACGCGACCCCGAATCCGGCCTCGACTTCTTCGGCGCACGCTTCTACGCCAGCCTCTCCGGCCGCTTCATCTCCGCCGACTTGCCATTTATTGACCAGCAACCCGGAAACCCTCAGAGCTGGAATCTCTACCACTACGTTCGCAATAGTCCCCTCGGCCTTGTGGATCCGTCAGGCCATGCACCGGAGTCAAGTGAACTTCGCGAAATGTGGTTTATGGCATTCGATGAATCTTGGGACGCGATGGCTGACCCCATGCTTGGCCCTCCCCCTCAACCTTTCGCGCTAAGTTGGGGCGCAGCGTCAGAGCAGCAAAACGAGCAACCGCAGCAGCAGGGCTCAGGCGCCCAGAGTCAAACTGCGGAGACCACTGTAAAAATAGTGGTTGGTCAACGCCGGATCCAAAATTTGTTCTTGAAAATAATCTTTTTCGGCCTCCTTAAGCACAGCTTCATCGGCATTCCAAATCCCAATCGTCAAGACAAGTATGACTGGTACGAGATCTTGGGTAACAAAGGAAGTAGTAAGAACCAGCAGGTGAGGAAGAATGACGATAGACATTTTGACCCAAAGAACAAGCCGATCCAACTAAAAGAGGTAGAGGTGACAAATGCGCAATTCGCTGCCCTCGTTTATCGCATGGAACGCTTCGTCCAAAACGACGGGCAAGTATGGTCAAATCCGTGCCCGTCTTGCGGATCCAACTACCGACTCGGATGGTTTAACAGCAACACATTTGTGCATAATATGATTAGCCAGAACCCATTCGGAAGCATTGCACCCCCACGTGCTCCTTTGTTTACCCCTGGATTTAGGAGAGCGGGGAGCGGTTGGTATTAAGCGGGGAACTGAGTTGGAATGAAGCAGAGGGTATCTATGCGAGGGGCTCCAAAATGAATAAACAGGGTTCGATTCTGATGCTGGGTTTTGCGTGTGCGTTTCTGTGGTTCAATATTGGTATGGACGCGAATGAGAACGATCTACCGCGATTGCCAGGAGCAGCACTCCTCACAGGCTACCCGCCCGGCACTCTGAAAGTGACTACTCCAAACAGCACTTGGAGTCTTCAGGATGGCGGCGATTACTTGCGTATTTCCCCGAGCATTTCGCGCGATGGAATGGTGATCGCCTCAGCGCGCGTAATTGACGACGGCATTGCCCGGTCCTCGCCGAGGCTTTCAATTGCTTCTTACTCCATGATTGGCAAGAAGTGGACGGATTACCAGGAAATAGCAGAATACGAGGGCGGAATTGCTATCGCTCCAGATGGGTCCATGTTGGCTTTCGCTGCGGCCGACTACAGGGAGCTTATTCCGGTCAAAATGCACGTCATTGATCTTGAGAGCGGGAAAGAGCGAATCATCCCGGCGAAAGGTCGGCCTGGTGGCGTCAGCTTGAGTTGGTCGCCCGATGGCCGTCGCATCGCATACGATATGGTCCCTAAAATGCACCCCGATGGTGCGAAGGAGTATTTGCCCGAGATTGGAGTTCTTGAACTGGAAACCGGAAAGACTACAAAGTTGGCCGATGGGTTTAGGCCGGCTTGGTCGCCTTCAGGCGAGTGGATTGCCCATTTCGATCTTACGCCTGACCGAAGAAATCTTCGCGAATGGGGATACACTCCGGCCGGACCAAATCGATTGGTGCTGGTTCATCCCGACGGTACGGGATCAAAGCTTCTGTTGACGCTCAGCAGCAACAGAGCTTTTACCGCGTCGCCCGTATGGTCACCAGATTCAAAAATGATCTTGTTGAACGAAATACGGGACGAACTCAAGGGGACAAAGGACATTCACTTATTGGATCTCTCCACGCTGAAAATGACCAGAATATTCAAGGGCACACCTCCTGTTTTCGGCTGGGCCGAAGCCAAGTAAAGGCTGCTTAGATGAAGGCGTCGGCTCCATAGCCCGAGTAGACCCGGTCGTCGTTAACGACAACGGCTTAGGCGAAAGGAGCCGAGCAATGATCATTGTAGGCTGTGATTTGCATACGCGCTACCAACACGTCACCAGCCCGTCATGACGCTGTCCCCTTCACCCTTCAATCTTCATCTGCCGGGCGCTAGCACCCGGCAATAAAGGGTTCGATTTCCGCGAGCAACCTGACCGCTGAGCCGGGGCGAACCTACCAGTACGACGCGGAAAACCGCATGGTCTCCATCAACAACGGCTGCCCCAGCACCACCTGCTATGTCTATGACGCCGCAGGCCGCAGCGTGCGCAAGATCGCCAGCGGCGCCACCACGGAGTATATTTACAGTGTGGACGGCAGCGTGGTCGCGGAAAAGGTGGGCACCACCTGGAGCAAGGGCTACGTCTATCTGGGCGGCCAGCTCCTCGCCCAGTACAGCAACTCCACCACCTACTTCGTCCACAAGGACCACCTCGGCTCCTCCCGCGTCCTCACCCGCGTGGACAAATCCGTCCACGAAACCTACGACTACCTCCCCTACGGCGAGACCACCAGCACCGGCACTACCTCCCACAAATTCACCGGCAAGGAACGCGACCCCGAATCCGGCCTCGACTTCTTCGGCGCGCGCTTCTACGCCAGCCTCTCCGGCCGCTTCCTGTCCGCCGACTTGCCCTTCATCGACCAGCATCCCGGCAATCCGCAAACCTGGAACCTTTATTTCTACGCCCGCAACAACCCGCTGATCTGGACCGACCCCACCGGCAACGCCGGTGAAGTCAACTACTGCGCCTCCACCGGCCCCGCCGCCTGCCAGCCCATGGAAAGTGACGGGATCGGAAGTGCTGCACCCACTCAGACAGTCCAACAAAGTGGTGGGCCTACGGTAGAGCAAGTAATCGAGGTTCTTACGAGATTGGCAAATGAATTCAACATTCCCGTAGAGCTTGCACTCGCAGTCGCATTCACCGAAAATCAGTACAAAGTTACCGGTACGAATCCAAACTACAAAATCGACAAGCAGACGAAGCAGCCTGCTTTGGACCAGGACGGGAAACCAATTGTCTCAAGTACGGACTATGGCGTGATGCAGGTGAACGACAAGAATATTGGCAAGACCATGCCCGGACCTGATGGCAAGCCCATCGTAGGCCCAGACGGCAAAAACGTCACAATTGGGGAGGACGTAAAAACTGACTGGAAGGCCAATGCGCGAGCTGGGATTGCTTTGTTGGCGGACGAATATAGGGCAGCAAATACTCAACTACCCAACGGATCAGCCCAACAGATCGCGCAGAGAAGTTATTCTGGTTACAACGCTGGCCGCAACGGGAATGCACGCTACCTCACAACACGTGCGGACGGCCAACCCGCAGATCATCGTGATCGAAACTTCCTTTCAAACTACTTAGCACAGGTTAGGAAAAATGAGAAACCTTAAAGGTTACTGCAAATCCGTTTTTCTGGTTGGGACGTTCTTCCTCGTCTGGGTGGTCACCAGCGCCCAAGTTCCAGAATCCTCCATTTCTCTGATCCCGAATGGTTCCTTTAGGGCAGAAGATGGAGTTTTCTTCGCTGAGGCGCAACGAATTCATATCTATAGTCATTTGCCTACGTCATTGAATGAAAAGGGTGAACGCATGACCGTGCCCCTGGATGATGGCTTGCGCTCAAAATGGAAAGGGGAGCCCTACTATCATTCATCCTATGTGTTGAAAAATGGCAACTGGACAATCGAAGGGAGAGAATTCTCTGACGCCCCTGAGCAGTATTTGGATTTTGGGCCTTGCGACCCTCAGAACCAACTATCAATCCTGCCTAGCCAAGCGGAATTGGGAAGGATCTTGGGGCCATCGGTGAAAATCAAGGCCGAAATCCAGTCTGGCGACAAACTGGGCTATTCTTTGGTCGTCTATTCAGACACTCCGCTGAGCACGATCAACTACTCTATGAAGATTGGCCTCTTGACGCATTTCGCCGGTAGTAGAAAGATCGTTCAAACGGTGAATGTAGGAGAATTTGGACATTTCTGCGGAACCCGAACTATTAGAACCCGGCTATCCAATGGAGAGCACGCCCTTGTGTTGCTGGTGTATCTGGATGAGCCCGCAGCGAGCAGTGACTATATCGCCGTCTGCAGCTTTTTGATCAAAAGGAACGAGCCTCGGTAAAAAGGACTGAAGAGATGACTGTCTCGGTTCCCTGCGACCGAGTGGCATTGCTCGCCTGGCCCCGCGCCGCGCAAACCACCACCGGCGGGGTCGTGGGCCAATTAGATGACGGCGTCGGCTCGTTGGACCGAGTAGAGTTGGTGACTGCTGGACGACCAAGGCTCGGGCGAAAGGAGCCGCGCAATGATCATTGTAGGCTGTGATTTGCAAGCACACTGCCAGCCGGTTGCCAGTCCACCATGAGGTCGTTGCTTTGCATTAGAGTTTTTCCTCCCCGTCCCTCTCCGCATCTCTCCTGCCGGGCGCTAGCAACCGGCTACAAAGTGCTTTCGAACTGAATATTCTCGATGTTCCCCTCCAACCCTCATGCGCCGGGCGATAGCACCCGGTCACAAAGAGTTTCCGCATTAAGTGGCCTTGCCGTTGCTCTTCCTCTCGCAAGTGCCGGGCGTTCGCACCCGGTAGAAAGGACTCCGGCTGTAAGTATTTCTGCCGCGGTTGCTCAAATTTGCAGTGCCGGGCGCTTGCACCCGGCCCAAAGAGCTTTTGCACTGAGGACTCTCGCTACTGCTCTCCAACCCTCACTTACCGGGCGCTAGCACCCGGCCAGAGCGGTCGCGCAGCACGTTCCACTCTGCCGAAGGCGCTTTTTCTTCCTGGCGCGCAGCGCCTGCTCCGTCATTTTCCATTTTCCAACTCTCTCCCACCGGGCGTTCGCAACCGGCCACAGCGAGCTTCCGCATCGTTAGGTTTTGCTGTTGCCCCCAAAATTCGAATGCCGGACGCTAGCAACCGGCAAGAAATCTGGCTCCTCATTTCTCCGCTCCTTCCTCTTTTCCTCCTTCCTCATTCCCTCTCTTCAACCCTTCGACATTCAATGTTCAACCGCCTTTGTTTCGCCACTCGTCACCAGTCACCCCCTTTTTCCACACCCGTGACCGATTTGCACAGGCCCCAGGAAAATTCTTGTGCACAGGGACTTGACCTTTTCGCGGTTTCTCACTATACTCTTGGATTGGCTGTAGGCAGTTCCTCTTCACTGGGGTATGCAGTCCAGCCATCGGTGCCCGAGGCTTCACTTACGGAGTGAGGTTGAGTACAAACACCGGATAGAACGAGTCGAGTTTCGAGTTTCTTCGCCATCGTGTGGCGAAGGTACCCGGCGCTCGACGCCGGGTTTTTTATTGTTCATCGGCTGTCATTCTGAGCGCAGCGAAGAATCTCTACGCTGTACAACGAATGCGATGAACACTCCGCCAGGCGCGGAGAAAAAAAGTTCTTTGACAACTGAATAGGCTGGCAAACACATCGTCCCGATGTTCGGGACCTTGTGTAGCCGCAAGTTCTGCTCGAGTAGAGCAATGTGAATGACGGCGAACGATACTCTGTACTCTTTCCGTCGCGAGACGCGAAGACGTGCCGGGTAAGTTTTATGGTTAAGCTACTAAGAGCGTACGGTGGATGCCTTGGCGCCAACAGGCGATGAAGGACGTGGCAAGCTGCGATAAGCTTCGGGGAGCCGCAAGCAGGCTTTGATCCGGAGATTTCCGAATGGGGAAACCCGACGCGATGAACTCGCGTTACGGCCCGCTGAATACATAGGTGGGTGCGAGCTAACCCAGGGAAGTGAACCATCTCAGTACCTGGTGGAAAATAAATCAACCGAGATTCCGAGAGTAGCGGCGAGCGAAATCGGAACAGCCCAAACCTCTGTGCTTGCACAGGGGGGTTGTAGGACCGCGTGAGTAGAGTTACCAATCCGACCTTTAGGTGAACCCGCTGGAAAGCGGGGCCATAGAATGTGATAGCCATGTAACCGAAAGAGGATCGGACTCGAAGCGGTATCCTGAGTACCACGGGACACGTGTAATCCCGTGGGAAACTGGGGAGACCACTCTCCAAGGCTAAATACTCGTTGGCGACCGATAGTGAACTAGTACCGTGAGGGAAAGGCGAAAAGAACCCCTGCGAGGGGAGTGAAATAGAACCTGAAACCGTATGCTTACAAGCAGTCGAAGGGCTATGGTCCAGTCGCAAGACTGGATTACGCCTGACGGCGTGCCTCTTGCTTAATGAGCCGGCTAGTTATTCTCACAGGCGAGGTTAAGCGCAAGCGAGCCGTAGCGAAAGCGAGTCCGAATAGGGCGTTCAGTCTGTGGGTATAGACGCGAAGCGGGATGATCTACCCTTGGCCAGGTTGAAGGTCGCTTAACCGCGACTGGAGGACCGAACGGGTGTTGGTTGAAAACAGCTCCGATGAGCTGAGGGTAGGGGTGAAAGGCTAATCAAATTCCGTGATAGCTCGTTCTCCCCGAAATGCCTTTAGGGGCAGCCTTGTGTGATTCGCCGCGGCGGTAGAGCTCTGGAAGGGCTAGGGACCAACCCAGGTTACCGACTCCTACCAAACTTCGAATGCCGTGGACGACAGCACGGGAGTGAGACTACGAGGGATAAGCTTCGTGGTCAAAAGGGAAACAACCCAGATCGCCAGCTAAGGTCCCCAACTTCAGACTAAGTGGGAAAGGACGTGTGATCGCTCGGACAGCCAGGAGGTTGGCTTAGAAGCAGCCATCCTTTAAAGAAAGCGTAACAGCTCACTGGTCAAGCAATCACGCACCAATAATGTACCGGGGCTCAAGTCTGAGACCGAAGCTGCGAAATTAATTTTTCCTTCGGGAAAGATTATTTGGTAGGGGAGCATTCTGTGGAGTCCGAAGGCAGACCGCGAGGACTGCTCAACGCCACGGAAGAGACCCTGCCGGCATAAGTAGCGATAAACACGATGAGAACTCGTGTCGCCGTAAGTCTAAGGTTTCCTGAGGAAGGTTAATCCGCTCAGGGTTAGGCGGGTCCTAAGGTCAGGCCGAAAGGCGTAGCTGATGGACAGCAGGTCAACATTCCTGCCCCGCCTGGTGAACGTTAACACGATGGGGTGACGCAGTAGGATACGGGAGTCGGCTGATGGATGCCGATGCCTGTGTGCAAGCCGGATCCCGCAGGAAAATCCACGGGGTCATTCAACGGTGAGACACGGGCCGAGACCTCACGGTCGCAAAGTCCCCGATTTCACGCTGCCGGGAAAACCCCCTAAGGAGTTCATCAGGTGCCCGTACCTCAAACCGACACAGGTAGACGAGATGAATATTCACAGGCGCTCGAGAGAACGCTTGCTCAGGAACTAGGCACATTAACCCCGTAACTTCGGGAGAAGGGGTGCCCCGCTAGGGTTTATAGCCCGAAGGGGCCGCAGTGAATCGCGCTCTGCGACTGTTTAACAAAAACTCAGCTCTCTGCTAAGTCGAATACGACGTATAGGGGGTGACACCTGCCCGGTGCCGGAAGGTTAAAGGGAGGGCTTATCCCGCGAAAGCGGGAGAAGGCTTGATCTGAAGCCCCGGTGAACGGCGGCCGTAACTATAACGGTCCTAAGGTAGCGAAATTCCTTGTCGGGTAAGTTCCGACCTGCACGAATGGTGTAACGATAGAGCGACTGTCTTGGCAAGCGGCTCGGCGAATTTGTGGTCCCGGTGAAGACGCCGGGTGCCCGCACCTAGACGGAAAGACCCCGTGCACCTTAACTGCACTCTGGTCATGAATAACGGGTCGGTCTGCGTAGCATAGGTGGGAGTCTATGAACCTCTGGTCTCGGCTGGAGGGGAGACAACAGTGAAATACCACCCTGATCGTTCTGTCGTTCTAACTTACGACCCTCGACGGGTCGGAGGACATGGCCAGACGGGTAGTTTGACTGGGGCGGTCGCCTCCTAAATTGTAACGGAGGCGCCCAAAGCTCGGCTCAGGCGGATTGGAAACCCGCCGTGGAGTGCAAGAGCACAAGCCGGGTTGACTGCGAGACACACAGGTCGAGCAGGTACGAAAGTAGGGTCTAGTGATCCGGTGGTCCCGTGTGGAAGGGCCATCGCTCAACGGATAAAAGGTACGCCGGGGATAACAGGCTGATCGGGTCCAAGAGTTCACATCGACGACCCGGTTTGGCACCTCGATGTCGGCTCATCGCATCCTGGGGCTGTAGAAGGTCCCAAGGGTTAGGCTGTTCGCCTATTAAAGCGGTACGTGAGCTGGGTTCAGAACGTCGCGAGACAGTTCGGTCCCTATCTGGTGTGGGCGTAGGAAACTTGAGGGGAGCTGTCCTTAGTACGAGAGGACCGGGATGGACGGACCGCTTGTGTTCGAGTTGTCGCGCCACCGGCATGCTCGGTATCGAAGTCCGGACGTGATAATCGCTGAAAGCATCTAAGCGAGAAACACACCCCAAGATAAGGTTTCCCAATGCTCCTACGGGGGCATACGAAGGGCAGTCGTAGACTACGACTTTGATAGGCGGGATGTGGAAGCGCAGCAATGCGTGAAGCTGACCCGTACTAATCGCCCGTTCGGCTTAACCATAAAACTTTCCCTGCACGTCATCGCATAAAAACAGTAGCGAGTGGCGAGTGATGAGTGGCGAGAAAATCGCAATTCATACTTCGCGATTCGTGACTGGTAGCACTACTCAGCAAACGAACGGCTAGCCAGCCTCCTATTCAGTTGTCGAAAAGACAGTGGCGATTGCATCGCCTGTTAAAGAGTTGAAGGGTTGAAGAGGTAAAGGTCAGAGAGAGATCCTTCGCTTCGCTCAGGATGACGACGCTGCCACTGCTTACAAATTTCCTGGTGGCCATACCGCGGGGGTCACACCCGTTCCCATCCCGAACACGGAAGTTAAGCCCCGTAGGGCCGATGATACTGCACGGGTAACTGTGTGGGAACGTAGGTCGCCGCCAGGATTAATTCTCTAGGGCCGCTTCGATTCGTCGAGGCGGCCCTTTTTGTTTGTTACTGTCTCGTATTTCAAGTAGCAACTTTTCTGAAGCGGATTACGGTAATAGGTTGGTTTGGGTCTATTCGTCCATAATAGCGAGACAGGTCGTGGCTGAGTTCGTCCAGTGAATTAAACCCCTCTTCTGCAGCATCGCGATCAGTGAGCTCACTGTACAATTTGGTGCTATCTACTGCTGTGATTTCAACTTTGAGTTTTCCCACTCCGTCGGTAAGCGTTATCTCGCTGCCTGCCACTCCTATCTTTCCTACGCGAATTGTGCATGTTTTTCGTCCAGTTCTAGCGTATTCCAAATCCTGAGTGCTCACCTTAATTCTCCCTCGGTAAGTAAATGTCCGCTGAATGATGGCCATGGTGGCAATCCTCACTTAGGTTCGCGTGGAAGTTTGTCCCAAAGGAGCAGGTAACTCACAAACAGCAACAAGAGCCCACACGAAAATCGTGGCAGGCCCCCGATGATGCCCTTGCTTATTTCGCTTTGTCCCCATGTAGAAAAGAGGATGCCAGCGAAGAGCGAAATCGACCCGAAGACGACGCGAAACCAGTTCTTGCTCAGTTCGAAAAAGAGCTCAAAATTAGGCCCGCTCTCCCAGTCACCCGATGTTGGATTGGTTGTGAATCTAAGACTTACACTTTGAGGACGAACCTCAGTAGTAGTGCTGCCCTTGAATTTTAGCAGGTGTACGACGTACTGGCGAAGGTCGAAGCGCTGCTCACCAATAACGTTAAGAATTGGCTTATTCGTGCTTTCGACCACGGCGTAAAATTTATTTGCCTGGTTCCATGAACGTGGCTTATTCGAAAGTTGGCTGCTTATCTCGAGCGAGTAACTTTCACCTTCATGTACCGGATAAACGGTCTTGATTTGGCGCACCACGTTGCGCTCGCCATCGCGCCGGAAGTCCTCGGAGTATTTCGGCAATACAGTTTTGCCTCTCTTTGAACTCCTTGGCGGTTCAAGACGCCAGAATGCATCTCCGGCAAACTGAAAAGGATATTGGCTGATTGCTGATACGATGGCTGCCCATTTTTGGTCATCTTTTCCTTCTTGAAGGGTGCGAAATTCTTCCGCCATATCTGAAATGCTGATCCATTTATTGAAAGGAACATCCTTCGACGCGATAAGGGGTTCCAGTATGTCGTTCTTCGCTTTCGAATTGGAATTGGGATACCCGGTTAGTTTCAGGTCAAAGTGAAAATTATCTCCCTCTTTTGGGGGAATACAGAGCATTTCGCCGATCCGAGTGGGAACCCAGAGCATGTTTTCCAGCACTGTTCCGGTTTTCGGGGCTGGCTCGCCTCTTTGGTACTTAGCACTTTGTCCGTAGAAAAAAAGCACGTGTCGAGGGGCATGGTCTTGGAGCAACGCCGCTGTCTTAGCGGGGTCGGAAAGGTATTTCTCGCGGTATTCGTATCGAATCGTCGCACCATTCGGCAGTGCTAAAAGATTGTGCACGTCAAGGTAGTAGGCTGGTCGAGTAGAAGTATCAAAAATGACCCATATCCTAGACTCGTCGCGGAATGGCATACAATTCCCTCTTTGGCTAAGACGCCTGTTGAAACATTAACGGTCGTTGCCGATACTGCCTCAATAAGCTAACGGTCATCTCATTTGAAATTCGATTCAGTAGCACACGGCTCGCCCACTGTTCAGCGGCCAATTTAACCGAGAACTGCTCCGCTTCGACGCGATAATTGCCAGTTCGGAGCATACGTGGTGCCGCTTTATCAAAATAACCGAGATACACGCCCTTCGGATATCCAAGTCGCATTAAACAGTCGCTTGGGATCGAGCATTGCCTAAGTGCGTTAGTAAGCACTTGGAGGGAGTTTGCAAACTCAAGCGAGGCATTTTTGTTGTGCGTTGAGCGTACTAGCCGAAGGGCCATTTGTCGAGTTCTCTCGCTGAACATTGCTGTTGAATACCCTGCAGTTTGCCCAATTCGCCGATACAGGCCGCCTTCACGAAGCATAATCCGGTTGAATATCGGACAGTGAATTCCTCCTGCACATGTGGCAACAAGCGCTAGTAGACGTCCTCCCTTTGGGAGGTTCGTGTGATAGTGGGCCTTAAAAAAACTCGTGATAGGTTGACTGAGCGCGAGGGCAGCTATGAGCTTGCCACTTCCGAGGAAATGATATGGAGGGACAGCCATGCATACAGACAGTTGCATAATGCAACGCAGCCCACGTTCCTTTGTTTTGACGGAATTAGGGCTATCCCAACCGAGGAAGCGATCCCGATCTCTGAGTGAATAAGGGCTGCTAGAAAGACCTATCGCTCCCATGACAAAAGGCCGGTCCTGGCCTACGTCCCAGATTATTGCCCTGATTTGCCGGCCCACCAATCCTGTTGTCGGAAAAGCCTGTTTCAGCCTGCAGTAGCGAAAAAGCTCAAACTGTTCGCGCGAAAAGCAAATACTCACTTCCGGCTTGATTCGGGCAACGTCCACCGCCGCTCCGTCAGCGAAGTGCTGAAGCACGCCCGCGGATTCGGCCGAAGCAACAAAGCCGGCCTCGGCAGAAAGTCTTCGATCGCGGATTCTCTTGAGAAGTGCGATCTTTGACATTTGGTCATTTGCACCGAGTTTGCATCTGAAACAAAGTGAGCCGTCCATGCTCCTGCACGAAACTTTGGCCCCGATGCCGGACAGGTCCGCAGACAGCGATCTAAGGAACTGTAATTTGGCGAATGAACGCTGAGTTTTTGCGTAGATCAGAGTCACCGGTGCCTTCCCCCCGGCGAGGCGCACTAGATTACTACTTGATTGACTATCAACGTAAGATTTTCATTTAACTAGGCTGAATTCTCGTTGGCGGTACGTGAGCTGGGTTCAGAACGTCGCGAGACAGTTCGGTCCCTATCTGGTGTGGGCGTAGGAAACTTGAGGGGAGCTGTCCTTAGTACGAGAGGACCGGGATGGACGGACCGCTTGTGTTCGAGTTGTCGCGCCACCGGCATGCTCGGTATCGAAGTCCGGACGTGATAATCGCTGAAAGCATCTAAGCGAGAAACACACCCCAAGATAAGGTTTCCCAATGCTCCTACGGGGGCATACGAAGGGCAGTCGTAGACTACGACTTTGATAGGCGGGATGTGGAAGCGCAGCAATGCGTGAAGCTGACCCGTACTAATCGCCCGTTCGGCTTAACCATAAAACTTTCCCTGCACGTCATCGCATAAAAACAGTAGCGAGTGGCGAGTGATGAGTGGCGAGAAAATCGCAATTCATACTTCGCGATTCGTGACTGGTAGCACTACTCAGCAAACGAACGGCTAGCCAGCCTCCTATTCAGTTGTCGAAAAGACAGTGGCGATTGCATCGCCTGTTAAAGAGTTGAAGGGTTGAAGAGGTAAAGGTCAGAGAGAGATTCGCCGCGCAACTCGCAGCGGAAAAGATCTTCGCTCCGCTCCCAGAGAGATCCTTCGCTTCGCTCAGGATGACGACGCTGCTGCTTACAAATTTCCTGGTGGCCATACCGCGGGGGTCACACCCGTTCCCATCCCGAACACGGAAGTTAAGCCCCGTTGGGCCGATGATACTGCACGGGTAACTGTGTGGGAACGTAGGTCGCCGCCAGGATTAAAAATGAGAAAAGGCTCCGAGCAATCGGGGCCTTTTTTATTTGCGCGCCATCCTGCTAGACTAGAGCTCAAGAGGAGCAAAGTCCGTGAATGCAAAGCGTAAGTTTACCGTCGTCATCGAGCGCGATGAAGAGGGCTGGTTTGTAGCCACAGTTCCCGCGATTCGCGGCTGCCATACTCAGGCCAAGAACCTGGACACCTTGATGAAGCGCGTCCGCGAAGCCATTCAGCTTTGCCTCGAAGTCGAGGGTGCGAAGCACGTCGACGCTCTGGAACTCGTGGGCGTTCAGCAAGTCGCCGTATGACCCGCCTGCCGCGTGTCACCGCAAAGATTCTTTTGCGGGCGCTTCGAAAAGCGGGCTTTGAAGTGATCCGCGTGCGCGGCAGCCACCACTACATGAAACATGCCGACGGTCGCCTAACCGTTGTCCCTGTTCATGCAGGAGAAGTCCTCGGGCCGGGCCTGCTGCGCGACATCTTGCGCGATGTGGAAATGACGGTTGAGCAGTTCTCCGAATTCTTGTGAAACTGCGGCAATCTGCCCTTGACGACAAACATCCCTTCGAAGTAAGAGTCTCCACACGGAGGCCTACTGTGCACTCCACTCGCTTCTGGCTCGCAGTGGGAACGCCGGAGAATTGGCATACGGCGTTCGATTTCAATGGGATTTGGGGATTGAAATCATCCCAGCGGCGCTTTTGGGATAGCTTTGAAGAAAATAATGACCTGATATTCTTTTACGCAACCCGGCCTGTCTCCGGAGTCGTTGGATACGGAATCATAAGGACAAAACTTTTTCAGAATAGTCCGCTGTGGCCCGCCGAGCGCGCGCGAAATGAAGTCATCTGGCCACTGCGGTTTGAGTTTGATGTGCTTGCATGTCTCCCACCGAGTGCCTGGGAAAAAGCGAAAGTAGGGAAAGAGGAATTGAAGTCCACGGTCCGATCAGGATTTCAGAGCCTGGCCCCAGATCTCGCCGAAAAGTTTATGAAGGAATTGCCTGCGTCCGTTCCCACGGCCCTGGTGTTGAGCCAACCTCTGGGATTGCGCGGCAAACTTGGCCGTCAACCACTCGCTTCAATTCCAGTTGAAGTTGGGAACTTGCACGATCATACCCAGAACATGCTTGCGGAGATTGGCCGCATGCAGAAGTACGTCGCCGACACGGAATTTCCGATTGAAACGCGGCGGCTTGACGTCGTTTGGCGAAGAGTGCAGCGCTCGGTACCCAGTTACGTGTTTGAGGTTCAGGTGAGCGGAAACCTCACCGAAGCGCTCGGAAAGTTGAAGCAAGCGCACGATCTCTGGAACAGCAACATTTTTCTCGTTGGCAAAGAAGAGCACCGCTCGCCGGCCGCGCAACTGGCCGGTGGCACCTTTCATGAGATCCAAGACCGCTTGAAGTTCATTGAGTTGCCGCAAGTGGAAGAACTCTACCGCCGAAAGCGTGCCTACCGGGAATTCGAAGATCAAATGGGCATTCTAGGCTAGCGCGGTGACGGAAGTTTCCGGGGCGAGGCTCAGCCCTGCCCTCTTGATGCGTTAACTATAATTCCCAAGAAAAAGATGCCGGGCTAAAGCCCGCCGCTACAGGGGCGCAGCCCTTCGACTTCGCTCAGGACAAGCAAGCAGCGCCCCTAAGGCGAACACGGCGAAATTCGAAAAACGAAAAGCGAAAAACGGGAAGGGCGGACGCATTGGTCCGCCCCTACAGAAGGAACAAATTGAAGGTTGAATGGTGAAAAGTTGCAGAGTGGCAGAGTGGCAGAGTGCCAGAGTTGCAGAGTAACAGAGTTGCAGGGGTACAGAGGCACAGAGACATTGGGTCAGGGAGCGCTGGCGAGAGAACGGAGTGCGTGCAGGCGCGAGCGGAGGCGAGACGGCGTCAGAATCTTTTTGCGGGCGAGAGACTTCAGGAACTCCGCAGCGGGTGTGAAGGACTTCTCCCAGTTGCAGTGGACGCAGCAGGCGACGAGATTGGAGGCGGTGTCGAGGCCGCCGCGGACGATGGGGACGACGTGGTCGAGAGTCCATTTGCCCAGATGCAGCGCGCGGCGACAGTAGAAGCAACGATGGCAATCGCGGTGGAGGATGCGCGCGCGAAAATTTTCGTTGCGGAAGTGATCGGTGCGGGGCCAGGCGCGGGGCTGGCCGGCGGCGTCGAGGGCAATGGGCGAGCGGCGCGCGAGCGAGGCAAGCTGCCCGGAGGAGGCGGAGTCCGCCAAAATTCCGGCGGGCAGGCGCGGGAGAATTTCGTCGGGGAGAAAGACGGAAAGCAAGCAGCCGGCGGCGCCGCGATCCACGAAACGGATGCACTGCTTGCGCGCCAGCAGACGAAAATATTGACGCGCGGTGTAGGTGGACAGGCCGGAAACGCAAGCCATTTGGCGGCGAGAAATGCGCAACATGCGGCGTCCGACGAGGCGCGTGCGGCGCAGCAAATGATAGTAGATGGCGCGCTCGTGCGTGGTGAGGCGCAGCGCGGGAATGAGGCGGTCCTCGACGGCCATCCAGAGGCGCGCGGCGGTGGAATGGGCGGACATGTGCGTGACAGTGGCGAGTGGTGAGTGTCGAGTGGCGAGATGCCGAACCAACAGCAGGAGCCAAAGCGGGCAAGTGCGTCGGAGCGGATAGTATCCTCTAGCTAACCACTATACTTATATTATAGCACATTGGAGGGGGTTATTATTCGCTTCGCGGAAAAATATTTGTGCTTTGTTTGCAGGGAGATACGGGAAAAACGGGGGGCGGAGGGGCTTGACAGAAATAGTGGCGAGTGGCGAGGAAAAGAAGTTGAAGGTTAAACGTTGAAGGGTTGAACGGTGAAGTGTTGCAGAGTGCCAGAGTTACAGAGTTAGGAAGCGCCAGCGGACACGGGCGGGCCTCCCGCGGCTGTCGGGACAAGTTCCGGCCGCCCCGACAGAATCAAAGCCAAAAACAAAAGGCGTCGGCTAAGGGACCCTTCGCTGCGACTCGGGGCAAGCGCGCCGCACTCCACAACGGGCGCAGCATGCTGCGCCCCTACGAGCCAGGGGACCCTTCGCCCCAGCTCCCCTCGCTCCGCTCGGGGCAAGCAGGGCAAGCGCGCCGCACTCTGCAGCGAAATGCGCCTACGGGCGGCTGCTATGGGACTGGGGTTTTCTTGCCGGAGGCGGAGAGGAAGCTGCTCAAGTTTTTTGCGTCGTACTTGGTGGACTTGTCGGCGAGGCGGTCGGCGGCCGAGGACGCGGCGGTTTCGTTGCTCTTCGTCGCTTTGCCCACCGGGCGGAGGAAGTTGCCACCCATCAGCCAGTAAAACCACCGCTGCGAGTTCTCGATCTTCCCGCGCAGGTCCGGCTTGACCATGGCATTCAAGCGCGGGCGATCGAAAGCCAGGCCACAGGCTTCCGCTTTGTTCACCATCCAAAGCAGTGCGATGTCGGAAAGGCCGGAATCGGGGTAGCCGCCGCCGACGTTGGTATGCACGCCGGCGAACCACACCTGCTCGAGGACCTGCGTGGCCGGGGCTTCCGGATGCTGTTCCCAAAGAGTGGGCCGGAAAGGCTTGCGGCGCTCGTCGAGGGCCAGCGCGTGGTAGGCGTACTGCACGGAGCGGCTGAGGCGCGGATCGTGAAACTCCCAGAATTTGCTGACGAAGGAGAGCGGAACGCCGAGCGCGCCGACCGTGTCCCACACGCCGACAAATTTTATGGGCGGCTCGAAGGCGAAATCTTTTTTGAACTGCGTGGCTTCCTTTTCGGCAGGCCCGGAATCTTTGTCGCGGCGGCGGTAGAGCTGGTAGGCCTGCTCGGATTTGCCAAGATGCTCGCGCTTGAGCAGGCCGCTATTGCGGATGAGTCCCACGGCGCTGCGCGCGGTGTAGGCGCCACGGCTGAAACCGAAGAAGTACAGCTCGTCGCCGGGCATGTAATTGAAAACCAAAAAATGATAGGCCTGCTGAATGTTCTTCGAAAGGCCGACGCCGAAGGCTCCGCCGCGAATGCGGTCCAAAGCGCCGGTGCCGACGCCCGGGTCGTAGAAAAGGAGTTGGGTGACGCCCGCGGAGTCGGACTGAAGCAGCGTGGTGGCCACTTTGACAACGTTGGTGGGATGGGGCTGGTCGGGCTTGTTCCAGGTGCCGTCGCAACAGACCACGAGGCGCTTCATGGTCCCTCCTTGGCGAGGCGGGTCCGCGTTGGCGGAAGCCTATCACAAAACGAAGGCAATGTTGACGCGGAAGTTATGGTGGCGGGTCGGGAATATGAGGACGAGCGGCGAGCAACGAGAATGAGGAAGAGACGAAAGGAGGAATGAGGAAGGGAGAAAAAGCGTGGACGGGGCGGCGGGAAATGAGATATGTACTTTCGCAAATAGCAGGGCGTGACGCGCAACGGGCGGAAAAAAGTGAAACGTTAAGTTGAAGGTTCGAAAATGAACGAATGCGAGGAGGAGAAGAGATGGTGGAACTGACGGCGTTGTGGATGCCTATCGTGGGCTCGGCGGTGCTGGTGTTTGCGGCCAGCTCGGTGATTCATATGATGCTGCCGTATCACCAGAGCGACTACCAAAAACTTCCCGACGAGGACAAGATCCTCGACGCGCTGCGCGGACACAATATTCCTCCCGGCTTCTACCACTTTCCGCGCTGCGAGAGCCACAAGGACATGAAGTCCCCCGAGTACCTCGATAAGCTGAACAAAGGGCCGATCGGGTTGCTGACCGTGTTCCCCAACGGGCAGCCGAAGATGGGCAAATACCTGGGCGCGTGGTTCGCCTATTGCCTGGTGGTCAGCGTCTTCGTGGCGTACCTGACCAGCCGCACAGTGGCGCCCGGCACGGAGTACCTGCAAGTGTTCCGCGTGGCGGGCACGGCGGCATTTTTGAGCTACGGCGTGGCGCACGCGCACGCGTCCATATGGGAAGGCCGCTCGTGGGGCAACACGCTGAAGTTCTGGTTCGACGGGCTGGTGTATGGCTGTCTGACGGCGGGAATGTTTGGCTGGCTGTGGCCGAAATAAAGCAGGGATCAGGGGTCGGGGATCAGGGATCAGGGGAAAATCAACAGCAGATCCCTCGCTGCGCTCGGGATGACAACCAATAGCAGCAGCAGATCCCTCGCTGCGCTCCCTTCTCCCGCAAAGCGGGATCAGGGCAAGCGGGATGACAACCAATAACAGCTCGCCCACGGGACTTTTTGGATGACGGCGTTGACGAGAAAGGGATCTTCAAAGGCAAGGGCGCAGGAACTGGTGGCTTGACATATATATGCAGGAATGATATGCTTTGATGTATGAGAACAACCATCAATCTGCCTGATTCCCTGCTGACCCAGGCCAAGCGCGCCGCGCTCGACCGCGGCACCACCCTGACCGAGTTCATCGCCGATGCGCTGCGCTTAGCTCTCGCGCGAAAGAAAGCTCGCGCCAAAAGCGAGGTGCCACCCCTCCCGGTCTTCACACCGGCTCCGGGGAAGGAGGGATTCCAGCCCGGCGTGGATTTGGATAACTCTGCCGCGTTGCAGGACCTAATGGATGAGGCTGATGGTCTTATTCGACGTTAATGTCTTGTTGCACGCGTTCCGCCGAGACGCGGAAGATCACGTCAGGTACAAATCCTGGTTGGAACAGACGTTGGCGTCGGACGAAGTTTGCGGCGTATCGGATTTGGTGCTCTCGGCAGTCATTCGAATCACCACACATCCGAGGATCCCGCGACTCGCGGCGACCATGGCAGAGGCGTTGCGCTTCGTCGAAGAACTGCGGGAACATCCTGGAACCGTCCTTGTTGCTCCCGGCCCGCGACACTGGCAGATTTTTACGGGGCTGTGCCAAGACGCCGGCGTCAAGGGAGCGCTGGTCACCGACGCTTATTTTGCCGCGCTGGCCATCGAGAATTCCGCGGAGTGGATTACCACCGACCGCGATTACGCGCGGTTTCCCGGGCTGCGATGGCGGCACCCGCTGGCGTGAGCTGCAAGAACATTCGGCGTCGAACTTGCCGTTACGGCACTTTTTGAATCACGGCGTTGACGAGGAAGGGATCGTCGAAGGCGGTGCGATCGCCCACTTTTTTTCCAGCGACGGGCTGCAGGCGCGCGCTGAGCGGTTTTTTCCACTTGAGAGCGAGAGCGGCGACGTCGGCGAACATGCGCTCCATCTGCTCGAGGGTGACGTCGCCGGGAAGCGGGATCGTGTCGAGTCCGGCGCCGCACACCGCGGAATACGCCAGCAGAGCATCGATATTCACGGCGCCTTCGCTCCAGCGCTGGGCGATGCGCGAATCCTCGAGCACCGGCACCATCAATCCTGAATAACCCACGTGCTTCACCGGCGCGGCTTTCACCGCGGCGGTAATGATCGAGGCGGCGAGCAGCGTGCCGCTGGAGCCGAAGCGCGCGCCAGTGAATTTTTCGATGGCGGCGCCGATGCTCACGTCTTTGAGCGGAGCGGGCGTCGCGTCCATGCCCATGTACGTCCAGCCGGTTTCCTTCTCCGCCGCGCGGGCGAGCTTCTCGATGGCCGCGGCGTGCGTGCCCAGCGCCTGCGTGAGGCGCGCGGAGGCGGCGCGGGCGTCGCCGTGCGTGCCGGAGAAGGCTTCGTCCACCACGTTGGCGGCTTCCAGCGCGATGGCGAACTGGTGGCCCGCGCCGGTGTGGTACGCACCGGGATAGAACGGTGCGTACGGGGGGAGCATGGCCGTGGCGGCAAAGCCGAATGTGCCGAGACTGTTCGGGCTGTGCTCGCTGACGTACTTCACGAGTTTGGCCGCGGCGCGGAGGGAATTCCAATGGATGCCGTCTTCGCCGGCGATGATGATGCTGGCGTTGAGCTTGGTGACGCAGAGAATTTCGGCGAGCAGTTCGGCGTGCGCGGGGTCGTCGGAGTCGCGCATCATGGCCGGGCCGATGTTGGGGTCCACACCTTCCTTCGCGGCGAGCGCGTCGTAGGCACGGAAAAATTGCAGGGCGTCTTCGCGGGAAAGACCTTTCGTGTATTCGGGAAACGGCTGGGTGACGATGCGGATGGTCTGCACCTCGTAGCCGCCTTTTTCCATGATGGCTTTTGCCTGGCGCAGCATCTTGACGGTGTCCGCGAATTGCGATGGGTAGCTGGCGCGGTCGAGGCGGAGGAAGGCGGTGATGGCGCGGACTTTGGGTTTTTGCGAGAAAGTCTGCGCGGGAAGTGCGCTGACGCAAAAGATTGTGGCGAAAACGAGAACGATGGCGCGTAAAGTCTTGCGCGGAATGGGAAGCATGATGGGTTCCTTTCGGGTCTTTAGTACAACGGATTGGAGAGCGGCGCAACCGGGAACGAGGAAGGAGGAAAAGAGGAAGGAACCAGACAAAGTCAAAAACCTGGCCGCGCTTCCCGACACAGTGCGTAGGGACGCACAATTCGCGAAAGCGCGCCGCTACAGGTGCCGGGAGCACGAGCCAAAGCGGCGTCGAGCCGCCGCACTCCACATTGAAGTAAGAAGAGGAGTAAGCTGGAGGCAGGAGTGCAGCATGGCTTCGCGGAGAATGAGGAACGTTTTCACGTGGCTGCTGGGCGCGACGCTGGCGGCGGGAGCGGCGATGGCGGCGACGACGGCGGCGCAGGAGAAGCCCAAAACAAAAGAGAAGCCGGCACAAAAAGTTTACGTGGATCCGGCGTGGAAGCCGATGACGATTTCCGCGGCGGCGATGCGCTTCGGCGCGGAACTGGAGGAAAACGCGTCGGAGGAAATGAAGCGCTGGGTGAAGGAGCAGGTGAAGAAACAGCTGCGCAACAGCCCCGTGGAGCCCAAAACGGCCATGGCGCTGGCGGACGAGCGGTTCGCGGCGGCCTCGGAGGAGGCACGCGACGCGGTGACGTACCTGCTCTACTACTCCGCCAGCCAGGATGAAGACGAAAATCAGCGGCTGCTGGCGGCGCGCATCCGCGACATTGACCGCGATACGGTCGAAATTACGCGGCAGATGCAGGTGATCTGGAAAAACGAACAGGTGCGCAGCGTGTCGCCCAACCAGCCGGTCAGCCAGGAGCAGCGCGTGGCGCAGGAGCAAGAAATCCAGCGCATGGAGGCGCAGTTGCGCGAATTGGCCCAGGAGCGGCAGTTCAAGGGCACGGAGTTGAATGCGTCGCGGAAGAAATTGAATGCGTACCTGAAGCTGCTGACGATGGTGCACCCGAGGATGGAAGGGATTCAGGCGAGCGTGGTGCGGGGAATGCAGTGAGGGGAATTGAGTGATTGAGTGAATGGTGATTGAGTGATTCGCGGGCAATGCACCCGCGGAAAAGATGGAGGACCGCGAAACTTAGTTCGTGCTTTGAAAAGCGGCAAAGAATTCCACGACAAACAAGAAATGAAAAGCGCCGACCCTTCGCTTCGCTCTGGACAAGCGCAAAGGGCGGGGCCCTTCGACTCCGCTTCCCTCACTCCGCTCGGGACAAGCAGGACAAGCTAAAGCCCGCTCCTATTGGTGCTGGCAAGAAACAAAGCGCGGGGGTAAACCCCGCGCTACAAAAGCGCAAAGCAAAAGGGGCGGACACTCCCGAGGTGTCGGGAGGTCCGCCAGGACAAACGCAGAAAGATAAAAGTCCTCACGTCAGCCCCGCATAAACCGCGGGGCCGGACGTGAGCTACAAGGCGGAGAACAAAAGCGCGCGGCGGGACAGAGAGATTCTTCGGGCCGATCCCGCTCTGCGGGATCGGCCCTCAGAATGACAAGCGTTCATTAAATGACAAGAGTTTGTTAGCGGGTTTTTTCGTCGGAGTGGACTTTGCCGTCTTTGATGTGGATGACGCGATGAGCGTGCTCGGCAATGTCGTGCTCGTGAGTGACGAGAATAATCGTGTTGCCCTGGGCGTGCAGCTTGTTGAAGACTTCCATGATTTCATTGCCGGTCTGGGAGTCGAGGTTGCCGGTAGGCTCGTCGGCCAGCAGGATGGAGGGCGAATTCACCAGGGCGCGGGCGATGGCCACGCGCTGGCGCTGGCCGCCGGAAAGCTCGTTGGGCTTGTGCATCATGCGGTCTTCGAGGTCCACAGTCTGCAGCGCTTTGCGGGCCTTCTCCACGCGCTCTTCGGCGGGCGTGCCGTTGTAAATGAGCGGCAGCTCGACGTTGTGCAAAGCGGTGGCGCGAGGCAGCAGATTGAAAGTCTGAAAGACGAAGCCGATTTCCTTGTTGCGGATGTAGGCGAGTTCGTCGTCGTCGAGCTCGCTGACCAAGCGGCCGGCCAGCCAGTATTTTCCGCTGGTGGGCGTGTCCAGGCAGCCGATGAGGTTCATGAGCGTGGATTTGCCGGAGCCGGAAGGGCCCATGATGGCACAGTACTCGCCTTTGTTAATCTGCAAGTCCAACCCGCGCAGCGCATGCACCTGCTCGGCGCCCATTTCGTAGGTCTTCCACAGGGTCTCGGTGACGATGACCTGCCCGTTGTCCACCAATTCCTGGCGGAAGGAATCCGGTGCTGCTTCTGTTTCCACTGGCATTCCGTGCTCCTTGTGCCGTCCCTAGCTTAGACGAAGGTTAGCTGGATTTGTCTTCCGCGCCGCCCGGAGCCTTGTTGTCCACTTTGATGGGCGCGCCGTGCTTGAGCGTGCGCAGGGCTTTGTAACTGCCGGTGACGATTTCCTCGCCGTCTTTCAGCCCTTCGGTGACTTCGATTTCCGTGACGCCGGTGATACCGGTCTGCACGGGCTTGAAGACCGCTTTGCCCTTCTCGATGACGAAGACGCCCTGGATTTCTTCCTTCTTGGGGTCGGTGCCTTTATCCGCGGGCTTGGCCGCGGCGAGAGTCACGCCCGCGCTACCCTTCTTGGCGGCTTCCTTCTGGGCATCTTCCAAATCCTTGCGCGTGCGCACGGCCAGCGCCTGCATGGGAATGGAAAGCACCTGCTTGCGCTCCGCGGTCCTAATCTTGGCGGTGGTGGAAAGGCCCGGGCGAATGTTCGCCGGCGGGTCGAGCAGGGTGACCACGACTTTGAAGTCCTTGGCTTCCTGCGTGCCGGTGGTGGTCTGCGAAGTGGCCAGGCCGGAGGTGCGCAGGACGGCTTGCGTGCCGACTTCGGTGACCTTGCCCTTGAAAGTCTTGCCGGGGACGGCGTCAATGGTGACGTCGCAGTCCTGCCCGGCTTTCACGTTGACGATGTCGGTCTCGTCCACTTTCACTTCGGCGGTGACCAACGACATATCGGAAATGGTCATCAAGTAGCTGCCGGGAGAATTCTGAATGCCCATGACCACGTTTTCGCCGACGCGCACGGCAATGTAGGTGACCACGCCATCAATAGGCGCGGTGTAGGTGGTCTTGCGCAGAACGTCTTTGGTGCGCGTAAGCACAGCGCGCATCTGCTCGCTGGTGGAGCGAGTGCGCTCGAGTTCGGCGCGGTTCTGTTGCAGGCGGGCGGTGGTGGCGTCCACGGCAGCCAGCGCGCCTTCATAAGTGGCCTTGCGCGAGTCGTATTCGGACTTGGCAATCAACTCGTTTTCGAAAAGCTGCTTGGCGCGATCCCAGTCGGCTTTGGCGCGGTCGAGATCCGCTTTGCGCTGGTTCATTTCTGCCTGCGTGGAACGGAAATTGGCTTCGGCGGACTTGATGGCGGCTTCAGAGGCGCCGGCGGATGCGGTTTGCGCATCCACGTCGGCGGTGGCCTGAATATTTTCCAGGCGCAGCAGGAAGTCGCCCTTCTTGACGAGATCGCCTTCCTTCACGTTGAGCTGCACCACTTTGCCGAAACCTTCGCCGCCCACGTTGGCGTAGGTCTTGGGCTTGATTTCACCGGAAGCAGTGACCAGCGAGGTCAGGTCCGCCTTGGTGACCTTGCCGGTTTGCACGGTAACTACATCTTTGTTGGCCTGGTTGACGCTGTACACGACCACAATGGCGATGACCGCCAAGACCATGACGCCGATGAGAATCTTCTTCCACTTCTTCATGGCAATGACACCCTTCTCCCCTTCAGATTTCGGAACCGACACGTCCTCTCACTAGGATGAATACGCCGGAAAGGGCAAAAATGTTTCCAGGAAATGCTCAACCCGCGCGGCGCAGCCAACACGGGCGGGCTTACCAGGACGGGCGCGGTCTTCGCCTCGTATTCCCCCGGATTGCCCGAACCTCTATTCTAGCATTCAGCGGGCGGAAAGGAATGAGGATGATGGCCGACACCGCGGCAGGGCGTAGCGGAGTTCTGCTACACTGGCCGGGCTATGACTATGCGGCGGGCGATCCTGGCAGCAGGGGTGGCGGCGGTTTGCGCGTTGTCCTATGCCGGGCAAATGCCGCCCGCGGCGACGTCATTCATCCCCTATTCCGATGCCCGGCCCATTCTGGAGGCGTTCGGCAACGAAGCGCCGGAAGGGCTGGGACGCAAATCAGCCGAAGAATTGGAAGCACAGTGGCCGCAGTGGGTGGCGGGGCGCGACGCGGCCATCCGCGCGCGGCTGGAACAGGGCGATTGGGACACGCTGGTGCACTGGATGATGTTCGGGACATCGTTCACGAAGCGCGTGCGGCTGACGCCTGAAAACATTCAGAACCTGGAGCCGCCAGCGACGGCCGCGGCGTCGCCGGGCGCCACGGCCGCGGTGGAAATGCTCCGAGGGCGCATGGAGGACCTGGTCGACGCGCTCTCCGCAAAGGCTCCGACGCAGAACGAACGGATACTGTTCGCGCGACGGATGCTTACCAAAAAAGGATTCCAACTGGAGCAAGCCGCAGGACGCGAGGCGGCACGCGAATTTCTGCGGGGGCAATTGGCGCGGATGCTGCGCGAGCAAGCGGGCTACGCGGAAACCCTGGACGCGGCGCGGCGGCTGGGTAATGCCACGGAAGAATTCGCGGCGCGCTCGACGCTGTACCGCGAGCGTGGGCTGTCGCTGGACACATCGCTTTCGCCGAACCTGGCGGTGGAGAGGTCGCTCGCGGAATTGCAGCGGCGCGGTCTGCTGGCGCGGGGGTCGGTGCGGCGCGTGGCCATTGTGGGGCCCGGGCTGGACTTCACGGACAAGCAGTCGGGCTTCGATTTTTATCCGCAGCAGTCGGTGCAGCCGTTTGCGGTGATGGACGCGCTGCTGCGGCTGGGGCTGGCAAACGAGCCGCAGCTTCGTGTGACCACCTTCGACATCAGCCCGCGGGTGAACGATCACCTGACGCGAGCGGTGAACCGCGCGCGGCGCGGGGCAAGTTACGTGGTGCAGCTTCCGTTCGATGCGGGCGTGCCGTGGACGGCGGAAATGCGCGCGTACTGGAAAAATTTCGGCGCGCGAATCGGAACGCCGACCGCAGCAGCGGCGCTGCCGGCGGCGCTGAAGCATCTGAGCATTCGCGCGGTGCGCATTCGTGCGGGAGAGGTGGCGCAGTTGCGCGTGCGCGATTTGAATGTCGTTCTGGCGCGGCCGAGGCTGACGGCCAATGAAAAATTTGATTTGATCATCGCGACGAATATTCTGGTGTACTACGATTCGTTCGAGCAAAGCCTGGCGCTGGCGAACGTCGAACACATGCTGCGGCCGGGCGGATTCTTTCTGTGCAACAACGCGCTGCTGGAACTGCCGTCTTCGCGCGTGCGCTCGGCGGGCTATTTGACGACGCAGTATTCGGAGCGCGGGGACGACGGCGACCATGTGGTGTGGTATCAGCGGCAGAAAGACTGAAGCGAGTCCCCTTCCGGTAAATATAAGAAGTGACAAATCCGAGTACTGTCAATTGATGGTACTAGGCCGAGATTCCACAATTCATAGAAAACCACGCGGATTGTACGGAATACAAGATGGCGAAAACTGGAGTATCTTTTTGGGCACCAAGAATGCATTGTAAATATTGTATAATCATATAGTTACAGGTTGCCAGTTAAGGCTGTGTTTGGTATGCAGGTTGCAGAATCCCCGCCGTCGGTAAGCAGGTCTCACCATAGACCGACAAACTGAACAGGAGGACGTCTAGTGAAATCCTATTATTCAAAGATAGCGGGGCTGTTGACCGTATTGGCCCTGATCCTGTCCTTCTCGGGGATTGCGATGTCGCAAACCGAGACGGGCTCGGTCGTGGGCGTGGTCACGGACCCGAGCGGCGCTGTGGTCCCGAAAGCCAACGTTACCATCAAAAACGTGGGCACTGGAGCGCAGCGAAACGCAGTGACTGACGAGAAAGGGTACTACGCCTTCACCAATCTACTCCCCGCCCTCTATGACGTTACCGTGGAGGCCAGTGGTTTTGCCAAGGTTGAGCGTCGCGTGCAGGTGACGGTGGGTTCGAGGGTCACCCAAGACGTGGCACTCACTATCGGCGCAGCGCAGCAAATCGTGGAAGTCACCGCCGAAGCCGGCGTGGCCGTCAACACCGAAACACAAACGATCGAGCAAGTCATTGATACGAAGAAGATTCTCCAACTGCCCACTTTCAACCGCAATCCGTACGCCTTGGTGGGGACAGCTGCCAACGTATCCGACGCGGATCCGAGCGGACGCGGAGCAGGCGTGGCTATCAATGGATTACGTTCCGCATCCACGAACATTCTGCTCGATGGCGCTTCCAATAACGACGAATTCACCGCGACCATCGGTCAGGCGATTCCCCTCGATGCCGTGCAGGAATTCAGCGTGATCACCAACAACTTCACGGCCGAGTACGGCCGGGCCGCCGCCGGTGTGGTCAATGTCGCCACCAAGTCCGGTACCAACGAGTATCACGGCTCGGCCTTCTGGTACGGCCGCTATGCGGCGCTGGGGTCCAACAGCTTTGTCAACAACGCCAACGGCATCCCCAAGCCGGTGTACACCCGCAACCAATTCGGTTACACCGTGGGGGGGCCGGTGTTGCCTTCGCTCAAGGATAAGCTGTTCTTCTTCCAGAGCACGGAGTGGACCCGCATCCGGAGTTCTGCTCCGCGGATTGTGGTCGTCCCCACCTCGCAGTTCATCGGGCTCGCCGCGCCGGCAACGCAGAACTTTTTCACCACGTACGGCCAGCGGCGTTCCAATCTCCAGATCTTGAGGACCTACACGCGCGGCGATTTGGCCGCAGCAGGTTCGGATCCGTGTGCCCCTGGTTCTCTCTGCGATACGACACTCCTATCCACCACACCGGTATTCGACCGGGTCACCTACAGCCGCCCGTCGGACTCCGGTGGCGGGTCTCCCCAGAACTCTTACTCCTTGGTGGGCCGGGTAGACTGGAACGTCAGTTCGAAAACCCAGATCTACGGCCGGTACGCCCTGGAAAAAGGGGATTTCCTGGTCGGATCCAATGCCGATAGCGCGTACCAGGGCTTCGACACGGGCGCCACTACGTCGAACAATAGCTTCCTAGTTTCCATGACGCGGTCCATTTCGCCGAGGCTCACGATGCAGTCGAAGATCGTCTTGAACCGCTTGAACACCAACCAGCCACTCGGGCCGCAGCCGTCCAGTCCCACACTCTTCTTCCGGACGGTACCCACGCGCTTTTTGGGTGATCTGGCTGCCCTGCCCGGCTACCTGCCGTTCAGCCCAGGTTCTGGCATCCCCTTCGGCGGACCGCAAAACTTCGTCCAGGCCTACCAGGACCTTAGTTACGTCCGCGGAGCTCACCAGTTGCGGTTCGGCGGCTCCTATGTTTATATCCGCGACAACCGCACCTTCGGCGCCTATCAGAACCCTTCCGCAACCCTGGGTGCCAACGTGGGACAGGCATTTGACAACTTCCTGCGCGGTGAACTGCGGCAGTTTGCCTCGGCGGTTGATCCGCAGGGCAAGTTTCCCTGCCGATACCCGACCATCTCCGGCCAGCCGTGCGGCCAGGATCTGAACTCGGACGGCTTCATCACGGGCAGCGAGATCGATCCGAGCGGCACACTCACCCTGCCGGTGGGCCAGCCGAGCTTCTCCCGCAGCAATCGCTACCACGAGTTCGCCTTCTACGGGCAGGATTCGTGGCGTGTCTCTCCGCGCCTGACCGTTAACCTCGGCATGCGCTGGGAGTACTTTGGCGTGCAGCACAACAAGAACCCCAACCTCGATGCCAACTACTATGACGGCGGTGGCGCCTCCATCTTCGAGCGGGTCCGCAACGGCGGCGTCGCCACGGTTCCGAATAGCCCGATCAAGGGCTTGTGGAAGAAGGACTGGAACAACTTCGCTCCGCGTCTCGGGTTCGCCTGGGATGTCTTCGGCGACGGCAAGACGAGCCTTCGCGGTGGCTGGGGCATCAGCTACGAGCGGAACTTCGGGAACGTTACCTTCAACGTGATCCAGAATCCGCCCGCCTATGCTGTGATCGCCCTCATCGCCGGCGTGGACGTGCCTTCCATTGCGATCCCGACTAACGTGGCCGGACCTTTGGCCGGTTCGACCGGCACGAAGGCACTTCCTCCGGTCAGCACCCGGAACGTCGATTCCAATATCCAGACCGCATTCGCGCAGTTCTGGAGCCTCACTGTCGAGCAGCAAGTCTTGAGTAAGGTGGTGGTGGCTGTTGACTATGCCGGTTCCAAGGGAAGTAACCTGTACTCCCTGGAGAACCCCAACCGCGCTGGCGCTGGCAACGTCTATCTGGGTGACCCCTGCACCGCAGGCAACCCCTTTAGCTGTCGCACGCGTCTGCGCGCCACACAGTACACTTTCCTCAACCGGCGCGGCAACAGCGCATTCTCGAATCACAACGCCTTGAGCATCCGCGCGAACGTCAACAATCCGGCGAACACGGGCCTGACGCTCACGTTTAACTACACGTGGGCGCACACCTTTGATAACCTCAGCTCGACGTTCAGCGAGTCCTCAAACAACTTCAACCTCGGGTTGCTCGATCCGTTCAATCCGAAACTGGATCGCGGGAACGCGGACTTCGACATCCGGCACCGCGGCGTGGTCAGCGCCATCTGGAACGTCCCGTTCGCCCGCAACACGCAAGGCATGTGGAAGCGGATACTGGACGGCTGGACGGTTGCTCCCATCTTTACAGCGTCCTCAGGTGCGCCGTTCTCCATCTTCGATTGCACCAACGCTTTCTTCGAGGTGTGTCCGCGCCTGTTCGCAGTTGGGGCCATTCCCAGAACAGGTCCGGACAAGCCCGCGGCGGACCCAACCACGCCGGCTACCTTCACCTATCTCAACCTGGCGGGACTGTTCGACAGCAGTTATGCCCACCCAATCACTGGCACGTCGGAGTTCGGGCCGTATCCGTCGAACATGACTGGGCGGAATTTCTTCCGCGGGCCAGGTTCGTGGAACGTCAACTTCGGGATCTACAAAGACACCAAGATCAACGAGCGCTACACGGTCGAACTGCGGTCGGAGATGTTCAACGCATTTAACCATGCGAACATGTTCGTCCTGGGCAGTGAAGCCGATTCCTCCGGAACCGCCGCCATCCGCACGCGGCGCGATGGGAACCGGAACATTCAGTTCACCCTCAAGCTCAAGTTTTGAGCGATCGAGTTAGGATTAACCTCTTCCCGGGGAGCCCTCAGGCTCCCCGGTTTTTTTTCGGACGGTCTCGCAGATAGCACGGAGACCTTGATTCCCGTGCGGGGCGGGTTTACTCTGCCCCTGAACCCACACGCCGGGAGCGGCGACGAGATCCTGTCATGATCGTTCTTGTGCCTTCGTTTCGAGGCGAATCCCACAGGCATTCCCTCGCACGCCTGCCACAATTTGCCGCTGCGCTTTGTATGCTGGCTTTGCCCGCTCCGATTGCCGCGCAACTCGCCACGCAAACCACCAACCTCTCCGTGCGCGTCACCGACTTCGCCTCGGAAGCCCCTCTCGACCGCGTCCGGCTCGATTTGCTCAAGTTTCCCGATGGCATTCTGCAGGTGACCTTCTCCGACGGCGGCGGTCACGCCGAATCTTCCACCCTGATCATCCAGTCCTACTCCATTCGCGCCACGCGCGACGGCTATCTGTCGGCCGAAGTGGCTTTTGACATCCGCCGCGGTGAATTCTCCAAGTCTGTGGCGATTCAACTGCGACCAGAAACGCCCCCATGGCCAGCTGCTCCGTCCGGGGTGGTTTCTTCCAGGCTACTGGCAACTCCCAAAGAGGCGCGGGAGGAATTCACCAAAGGGCTGAAGCTGCTCAACGAGAAAAAAGATGCGCGCGGAAGTGTGCCGCTGCTGCAGCACGCCATCGAGCTGGCGCCGCAGTTCTACGACGCACACGTGGTGCTGGGGCTGGCGCATCTGCAAATGCAGGCGCTGGAGGAGGCGGAAAAGTGTTTCACGCGGGCGATGGAACTCGAGCCCAAGCTCATGCAGCCGTATCACCCGCTGGCCACGATATTGATCACGCAGAAACGCTATGGAGAAGCGGAAAAAGTGCTGCAACGCGCGCAGGAAATCGATCCGCGAGGCTGGCAGTGGCCGTTCGAGCTGGCGCGGTCGCAGGCGATGCAACGGAATTGGGAGAAGGCCATCGCCCACGGCAAGCAGGCCCTGGCCGCCAACAACGTGCCCAGCAAAATTCATTTGCTGATGGCGGATATTTATTCCAACGCGGGACAGGTGGAGCTGGCCGCGGCGGAGCTGGATGCGTTTGAAAAGCTGGACCCGCAGAGCCCGTACATGCCCAAGGTGCGGGCGGCGAGAGAGCAATTGAAGAAACCGCAGAATTGAGTGATTGAGGAAAAGACCGCAGCCAAGTAGCCGAGACTGAATCTAGCTATTGAAAAGTTGCTTCGCCCCCGAAGTCAAAGCGCCGGCAAGATGGCGGCGGTACAAAGACAAAACCGCAGGCAACCCAAGACAAGTTCAAGAGTTCTAAAGAGGTTAGCAACGGGGGAATCTCCAAATGAGTGTTGACCACCGTCTTCGGAGAGGGCTACAATTCTGGATTCAGGAAGAGATCGAGGTATGGCCATGAACCGCAGTATTCGTGTCTTCATTCTGGGGCTTTTGACAGCCGGCCTGGCGCTGCCCGCGGCGGTGTGGGCGCAGGAACCGTCCAAGGAAAAGAGCAAACCGGAAAAGCAAAAGTCGGACCGCGCGCGCGAGAAAGAGCTGGCCACTCCCTACAAAAAATGGCTGAAGGAAGAGGTCGGCTACATCATCATGGACGAAGAGCGCGCCGCGTTTTTGCGGTTGAATACGAACGAAGAGCGCGAACAATTTATCGAGCAGTTCTGGCTGCGGCGCGACCCCACGCCGGACACCATCGAGAACGAAACCAAAGAGGAGCACTACCGGCGCATCGCGTACGCCAACGAGCGCTTCGCCAGCGGCATCCCCGGCTGGAGGACGGACCGCGGGCGTATCTACATCATGTGGGGCCCGGCAGATGAGGTGGAATCGCACCCCACCGGCGGGAGTTACAACCGCCCCTATGAAGAGGGCGGCGGCCAAACGTCCACGTTCGCGTTTGAAAAATGGCGCTACCGCTATCTGGAAGGCATCGGCAACGACGTGATCCTGGAGTTTGTGGATCAGTCGGGCAGCAACGAGTACCGGCTGACCATGGATCCTTCCGAAAAAGACGCCTTGCTGCTGATTCCCAACGCGGGACTGACGGACATGGAAGCTATGGGCATGGCTTCGAAGACGGACCGCTTCACGAATCCCGACGGCACGCGGCTGGGCCGCAGCATGGGTGGCACGCCCTCGCGGTTCAGCATTTTTGAACGGCTGGACCTCTACGGCAAAATCCAGAGGCCGCCGGCGGTGAAGTTCAAGGACCTCGAGGAAGTCGTGAATTTCCGGATGCTGCGCAACCAAATCCATTTCGACTACCGCTTCGATTATCTGCGGGTGACCGGCGACACCGTGCTGGTGCCCATCACCGTGCAAGTTCCCAACAAAGAAATGACCTTCAAGGCGACGGAGGGAGTGCACTCCGGCGTGCTGAATATCTTCGGGCGCATCACCACGATCACGGGACGTATCGTGCAAACCTTCGAGGACGTGGTGAATCGCGACTTCCCGGAGACGCTGCTGCAAGCGTCGCTGAAGGGAATGTCCGTGTACCAAAAAGCCGTGCCGCTGCGGCCCGGATTGTACAAGCTGGACCTGGTGATCAAGGATGTGAACAGCGGAAACGTGGGCGTGGTGAACACGGCGCTGCGCGTGCCGCGATACGATGAAACTCAGCTGGCGGCCAGCACGCTGATCATCGCCGACCAGATCGAGCGCGTGCCAGCGCGGCAAATCGGACTGGGCCAATTCGTCATCGGGGCCTCCAAGGTGCGCCCGCGGATGGATGCCACGTTCACGCAAGCCGACCGCATGGGATTTTATCTGCAGGTGTACAACCTGGGCATCGACGAGACGTCGCATAAATCGAACGCGGCCATCGAATACCGCATCCAGAAAGACGGCAAGGAAATTGCCAAGCAGGCGGAAACTTCCGACCAGTTGGAGCAAGGCGGGGAGCAACTGACCATCGAGAAAACGATTTCGCTGGCGAGTTTTGCCCCCGGCAAATACAAAATCGAAATTCACGTGACAGATCAGGTCAGCAAGAAAACGATCAATCCCATTCCCTCGGCGGTGTTCACGATCAAGCCGTCGGAGAAGCCGTTGGAGAAGCCCGCGGCCAAAGAGTAAGGTGGGAGGCGAAGCGCTGTGAACTGTCGGCGAATCCCGGCTCTCGCTTGGGCGTTTCTACTGGGGCTGGCCCTGGCCGCGCCGGTGTGCGCGGACACGCCCTACGGCAAGCTCACGGGAGTGGTGGTGGACCCCGCCGGAGTGCCGCAAATGGGCGCCACCGTGGTGCTGCTCTCCGAAGAAGCGCGCGTTGCCGTACCGATTCAATTCCAAACGAATGACCGCGGCATTTTTTCCTCCGCGAAAGTGCGCCCGGGCTACTACTCGGTGCGCGTGACGCTGGCCGGCTTCCTGCCGGCGCTGGAACGCCACATCCACATCGAAGCCAAGCTGACCACCATGCTGCGCGTGGAACTGGACTCGGTGTTCACGTCTCTGGACCGATTGCGGCGGCAGTCTGTGCAGCCGTCCGAGGCGGACGACTGGGCGTGGGTGCTGCGAGCGTCGACGGCGACACGGCCGGTGTTGCGCTTTGCGAATGACGAAGCGGCGGATGACGATGCGTTGGCGCGCGCTGATGCGCCGAGCTACAAGCGCGGGGCGCGCGGGCGCGTGGAGCTGACCTCCGGTGCAAGGCGGCCGGGCAGCGTTTCGAACATTGTGGACGCGCCGTCCACGGCATTTGCTTACGAGCAGAAAGTGGGCCGCACGCAGCGGCTGATTTTCGCCGGCGACGCCAGCTACGAACGCTCCAGCTCCGCGGGGCTGGCGACCATCTGGCTGCCGTCGGGAGAGCTTGGAAACGGGCCGCAAACCACGCTGGTGCTGCGGCGCACGCAGTTAAGCGAGAAAGGGCCGGTGTTCCGCGGAGCGCGCATGGATCATTCCGGCGTGCTCACGCTGGGCGACCGCATCGTGTTCCGCTACGGCGCGGAGTATTTGCTGGTAGGCGTGGGGCGCTCCACATCGTCGCTGCGGCCGCGCGGACAATTGGAGATGCAGTTGGCGCACGGGTGGCAAGCGTCGCTGACCGTGGCACCGCGGCCGTTCTCCGCGCTCGGAGACCCGGGCGGCGCATTGCAAAGCGCGCTGCTGGCGCTCGATGCGTTCCCTGCTGTTTTCCTGCGCAATGGGAGGCCGGTGCTGGAAAGCGGCTGGCATGACGAGATCGCGATCGAGCATGAACTCGGCCGCAAGGCCCGCGTGGTGGCGTCGGTCTTCCGCGACCGTTCGCGGCACACGGCAGTGTTCGGGCGCGGCTCGGCGCTGGGGCCGGACTTTTTCCAGGACTCGTTCTCCCATTCGTTCGCATACGATGGCGGGGAATCGAACGCCATGGGCACGCGGCTCGCGTACCATCAGAAATTCTCGGGAGATTGGGAAGCGGATGTGATTTACGCGTGGGCCGGCGCGCTGGCGCCGGAGTGGCTGCCGGAGGCGACAGAACTGCGCAAATCGTTGGCCACGCGGCAGCGGCACAGCTTTGCAGCGCGGGTGGCCGGGCGCGTGCCGTACGCAGGAACGTATTTTTCCGCCAGCTACAAGTGGATCAGCGGGGCGGTGGCTTCGCGGCAGGATGCCTTCGGTGAAACCCTTTACCTTCTGGATCCAAATCTGAACGTGCGCTTGCGCCAGCCTCTGCCGAGTTTCTTTCTGCCGGGAAAGGTGGAGGCGCTGGCTGATTTCCGCAATTTACTGGCGCAGGGCTACGTGCCGGTGAACACTCCGGAGGGGCAAATCCTACTCGTTCCTTCCTTCCGTACGTTCCGGGGAGGCTTCAGCTTCCAGTTCTAAATTCGAGGGCAATTACGGAAATCCGTACGATGAATTCAGAAAACGAAATAGAGGAGAAATCGAGGCGGGATTGTCTTAGTAAGTCATTTAATTTGAATTATTTACATAAAACAAGTTCTCATAGATTCTGGAAGGGAACGTGCGGGAAAATGGGTAGTGGTTCCGCGGGTGGTGTGTTCTGATGAGCAGCAGTTTACGACTGCGGCTGGGCCAAGTGTCGCTGGCATTGCTGACGCTGGCGGCGTTTATCTTCGGCATTCTGAACTTCGCGCAACGCTCCACGTTTGTCACTCCAGAAGATGGGGTTTCCTGGGAAGATTCTCCGAACGGAGTGCGCGCGTTTTTGGTGGCCAAAGGATCGCCGGCGGATACCGCGGGCATCAAGGTCGGCGACATCGTAAAGGTGATCAAGGGGCAGGTGCGCGGGCGTGAAATCCAGCGCGCCGTGCAGGTGACGCAAGAGCTGTTCAAAGCGGGCCCGTGGGCCAAGCTGACTTACTCCATCAACCGCGGGGGTTCGGAGTTTGACACCAGCGTGGTGACGCAGGACGCGGACAAGCCCGCGTCCATCGAAAATTACCTGCGCGTGACCGGGCTGCTCTATCTGTTCATCGGGCTGTTCGTGTTCGTGAGCCGATGGAACGCGCCGCGCGCGGTGCACTTCTACATTTTCTGCCTCGCGTCGTACATCCTGTATTCATTCCACTACAGCGGAAAACTGAACCCGTTTGACTGGACAATTTACTGGGCCAACGCCGCGGCGCTGCTGCTGCAGCCGGCGGTGCTGCTGCACTTTGCGCTGGTGTTCCCGGAGCGGCGGGCTTCGCCGTATGCGCACGCGATGCGGCTGCTGGGACTGTACGGCGTGCCCGCGCTGATTTTGCTGCTGCACATCGGCGTGGCCACGCGGGCGCTGAGCCTGGTGCCGTCGCTGCCCGCGCGCATCCTGCTGGACCAGATGGAGCACCTGTACATCGGGGCCTACTTCCTGCTGGCGGCGCTGGTGTTCCTGCGCAGCTACCGTCGCGCGCCGAGCGCTGTGCTGCGGCAACAGTTGAAGTGGGTGACCGGCGGAACGCTGGCGGGGGCCGTGCCCTTCGTGCTGCTGTACATCGTACCGTTTTCGCTGGGCATCCTGCCGCGGTGGTGGATGAAGTTTTCGGCGCTGTCGCTGGCGCTGATCCCGCTGTGCTTCGGCTACGCCATCATCCGCTACCGGCTGATGGACGTGGATATTATTTTCAAGCGCGGCGTGGCGTACACGGTGGCCACGGCGGGCGTGGTGGGGATTTACTTCGCGGTGGTATCGCTGATCGGGCAGTTGTTCCGCGCGGCGTGGCCGACGGGCGCGGTGGGCACGGTGATTCCCATCGTGATTGCGGCGCTGCTGTTCCAGCCGATCCGCGACTGGATCCAGGCGCGGCTGGACCGCTTCTTCTACCGCGACCGCTTCGACTACCGACGCACGCTGATCGAGTTCGGGCGCACGCTGACGAACGAAGTGCGGCTGGAACCGATGCTGGGCTCGGTGCTGGACCGCATTTCGCAAACGTTTCTGGTGGACCGCGTGGCGGTGTTCCTGGAAAACGGGGAGCAGCCGCCGACGTACTACCTGGCGCGGTCCATGGGCGTACGCTACGGCGCGCCGCTGGACTTGAGCATGCTTTCTTCGACGAACCCGGCGACGGCGTTCGGCTATCTGTTCTTCGAGTCGGCGAAGCTGGCGCGGCAGCGGGAGATGCTCAGCGAGCCGCAGTGCGCCACGCTGGAGCAGTTGGACCTCAACTACTTCATCCCCTGCCGCATTCACGACCGCCCGGTGGCGTTCCTCGGCGTGGGGAAAACGGTGGACGGCGACTTCCTCTCCAGCGAAGACGTGGAACTGCTGCTGACCATGGCCGACTACGTGGCCATCGCCATTGACAATTCGCGGTTGTACCACTCGCTGGAGCAGAAAGCGGTGCAGATCGAGCGGCTGAAGGACTTCAGCGAAAACATCGTGGAATCGCTGAGCGTGGGCGTGCTCTCGGTGGATTTGCAAGGCTCGATTGATTCGTGGAACTCACACCTGGAACAACTGATCGGCGTGTCGCGCGCGGGCGCGGTGGGGCGCAAGCTGGAGGATGTGCTGCCGCACGACTTGTGCAGCGAAATCGCGGCGCGGGCGGCGGAAGAACACGTTTCCGGCATCTACAAATTTCCGCTGCGCAACCATGCCGGGCGCAAGCTGGTGGTGAATGTGTCCATCGCGCCGCTCATCGGGAAAACCGGGGAGCGGCTGGGGCGGCTGATCCTGGTGGACGACATCACGCAGCGCATGAGCATGGAAGAACAGATGATGCAGAGCGAGAAGCTGACGTCGCTGGGCCTGCTGGCGGCGGGAGTGGCGCACGAAGTGAATACGCCGCTGGCGGTGATTTCCAATTACAGCCAGATGCTGGCGCGGCAGTTGCCGCCGGACGATCCGCGGCACAAGCTGGTGGATAAGATTGTGAAGCAGACGTTCCGGGCGAGCGAAATCGTGAACAACCTGCTGAATTTTTCGCGCACCGGCGGGGCGGAATTCGCAGAAGTGAACTTGAACAGCGTGGTGGAAGAAACGCTGTCGCTGGTGTCGCACCCGCTGCGCACGGCGCGCATCTCCATCATCAAGACGCTGGCGCAGGAACTGCCGCCGGTGCTGGGCTCGGCGAACCGCCTGCAACAGGTGTTTCTGAATTTGTTCTTGAATGCGCGCGACGCCATGCCCAACGGCGGCATGCTGGAAGTGCGCTCGGGAGCCAACAACGGCTCGGTGGAAATCGAAATTACCGATACGGGCGTGGGCATCTCGCATGAATTCGTAAACCGGATATTCGATCCGTTCTTCACCACCAAGGGCGCCAACCGCGGCACGGGGCTGGGGCTTTCCGTGAGCTACGGCATCATCAAGGAGCACGCGGGGAAGATCGACGTGCGCTCGACCGCGGGCAAGGGCACCTCCTTCCGCCTGGAATTCCCGGTAGCTCGAAAGGCCGTGCATGTCTAAGGGCGCGATCCTGGTCGTTGATGACGAACTGGAAATCCGCGAGGGCCTGGAGCTGCTGCTGGCGTCCGAAGGCTACGAAGTGTCCGCGGCGGAGACGGGGGGCGCGGGACTCACGGCGCTGGAAAATCGTCCCTACGATTTGCTGCTGCTGGACGTGAGCCTGCCGGACCGCAACGGACTCGACATCCTGAAAGAAATTCGCGCGCGCGACCCGGAACTGAGCGTCATCCTCATCACCGCGTTCGGGTCCATTGATATGGCGCGGGCGGCGTTCAAGACCGGCGCGAAAGACTACATCACCAAGCCGTGGTCCAACGACGAACTGCTGGCACAGGTGGCGCAGGCCGTGGAAGACCGGCGGCTGCGCGACGAAAACCTGCAACTGAAACGCGCGCTGAAACAGCGCTACAACTTCCCCAACATCGTCGGCAAAAGCGAAAAAATGCTGGCGCTGTTCGATTTGATCGGGCAGGTGGCGGCGTCGCGCTCGACCGTGCTGATCCACGGCGAATCGGGGACGGGGAAGGAACTCATCGCCAAGGCGATTCACTCGACGTCGCCGCGGGCGGACAAGCCCTACGTGGCGGTGAACACCGGCGCGATGCCCGTGGACCTGCTGGAATCGCAGCTCTTCGGGCACGTGCGCGGGGCGTTTACCGGCGCGGTGGTAGCGAAAAAGGGTTTGTTCGAAGTGGCCGATACGGGCACGATTTTTTTCGACGAGATTTCCACCATCGGGCCGGAAACGCAGGCCAAGCTGCTGCGCGTGATCCAAGAGCGCGAGTTCATGCGGTTGGGCGGGACGGAAACGATTAAGACGGACGTGCGGCTGATTGCGGCGTCCAACGCCGACCTGCTGGGATTGGTGCGCGACGGCCGCTTCCGCGAAGACCTCTACCACCGGTTGAACGTGATTGCCCTGCAACTTCCGCCGCTGCGCGAGCGCAAGGAAGATGTCCCGCTGCTGATTGACTATTTTTTGCGGCGCTACTGCGAGGAAAATGCCAAGCCGCCGCGACGCTTTACGGCCGCGGCAATGAAACTGCTGATGGATTACGACTGGCCGGGAAACGTCCGCGAGCTGGAAAACGTAGTGGAGCGCGCGGTGGTGCTCTCCGCCGGCGAGGCGATGGATTTTGACCTGCTGCCGGATGCGGTGCGGTCCAAGGAGATAGTGAAGGGCGTGCGGCTGCAGCTCAGCGAAATCATGCCGCTGCTGCCCGGCGAGCCCGGCGCACGCACCGGCGCGGATAGCTCGGTGCCATCGCTGTTTCAGATTATGGAGGAGGTCGAGCGGCGGATTATTTTGGACATGCTCGAACAAACCAACTGGAACCAGACGGAAGCGTCCGAACGATTCCAGATTCCGCTCTCCACGCTGAATCAAAAAATCAAGCGGCTGGGCATCGAAACGCGCCGCCGCGGAGCGGGACGTCCGGCAACCAACGGCGCGGCACAAGACGGCAGCGGGAAATAATACAATCCGCAGATTCCGCAGATTACACAGATCGAATCAGGGAAGGATTCCTACGTGGTTGCAGGACAGGCTCCCTCGCTCCGCTCGGGACAAGTGGAAGCCTGTCCTACGAAACCGCTTTCTTCATGTCGCGGACGACACTTTTCGAAAGGTCTGCGCCGTCGGTCATTGCCTCTGATAAATTCGATTCCGAAACGAGAGCGTTGGTCAGATCTGCGTTGCGCAAGTCCGCGCCGTGAAAGTTTGCAGCGCGCAGATTGGAGCCGCGAATGATGGCGCCTTCGAGTTTGGCGCCCGCAAGATTGATGCGAAGCATTTCCGCGCCGCTGGCGTTTGCGGCGCTGAAATTCGCTCCTTCCGCGTTGACTTCCGTCAAATCGCAGTTCATGAGTTGCGCTTTGCGCAGGTTGGCGCCACTCAGATTCGCGCGAGTCAGCATGGCGGCGCGCAAATCGGCTTCCTCGAGCCGAGCCCCGGCGAGTTTTGCCTGAGTTAAATTCGCATCTCGCAAATCTGCTCGGGACAAGTCTGCACCCTCAAGACTTGCGCAAGTGCCGCCGGGTTCGCCGCGGACGAATTTTTTGTGCGCGTCGAGGATGTCGCTGAGACGCTGGTTGTTGTGAACAATACTCCGCGGATTCCGCAGACCCATATGGTTCCTCTTTAGAAAGAATTGAAGAAACTATTTTACAGGAAGATTGAGGTTAGAAGGCAGAAGTTAGAAGAACAAAGATTCGAAGTAAAGCAACCCGCCAAAAAGTGGGCGGGTTGCCGCTTCACAAGCGCTTTTGTGGTAATTTGATGCCGCCATGAACGTGCTGGGAATGCTGAAAGCGCGGGCGCGCGCGGTGCCGCAGCACATCGTGCTGCCGGAAGGCGAAGACCCGCGAGTGATTGCCGCGGCGGCGCGCGTCGCCGCGGAGGGATTTGCGAAGCTGACGCTGTTGGGGCGGACGAACGTGCTGCAGGCCGCCGCGGCGCAGGCGGGCGCATCTCTGAGCGGCGTGACGCTGCTGGACCCGGGCGCGAGCGCGCATCTCGACATGTATGCGCAGATTTATTTTGAGCGCCGGCGCGCGCGCGGCACGACGCTAGACGAAGCGCGGACGACGGCAGCGAAGCCGCTGTATTTTGCGGCGCTGATGGTCGCGGCGGGACATGCGGACGGGTCGGTGGGCGGCGCGGCAAACACCACGGCAGAAACGGTGCGCGCGGCGCTGCACTGCATTGGCCTCGCGCCGCAGCACAAGCTGGTCTCCAGTTTTTTTCTGATGGTGCTGC
>JAMCWK010000048.1 GCA_023481105.1 Acidobacteriota bacterium | reverse complement strand
TGATCTGAGTGCTGCTGATGAACGTCACCGGGGGAGCCGTGCTGTCCGTCGCCGGCCCAGTGACGTGTACCTTCAGCCCCGCCCCGCTCTGGAACCCCGTCCCGTTCAGCGTCATGGTGAAGATGCTTGCCCCAGCCGTGGTCGGACTGATGGAAGTCAACTGCGGCCCGGCTGGCGCAACGACCTGGAAGGTGAACTCTCCGGAAGACAGGCTGCCGTCCAGCACCTCCACCGACCAGGTGGCGGCAGCCGTGGTGAAGACCGGGTTGATCACCAACTGTGTGCTGCTCCGCGAACTGATGGCGCGGTTGGGGAAGACCTGCCCCGCAGTCTTGTCCCGCAGGGTGACCGTCGAGTTGGCCGTGAAGCCGTTGCCGATAATGGTGAACGGCTGCGCACTGTTGGAACCGATCACCGGGTTGGGACTGACCGAGGTAATCGATGGCGTGATGGTGAACGGCAGGTAGCCGGAAGCTTGGCCGTCCGGGTTGATCACCTGGATCTGGAAGCTGCCCGGTCCGCCGCGCATGTCCAACTGCGCCGTGATCTGAGTGCTGCTGATGAACGTCACCGGGGGAGCCGTGCTGTCCGTCGCCGGCCCAGTGACGTGTACCTTCAGCCCCGCCCCGCTCTGGAACCCCGTCCCGTTCAGCGTCATGGTGAAGATGCTCGCCGGAGCAGTAGTGGGACTGATGGAAGTGATCTGCGGCGCGGTCGGTGGGACGACCACGAAGCTCACCGAGTTGGAGGTCTGCCCGTTCGGGTTGATGACGACGACCGTCCAGGTGCCCGCATCACTGCCGTTGTTGAACTGGTAGCTCAGCTGGCTGCTGGAGACGAAGGTGAGCTTGCTGGCCGTGCTGGGGATCGTTCCGCTGGACGGCGAACCGAAGCTGAGCGTGGCTCCACTCACGAAGTTGCTGCCGTTGATGGTCATCGGCTGGTTGCTGTTCGAGGCCGGATACGAGATCGGCGACACGCCGCTGATCACCGGCGCTGCGGCGGTCACCGTGAAGCTCCCCGGGTTGGAGCGCTGCCCATCCGGGTTGATGACCACCACCGTCCAGGTGCCCGCATCACTGCCGTTGTTGAACTGGTAGCTCAGCTGGCTGCTGGAGACGAAGGTGAGCTTGCTGGCCGTGCTGGGGATCGTTCCGCTGGACGGCGAACCGAAGCTGAGCGTGGCTCCACTCACGAAGTTGCTGCCGTTGATGGTCATCGTCTGGTTGCTGTTCGACGGCGGATACGAACTCGGCACTACGCTGCTGATCAACGGCGGCGCTGCCGTCACCGTGAAGTTGAAGGTGTTCGACTGCTGCCCGTCGGGGTTGTTCACCCGGATGCCCCAGATCCCTGCCGAGTTCAGGACCATCGACGCCTGGAAGGAGCCGGCAGTCACGTTCTGAATCTGCGACCCGCTCAGCGTGCTCGAGCCGCCGCCCGGGAAGAACGCCGTCACCGTCAACCCAGGCTGGAAGTTGCTCCCCTGCACGGTGATGGTCTGGCTGACGTTCACCTGCACCTGCGGGCTGGAGGGACTGATCCCGCTGATCTGCGGCGCTGTCCCGGGGGCGACAACTTGCAGGCTTGCGCTTCCTGCCTTGCCAGCAGCAGATGCTTGGATCTGAACGGATCCTTGACTGACGCCCGTAGCCACGCCTTGCAAACCAACGACGCTAGCAATCTTCGGATCAGTTGAAATCCATGAGAAGGAAATGTTGGGAACGACATTATGCGCGGCATCGTGAGATGTTGCAACAAACTGCTGTGTTTTACCGACCTGAACGGTTGCCGTAGACGGTGACACATGAATATGATCTACAGAGCCCGCAACGACCTGCACCTGAGCAGTGCCTGACTTGCCATCGGCCGTGGCCGTGATTGTGGCCGTGCCGGGCACCAGCGCGCTTGCTACTCCTGTAGCGGCATCGACTTTTATGACATTAGTATCGCTGGACTTCCACGCTGGGGCGCTAATTGCAACTGGATTGTTTGATGCGTCGCGTCCCTCCGCGATGTATGTCACTGATCGGCCCACAGGGATTCCAACAAACGACGGTTGAACATCAATGTGGTCGAGAGGAGCAGAAGTCACGGTCAGAGTTGCATACCCTCGTTGTGAGCCGACTTGTGCAGTTATAGTCGCGGTTCCTAGACTCCGTGGAGTCACTTTGCCAAAGCTGTCGACGGTGGCGACGCCAAGATTGCTGGAGATCCAATTCACTGGGAGACCATTGATGATTGCGCCCGAACAATCTTTAACCACTGCAGAAATGGAAACTTGAGCTCCCAACGTGACTGTGGGATTGGGAGGCGTAATAGCCACTGTGCATACCCTCGTGGCTGGTAGGGAACCGACAATGAAGATAGCAGTCTCCACCGGAGAGGCAGCAAGAAGACTCCCAACGCGATAGCCTGCTTGTCCGGCGGAATTGATTCTCGACAGGATGTTCACGCTGCGGAGAGCAGTCATACCCAACTGACCCAGAAAAGAAAGCAAGCCACCAGTTGAACTGCTAGTTGTGCAGGCTACCGTAGCTCCAACCAACGAATTAAGCGCATCCGCTACAACGTCACTCACGCCAGCCGCATCGAGCACACCCGTCGAAGGATTAGCGTGCCGTACGATTGAAGAGTTGATTGCCAGCCAGGAGTCACCGACGAGCATTCGAATTTGCTGTGGGTCGCACGTGCCAGAGGCAGTAAGTCCAGAGGCAGCCGATAATCCATCCCACGCAGCATAAAAAATGTTCAGCACTAACGCTTGGGACGCATTCCCCAATCCGTGGGGGATTCGCGGTATTGGATCCGTCCACTCTGGAAGATCGCCAAAGATTCCGCCGCTATACAGCCGCGCGACGTATGCTCCATCCACATTTGAAGGAATCGACAACTCGCTCGACGAGGACGTTCCGAGGCTGTTGGCAATAGCGGACGTCAGATCGGAGATCACGTCAATCCGACTGAACGGGAAGTCTGCCTGGGCCCAAGACGGGAGGTGGCACTCAGCCCCTGGTGTGACACCCGGCAAAAGACAGCCTTGTGTAACGCGAGGACTAAACACATCAAGCTTGCTGATCTGATTCAGATCCGCTGGCAGTTGCAATGGATCGATTTGAGCAAAGTCTATAAGCCAGTCGACCCCAACCCAAGGCTGAACTCTTGGAGTGATGAAATAAGTGTTTCCATCGGAGTGAAATTCGAAGCGTATTAAATCGATATCGACGTAGTGTTGCGTTAGGCCGTTCGGGGGATTAAAAGAGGTATTCGCTGATGTGAGTGGCAAGAAAATTTGATGAACAACAGGCTGCCGGGACGGTTGCACTGCCGGAGCAGAAGATTGGCTGCTTAGCGTATTCAGAACGGATTTAAGCGCCGCGATATATGCGGCCAAGAACTCGGGATCATCAACGGGACTTATTCCAGAAGATTTAGAATCAATGATCGCTGCGAACTCGCGAACCAATGGATCAACCTTGATTACGCCAAGCATGTTCTGGGCCTGGCTAGGGTCATTGGTGGCCAAGTGTGGACTTAAGAAGATCAGAGACTCGGCTGTCGTCTGCGCATCGACCTGCATAGGACTACTGCTTCCCAAGACCCTCTGATGGCTGTCAGAAAGAATGCTCTCAGGTTGTCCGCCGGGAGGAGGGCTCTGAGCAATTGCTAAGCCGAGATATGCAAAGCTATTGGCGGGAAAGACCGCGCCAATCGTCGTTACGCCAAAAGTCTTGACAGGAGTCTGAAAGGAGCCGGTCGCCGAAGGGGAGGAGGACTGGCCCAAACTTGTAATAGTCAGATTCGATGCGCTGACACCTTGAGGAGGGGTGACGGAACCTGTGACGACCTGCGGTTGAATAGTGCTGAAGGTCCACGTCACCGGATTCGTTAGAGCATTCCCCGCGAGGTCCTTTATGGAAGCAAGAATTGATACCGTGTAAGTCACCCCGTTTTGCAGAGCAGACACGGGCATCAAGAGCAGCGAATTGCTCGATGGATCGTATCCCGAGGATAAAGGTACATCTGTTGCTCCTGTCGAAAGCTTTACCGAAGCTGAAGTCACAGTGGCAAGGTCAATGGCCTCACTGAAATTGATCTGAAGAACTACGTCGATGGGAACGTCGACCGCTGCACTAGCCGGAATGGTGGCTAGAATGGTAGGAGGAGTCGTATCCGCGACTATTTGCTGGATGACTGCTGTCGAGGACCCGAAGCGGGTAGTGTCAGCATCGCTTATCGCTTTAACTGTGACGCTCGGGGAACTGGGTATCGCGGCTGGCGCCAAATAGAATCCACTTGCGTCGATCGTCCCGAAAGTCGCGTTACCTCCCAAAATATCATTTACCAACCACTGCACGCTTGTCTTCTTCGCGTTCATCACCTGAGCCTGAAACTGCTGCGCCTGCTGGACCGGAACTTGGCTTGATGAGGGAAAGACCTGTACGTCCACCTGGGGAATCAGAACCTGTACCGTCGCAAATTTTGACGGATCGGCAACGCTAGTCGCTTTCAGTGTTGACGTCGCGGGAGTCGTCCCAGTAGCAGGGGCAGCAAATCCAGTCGTGCTGGAGTCAATCGGAATAAGTGAGCCAATCCCGGTCAGGGTCCATGTGACACTCGTGTCGGGTTGACCCGGAGACGAGAAACTCACGGTTGCGCTCACATTCATGGAGTCCCCAAGAATCACCGAAGGATTCTGAGGAATTAACGTTATGCCTGTAATGTTGCTTTGAATCACAACGCTCGAAGAATTCTTTTTTGAGGGATCTGCTTGGCTAGCCGCCACGACAGTTACAGTAGTGGGTGCCGGCAGGCGACCAGGAGCAGCATATAAACCCGTGGGCGAGATTGTCCCGACAGTGCTGTTACCACCAGGAATGTCGTTTACGCTCCAACTGACCTGTGCGTTGGTGGTATTGCTGACTGTCGCGGTGAACTGTTGCGTGCCTCCCAAGGGTACACTCGCAGTCGCGGGGGATGTCGAAACTGAAATCGGTTGTGGCGGAGGAGGAGGGGGAGGTGCGGTACTTCCACCACCCCCACAAGCTGTCAGCCACAGTGCTGATAAAACCGCGAAGAAAAGAACGGGAATCCTCTGGTTGTCACTTCGCATTCTGCCCCCCCCTGCCTCAGTGGCGGTTGCGAATGGGCCGAAATGCTTACTGCCCGAGAAGAACGGTAGAGAAGACTAATCACCAAGTAGACAGCCAAACTTTCCTAGCTTACTGTCGGGACCTCCAATGGCAAGAGACAAGAGACGACAAAAGCACACTGGCGCAACTTGTCGTGTCTAAGTCTTGGGACGCTGCACTCAGTATAACCTCTTTTCTGATCATGGTTATAGTACTTAGCTAAGATCTGGGCGACCTCACCAGCCTTATTCCTTCTCCCCTTCAAATGACCTCGATCCATGTGATTGGGTTGTTCAGCAGTTACACCACACCAGAGCGAGAAAGAATCTGGATGATCTCTGGGGCCCATCGGACGGTCACCCCGCCCCTGCGGGAAGAGTATTGGTTTTTTATGTGGAAAGGAGAACTTCCATGAGTGCAGCTCAAGGTGTTGAGACTCGGCCTTTCCCCATGGAATTGCGGGAAATTTCACTGGACCGCATCCAAGAATCCAAAGGTAATCCCCGGCGCACGTTTGACGAAGCCAAACTTCGTGAATTGGCCGACAATATCAAGGTGCATGGGGTTTTGCAGCCGATTCTCGTGCGTCCGCTGCCCGGAGGTGCGGAAGGCACGTATGAACTCGTGGCCGGTGCGCGCCGCTTCCGCGCTTCCAAACTCGCAGGTAAGCAAATGATTCCAGCGACCGTGCGTGAACTCACCGACGCCGAATGCAGGGAGATCCAACTCATCGAGAATCTCCAGCGGGCCGACATTCACGAACTGGATGAGGCGCTTGGGTACCGGGCGCTGCGAGACCTCAATCCAGAACTGTACACGGTGGAGACAATCGCGGCCAAGGTAGGCAAGACCGCCAAGTACGTCTATGGCCGGATGAAGCTTGTGGACTTGATTCCCACTGTGCGAACCGCATTCTACGAAGGCAGGCTTACCGTCGCGCACGCGCTCGAAATCGCGCGACTTCAGCCGAGGGACCAGGAGCGCGCTCTTGCGGAATGCTTTCCGGGCCACAGGAGCGTGAAGTCCATTCTGAAGGACCGCAAGGCTGAGGCAGTAAGCGTGCGAGAGCTTCGCGAGTGGATCGAACGCGAGATTCACCTCGACTTGAAGAATGCTCCGTTCGATGCAGGGGATGCCAATCTCTTACCGACCGCCAGCCCGTGCACGGCCTGCCCGAAACGAACGGGTAACAACCCGCTGCTCTTTCCTGAGATTCGGAACAAATCGTTGTGCACGGATCCGGCGTGTTACAGGGCGAAGGTTCAGGCATTCGTCCAACTGCACGTCAAGCCGCTGGAAGAACAAGGGCAAAAGCCCCTTCAGGTCTCGGAGATCCCCTACTGGCAGGCTCACACGAAAGCCCCGAACACCCTCTACGAGGGCCAGTACCGGCGAGCCGAGGGCGAACGAGAGTGCCCCAACACGCAAGTTGCAGTCGTGGTTGATGGCCGAAAAGCGGGAACGGTCCTCCACATCTGCACGGAGGAGAAGTGCAAGACCCACGGACGAGCCTCGCGCTATGAAGTCTCGCCGCAGGAGAGGGAGCAGCGCAGAAAGATCGCACTTGCGGCACGCATTCAGAAGGAGGCCCGCCTCCGCATTCTCCAAGCTGTCCGACAGGAACTGCCCGGCACACTGAACCGCGCCGACTTCGAAATGGTTGCGCTGGATTACTTCAGGCGACTCGGCCACGACAACCACCACAGACTATTCCAGGTCTACGGGTGGGAGGAGAAGAAGACCAAGGCGTCTTGGGGAGGGATGTCTGTTGACCATGAGAAGCTGGCCCAAGACCAAATCCGTTCAATGACGGCGGCTGATCTCAACCGCTTCATGGCGACATGCGCCCTTGTGCCGGACCTGTACTACTTAGGGTTCGGTGGCGACGAGGTTCTCTCGAAGGACTCGAACCTCTCCGAAGCGGCTTTCCGATACAAAGTCAGTGCGACGAAGATCGCCGCTGCTGTGAAGGCAGAGCTGTCAGCCAAGAGGAAAAGTGGCAAATCGAAACGGCGCACGTCCAAGCGGAAGCGCTAGCTCGGTTGTAGTGGGGCCACAGCGTGACCATCGCGGCCGAAATGTTAGTCATGAATGTTGCAACCGGCAAGAAAACGGCGGAGCAAGCACCGCTTATGGGTGGTTAGAGATTGGCGTTCCGCTGTCGTCTTCCTCCATAAGGCTCCCAACCGAGGCATTCGCCAGAAGCCCTGCGACTAGCGAAAAACACCTAACGGATTTTGCGTGCTATCGGGATCCGATTGCATCTATTCGCCTTAGTCAGCCACCCGAGAATTCAAGTTCACCCAACAGTTACAAAGGAGCGCGCCGCGAGGATGCATTCATGGAGCGCTGGCTATAAGGTCTGTGCCATGCAGCATGGGACTCCGAATCCGATCCAGGGACAACGATACAGTCCCGCGCGACCTGGCGCAGGGCTTCGTGACCTTGAGGAAGTACGAGTCAGGACATTTCCTGTTCGGACTTAAGCCGCCAACGAAGGTGTTCGAAGATGGCTATTCATTCAGAGGTCCTACTCACTCCGAAGCAAGCAGCTGAATTCCTTGGGATTCCGTTGGGAACTCTCGCTCAATGGCGTTCGCAGCGCCGGGGTCCCCCCTACATAAAGCTGGAGGATAGGCTCGTGCGTTACCGCCGCTCGGACCTGGAGGAGTACTTGGCTGGGCACCTAGTGGATACAGGCGGGCAAGGGGATATCCCCATTGCTGTGAGGCTCACGGGAATGTAGACAGAAGAGGCGAGCGGTTTCGTGACCTTGGCAAGCCCTCAGGAGAACGGTACGGCGAGTGAACGAAAGCGAAGTCCTCTGCATAAGACCGCAAGGTTCCAATCTCCAGCAGGGTAGGAAGGAGGAAAAGCATGAGCGTGTTCAAGCGCGAGGGCTCTCCCTTCTATCAGTTCGACTTCGTTTTCATGGGTCGCCGTTTTTGGGGTTCCACGAAACTGACAAACCGAAAAGCAGCAGAACGCTATGAAAACAAGATGCGGGAGAAGTTGGCCCAGTCTCGCGGCGGGATTCTCGAGCCTGAACCCCCACCGCTCTTCTTGCACTTCGCCTCTGAATTCTTGTCGCGGACGAGGGCGGAGCTTCGCCCTAGAGCTTGGAAGCGGTACCAGGTGTCCCTTAAGAGTCTTCGGCCCTGGTTTGATTCAAAAAGGCTGGACGAAATTCGTGCAGATGACATCGAAAGGTTTAAGCAGGCGAGGTTGCAAAAGGGTTGTTCGCCCTCCACAGTGAATCGCGATTTAGCGTGTCTCCGACGCATTCTCTCGTTTGCTCTTCAACTGGATCTGCTCGCAACGACGCCTTTCGTCACAAAGAAAGTGCGATTCCTGAAGGAGCGTGGTCGCGAGCGCATCCTGACTTTCGAGGAAGAGCGTAGATACTTGAATGCTGCTCGAAATCCGCTGCGGGACATCGCAACCCTTATACTGGAAATGGGATTGCGTCCCGAAGAAGCATGTTCGATACGACGGGAGAATATTCACCTCGCGAGTGTGCCAGCGTTCCTTCACATCGCAGGAGGAAAGACGAAAAACGCGAAGCGCGATGTTGTTGTGACGGATCGAGGAGCGCAAATTTTGAGGCGGCGGCTGCTCCAAGCAAAGGGAGACTATTTATTCCCAGCACGCGTAGGCCGCAGATTTGATTGGTCTCGTCCCATGGGAGAGCTCCATCCTGCTCACTACCAAGCGCTTGAAGATAGTAAGATCCAACCGCGATTTCAGATCTACGACCTTCGGCACACATACGGAACGAGGGCGATTGAGAGCGGCACAGATCCACTAACGCTGATGCGTCTTATGGGCCATCAGGATCTCAAGACTACGATGCGCTACGTGCATCTTTCAAAGAGACACCTTGTCGAGGCCCAGGTGAAGATCGAACGGTATCGGGCTAGGCGGGAGAAAGAAGAAAAGCAAAAGGGTGAGAGGCGCAGAGTCGCCACGCGATAGTGTCGGGACTTTTGTCGGGACTCCCGGCCACTTGAAACGCATTTTGATGCAACTCCGTTCATCCCCGTAATACATGATAACTGAAGTCCAATCAGTGAATTACCGCGGAAACGGAAGTCCGTAAACAAGTTGGGAAAATGGCCCGAATTGGACTCATAATCCGTTGGTCCCTGGTTCGAATCCAGGCGGGCCCACCAGCGAAATCGAATTAGCCTTCCTGCAAAGCGCGCAGTTCGGTGTTGGCGCGGCGCAAGCGGATAGCAATGGTGCGTGCGAGGCCTTCGAGCAGTTGAATGGCCAGCTTCTTGTGTTCGCTGGCCAAGGTGTCGAAACGTGCGCGCGACAGCACCAGAAGTTCCACGTCGGTAAAAGCGATCGCGTCCGCCGAGCGCGGCTCGCGATCGAGGAAAGTCATCTCCCCCAGAAAATCGCCGCGTCCGAACGTGGCCAGGTGGTAAGCCAGCTTGCCGGCCACGGGCAGCACGACACGCACCGCTCCGCGGCGAATCAGGAACAGTTCGTCGCCCTGGTCGCCGCGCGAGAAAATCTTCTCGCCGGCTTTGTACGAGCGCGTCTCCAGGCACGCCTCCAGGGCGACAAGGGTTTCTTCCTTGCGGCCGGCGAACAGGCTCATCTCGCGCAGTTCGAGCGGTTGCTCCATGACGCGCTCGACGTGCACTTCGTTCAAGGTGCGATCTTCAATCCATTGCAAGGCTTCGTCGCGGGACTCAAAAACGCGCACGCGGTGATGTTCTGGCCGCACAATGCCCACTTCGCCCATGTAGCCTTCCAAATCGCGGCCGCTGGGAACGGTGTGCGGGAAGTGGCTGAAGATGAGGTATCCCCGGTGCTCGTGAAGCGTGTCTTCGATTTGCTCCAGCATGTGCGCGGCGGTGACGTCCACCCAGTGCACGCGGCGCATATCCAGCACCACGTATTTGCGTTTTTTCAGCTCCGGCTCCAGCGCCGTGTAGAGCTGGTCCGTAGTGCCGAAAAACAGGCTGCCCTGCAGCTCGAAAATCACCGTGCGGTCGCCGTATTTCTCCAAAATTTCCATTTCTTCCGGCAGGCGCACGTGCTTGGAAAACATCTGGTTGCCGTAGGTGATGCGGCGCACCACGGAGCCGCCGACTTGCTCGCGGATAAACAAAAGGATGGCCAGGGCGATGCCCACGCCGGAAGCGGCAATCAGGCTGACAGTTTCAGCGACCACCACGACCGCCACAATCACCGCAAAATCCAGAATCGTCGAGCGCGACTTCAGCAAGTGCAGGCTGTTGCGGTCGAACATGCGGAAGCCGACGACAATCAGGATTCCCGCCAACGCCGCGATGGGCACCCAGGCAATCAGCTTGCCGAGCACGAGAAACGCCAGCAGCGCGAGCGTGCCTTCGATGACGCCGGACATCCGCGTCTGCCCGCCGCTGGAAATGTTCACCAGCGTGGCGCCCATTTGTCCGGCGCCGGGCACGCCGCCGATGACGGTGGTCGCCAGATTGCCCAGGCCCTGGCCGATTAATTCGCGGTTGGAATTGTGGCGGCTGCGCGTGAGCGCATCGAGCACCACGCAGGTCTTCAGCGTGTCAATGGAGAGCAGCACGGCCAGCGTCAGCGCCGGCGTGATAATGATCGTGAGCTCCGACGGATTCAGCGCGGCAATCGCCTGCCAGCGCCCGACCAGCGCAGTGAGAAAACCGCCGCCGGAGCCGCCAAACTGTCCGATGACCAGTTTGTTTTCCGCCAGCGTGAGCAGCGATTTATCGGCAAAGCTCAGGCCAAAGTAGGTGAGGATGCCGGATGCGAGCGCAAGGATTGCGGCGGGGACCGCTTTAGTCAGCTTGGGCGCGAGCAACATCACGCCAATGGTGACTCCGCCGATCGCCAACCCGTGCCACACCCACAGCGACGGCGAAAAGAGTCCCTTCCAGAAGGGCGTTCCGGAGGGTACGCCGAAAAGCTTGGGCACCTGGCTGATAATAATGATCAGCCCCACGCCGCTTAGATAGCCGCTGACTACCGGGTAGGGCATGTACTTGATGAGCCGCCCGAGGCGTATCACTCCGAAAAGAATTTGCAGCGCGCCGCACAACAACGCCACCAGCGTCATCAGCAGCAGCACGGATTCCGGCGGCATGTTTTTCTGCGTGAGTTGAATGGCCAGCGCGGCCAGCACCGCCGCCGCCGGTGCGCACGGCGCGGTGATCAGCCGGTTGGTGCCGCCAAAAGTGGCCGCGACAATGCCCAGCGCAATCGTTCCCAGGATGCCGGCGATGGCGCCTTCTGCGGCCCAGCGCCCTCCCAGCGGAGAAAAAATCGTCACGCCGAAGGCAATCGCCGAGGGCAGCGCCACCAGCATCGCCGCCAGCCCGCCCCAGACCTCTCCCATCACGCTTTTGGGCTTGTCCATCACCACGGCGGGGGAATCATACACCGGCAAAAGTCAAATGCATCTCTTTCGCCGCTCGCAGGCTGATTGGAGGCTAGCCCGTCGCCGAGTGCTGCAATTTCGCCCATCCGCAGACGCGCGCGCCGCAGCGAAACGCTGTATACTTCTAAACTCATTTGGAAATTCTTGTCGTGAGTAGAGGAACGCACAATTATGAGTGACGACGCAGAAACATCGCTTTCGCAATTCGCTGACGACGAATTGCTCGAATGGGGCGAATCGCTCGATGGCGTGCTGGCCGACGGCGGCCCGCTGCGCGCCGAACGCATCCTGGAATGGCTGCGCGTGCGCGCGCAGATGGCCGGCGTCAAGACGCCGTTCACCGCCAACACGCCCTACGTGAATTCCATTCCCGCCAGCGTGCAGCCGGCCTTCCCGGGCAATCAGGAAATCGAGCGGCGCATCAAGAGCCTGATCCGCTGGAACGCGCTGGCCATGGTGGTGCGCGCGAATAAACTGGAGAACGGCATCGGCGGGCACATCTCCACCTACGCTTCCGCGGCCACGCTCTACGAGGTCGGCTTCAACCATTTCTTCCGCGCGCGCACCGACGAGTTCGAGGGCGACACGATTTATTTTCAGGGGCACGCCTCGCCGGGGATTTACGCCCGCGCGTTTTTGGAAGGGCGGATCTCCATCAAGCAGCTTGAAAATTTCCGCCGCGAGCGCGCCCCCGGTGGCGGGCTCTCCAGCTATCCGCACCCGTGGCTGATGCCGGACTTTTGGGAGTTTCCCACGGTGTCCATGGGCCTGGGGCCGATCCTGGCCATTTATCAGGCGCGCTTCAATCGCTACCTCGAAGACCGCGGCCTGAAGCCGGCCACTGACGCGAAAGTCTGGGCCTTCCTCGGCGATGGCGAGACCGACGAGCCGGAAGCGCTGGGCGCCATTACGCTGGCTTCGCGCGAAGAACTCGACAATTTGATCTTCGTCATCAACTGCAATTTGCAGCGGCTCGACGGGCCCGTGCGCGGCAACGGGAAAATCATTCAGGAGTTGGAAGCGGCCTTCCGCGGCGCGGGCTGGAACGTGCTCAAAGTGATTTGGGGCACCGATTGGGACTCCATCCTGGAAAACGACACGGAAGGGCTGCTCAGCCATCGCATGGGCGAAATGGTGGACGGCGAATACCAGAAGTTCGTCGTGGAAAGCGGCGAGTACATTCGCAAGCACTGGTTCGGGCATGACCCTCGACTGCTGAAGCTAGTCGAGCACGTGTCCGATGAGCAGTTGCCCAAGCTGCGCCTGGGCGGGCACGACCCGCGCAAGGTGTACGCCGCGTACAAGGCCGCGGTGGAGCACAAAGGCGCGCCGACGGTGATTCTCGCGCGCACCATCAAGGGCTACGGACTCGGCGAGAGCGGCGAAGGGAAAAACATTACGCACCAGCAGAAGAAAATCAACGAAGAAGAGCTGCACAATTTCAAGGCGCGCTTCGGTATTCCCATCAAGGACGAAGACCTGCACAAAGCGCCATTCTATCGTCCGCCGGACGACAGCCCGGAAATTCAATATCTGCGCGAGCGGCGCGCCGCGCTGGGCGGCTACGTGCCGCGGCGTAAAGTGCGCGCGAAACCCATTCAAGCGGAATTCGGCGATCTGTGGGATGAATTCTTAGCGGGCACCGAGGGCCGCGAAGTGTCCACCACCATGGCCACCGTGCGCATGTTGAACAAGCTGCTCAAAGACAAGGAAATCGGCAAGCTGGTGGTGCCCATCGTGCCGGACGAGGCGCGGACCTTCGGCATGGAGTCGCTCTTCCGCCAGGTGGGCATTTACGCGCACACCGGCCAGCTCTACGAGCCGGTGGACATGCACACGCTGCTCTACTACAAGGAAGCGCGCGACGGACAAATCCTCGAGGAAGGTATCACCGAGGCAGGCTCCATGTCGTCGTTTGCCGCCGCGGGAACCGCTTACGCCACGCACGGCATCAACACGATTCCGTTTTTTATTTATTACTCGATGTTCGGATTGCAGCGCATCGGCGACCTGGTGTGGGCTGCCGCGGACATGCGCTGCCGCGGGTTTCTGCTGGGCGGCACGTCCGGCCGCACCACGCTAGCCGGCGAAGGTCTCCAGCACCAGGACGGCAACAGCCACGTCCTTGCGCTCACCGTGCCCAACCTGCGCGCGTACGATCCGGCGTTTGCGTTCGAAATCGCCGTCATCATCGACGACGGCATCCGCCGCATGTACAAAAACGGCGAAAGCATTTTTTACTACATTACGGTGATGAACGAACCCTACGCGCAGCCGCCCATGCCCGCGGGCGCGCGGGAAGGAATTCTGCGCGGGATGTATCGCTACCGCGCGTCGGAAAACAAAAAGGCCAAGCTGCGCGCGCAACTCTTTGGCAGCGGCGCCATTTTGCGCGAAGCTCTTCAGGCGCAAGAGATGCTGGAAAAATTCGGCGTGGCCGCCGATGTGTGGAGCGTGACGAGTTACAAGGAACTCTATCGCGACGGCCTGGAAACGGAGCGCTGGAACCTGCTGCATCCTACGGAAAAGCCGCGCGTGCCCTACGCCACTGAGGCGCTGGCCGATGCGCCGGGCGTGCTGCTTGCGGCGTCAGACTACTTGAAGTCGCTGCCGGCGATGGTGTCGCGGTGGTTTCCGCGGCGGCTGGCGTGCCTCGGCACCGACGGCTTCGGCCGCAGCGAAAGCCGCGCCGGGTTGCGCGACTTCTTCGAAGTGGACGCGCGGCACATCGCCTTCGGCACGCTGACCGAACTCCTGCGCGAGAAAAAAATCGAAGCGTCTGTTGTGAAGAAGGCGATGCAAGAACTGAAAATCAATCCGGACAAGCCGAATCCCGCAAACTCCTGAATCCTGCTCGAAGACGAGGGATTCTCTTTCTGCCTGTAGGCCGCTGCTTTCAGAGTTCAGCGGTTGACCGGAACTTCGGCGCTTGGCGGAAGTGCGTGGCTTGTTCGTACGCGTAGGCCAGCCGGATAAGCACAGATTCACTCCACGCTCGCCCGAAGAACGAAATCCCCACCGGCAGACCGCGCACAAACCCTGCGGGCACGGTGATGTGCGGGTACCCGGCTACCGCCGGAGGCCCCGAGCAGCCGCCGGAAAAATGATCCCCGTTGACGAGGTCCGTCACCCAGGCCGGCCCGCCCGTGGGCGCGACGATGGCATCGAGCCTGTGCTTGTTCATGGTTGCGTCGATGCCTTTTTTGCGTAGCAGTCGCTGATTTTTCTTCAGCGCGGTCAAATACTCCTTGCTGCTCAGCGGCCCTTTGGCTTCCGCCTTGATAAAAAGTTCCTGCCCGAAATAGGGCATCTCCTGCTCGCGGTGCTTTTCGTTGAACTCGATGATTTCCGCCAGCGTTTTCACCGGCGCGTTCGGCCCCAATGATTTGAGATACGCGTTGAGGTCGGCTTTTAATTCGTAGAGCAGCACGAGTAATTCGGCGTCGCCGAATTCCTTGTCCATCGGCACTTCGACGGGGTCCACCAGCACCGCGCCCTGCTTTTTCATTTCGGCCAGCGCGGCTTCCATGATTTTGTCCACGGCCGGAAGAAATCCAAAAAACTTCCGCGCCACGCCGAGCCGCGCGCCGCGCAGGCCGTTCGCATTCAGAAATTTCGTGTAGTCGGAAGGAACTACTTTATCGAGTACTGCTGTGGCCGGATCGCGCGGGTCTATGCCAAGAATCGCAGTAAACACCACCGCGGCGTCGGCCACCGTGCGCGTCATTGGACCCGCTGTATCCTGGCTGTGCGAAATGGGAATGATCCCCGCGCGGCTCACCCATCCTACCGTCGGCTTGAGGCCCACCAGTCCGTTGGCATTCGAGGGACACACGATCGAGCCATCCGTTTCCGTTCCAATGGCCACCGGCGCGAGATTCGCGGAGACGGCCACCCCCGAGCCGGAACTCGAACCGCACGGATTACGGTCGAGCGCATACGGGTTGCGGCATTGCCCGCCTCGCCCGCTCCAGCCGCTCGAGCTGTGGTCCGAGCGGATGTTGGCCCATTCGCTGAGATTGGCTTTGCCAATCAGCACAGCTCCGGCCGCACGCAGCTTCTTCGCGACGCCGGAATCCTGCGGCGGGATCGAACCCGCCAGCGCGAGCGAACCCGCGGTGGTGGTCATGCGATCCGCAGTGTCAATGTTGTCTTTCAGCAGAACAGGAATTCCGTGCAACGGCCCGCGCGGGCCTTTGGCGCGGCGTTCCTGATCGAGCGCATCGGCGATGGCCGGCGCATCAGGATTGGTTTCGAGGATGGCGCGCAGCGCGGGGCCTTGCCGGTCGAGTTCCTCGATGCGCGCGAGGTACTGCTCCGTGATGGACCGCGATGTGAATTTTCCCGTCTCCATGCCGCGCTGCAATTCGGCAATTGTGATTTCTTCCAGCTCAAAGGATGCCGGCGACGCTTGCGCCGGTGCTTCCGTGGCGCTTTCGACGCGCGCTGCGCCACTGGCCAGCGCTGCGCCGCCCATCAGACTCGTGCGGAGAAAATCTCTGCGTTCCATCGGCATGTCTCCAATCTGATTTCGTTCGCGAAGTATCTTGTACGGAGCGGCAAGTTTTTACAATCCCCAATGCCGCAAGCGGTAGTACAGCACCGGTGTAATCAGCAGCGACAGCACCATGGACACCGCCACGCCGCCGATCACGGCGATGGCCAGCGGCTGCAGAATCTGCGCGCCGGAGCCCACATTCAGCGCCAGCGGCAGCATGCCGAAGATCGTCGCCAGCGCGGTCATCAGGATGGGACGCAGGCGGCGGCGCCCCGCTTCGTAAATGGCTTCGCGCAGCGGCAGACCTCGCGCGGAAAATTCTTTTTCCGCATCGAGCATGAGGATGCCGTTCTTGTGCACGATGCCAACCACCATGATGGCGCCCATGAAGGAGGAGATGTTCAGCGTCTGCCGGGTCAGGTAAAGCGCGAGCAGCGAGCCAAACGAGCACAGCAGCGTGGCTACCAGAATGGCGATGGGGTGCGAGAACGAGCGAAACTCAAAAATGAGAATAATAAAGATGAGCAGGATGGACGCCAGCAACACCTGCGTCAGACCGAGGAACGATTCGCGCTGGATCTTATACAGCCCGCCGTATTCGATCTCCGTGCCGGGGGGGACCTTGAGTTCCTTGGGCAGCCGCTGCTGAATTTCGGCGATCACGGAGCCGAGGTCACGTCCGGAAATTTGGGCGGTGACGGTGGCAATGTTCCGCAAGTTGTCGCGGAGAATCTCCGTGATGCCTTCTTCCATTTCCACGTCGGCGATGCTGGAAAGCGGAACGGTGGTCCCGTTGGGGGAGGTCAGCAGCAGGCTCTTGAGCTGATCCACGGTCGCGCGATATTTCGCGGGGTAGCGCACGCGAACGCCAATCACCTTCTGCCCGTGAATCATCTTCGTCGCCACCACGCCGTCCACGACAGCGGATTCGATATCTGCAATATCGCTCACACTGAACCCCGCGCGCTGGGCTTTCTCCGTACTCACGTGGAAATTGATGGAGGGACCGATCACCAACGTGCGGTTAATGATGTCCGCGGCGCCCCGGACCTTGGGGAGCCATTCTTTGACGTCTTGCGCGAACAGCTTGGACACTCCGTACTGGTCATTGAAGATTTTGATCTCCACGGGCTGCGGGGACGAAACAAGGTCGCCGATCAAGTCCTCAAGCATATGCGGAAATTCGATTTCGATGATCGGCTCGGACGCGTGAATCTTGTCGCGCAGCTCGTCAATCACCTGCACCGTGGGGCGCTTGCGGTCCCGTTTCAGTTTCACCGCGAAGTCGCCTTCGTTTGGTTCGGTGACAAAAATCCCCAACTCTACGCCGGTGCGCCGCGAGTAGCTTTCCACCTCCGGCGTCTCACGGATGAAGTGCTCGATATGCAGCAGCACGCGGTTCGTTTCTTCGAGGGAGGTGCCGGGAGGCGTTTTGTAATCGAGCACAAACATGCCTTCGTCCAACTCCGGCAGAAATCCGCTGCCGAGTAGATAAAAAAGGCCAACGGCGCCGGCCATAATGAGGACGCTCGCGAAGATGACGATCCACGTATGGCGCAATGACCAGCCGAGCGCCCCTTCATAGCGCAGGGTGAGCCAGCGGAGGATTCGGCCTTCGCCGGCCTGTTCGGCGCGGTGCATGTCCGTTTCCACGGGTCCCTTCGGTGCGCGGAAGAACACACTGGCCAGCACCGGCGTGAAGAAAATGGCGAGGAAGAGCGAGGCCAGCAGTGCGGTCACCAGAGTCAGGGCCAGCGCGCGGAAGAATACCGCGGTGATTCCGCTGAGAAACACCAGCGGCACGAAAACCATAATTGGCGTCAGCGTGGAGCCGATTAACGCCGGCGTCAGCTCGTGAATCGCGCTGCGCGACGCTTCCTCCAGCTCCTGCCCCATGGACAGATGGACGATGATGTTTTCCACCATCACGATGGCGTCGTCAATTACCACGCCGATACACGCCGCGAGGCCCCCCAGCGTCATCAAGTTCCAGCTCATGTTGAACAACCGGATGAAAACCACGGCAAAAAGCACCGCCAGGGGGATCACCAGCGCCGCCACCAGGGTGGTCCGCCAACTCTTCAAAAAAGCGACGAGCACAGCGGCCGAGAGCAGGAGCCCGATCAGGATGCTTTCAGCCACTCCACGAATCGAATCGCGGACCAGCAAAGACTGGTCATAGTAATTCGAGAGCTCGACATCCGGCGGCAGGCTCTTGCGAATCGTGCTCAGCTCCGCGTTCACCTCGTTGGCAATCTCAACGGAATTGCCATCCGGCTGCTGCATCACGTTCACCAGTACCGCCGGCCGCCCGTTGGCCGTTACGATTTTGTAGGAAACCTGCTCTCCCGGCTCCACACTGGCGATGTCTTTCACGCGGATGGGAGTTCCTTTCACCACCTCCACCACGGTTTCTTCAATCTGCGCTTTGCTGCGCACCAGCCCCGTGACCGTAGTCAGGTACAAGTGATAATTCTCTTGAATCATGCCCGCGGCGGAGATCGTGTTTGTGCTGCGGATGGCATCCACCACTTTAGTCAGCGGCATGCCCAGCGCATTCAATCTTTCCGGCAAAACGAGAACGTGGAATTCCGGGGGGCGCCCGCCGACGATGCGAGCCTCGGCCACGCCCGGCAAGCGGTTCAGCCGCGGTGCAATGTCGTAGTACGCCAGTTCCCATAGATCCGCGGTCGTGCGCGTGGGGGAAGTGATGCTGCAACCTACCGTCGGGAAAAGGTAAAAGGTGAGCCGGTTGATATCGAAGCGCGCGCCCGATGGAAGAGAAGGCATAATCTGCGCGATGCGTCCCTGCACCAGGTGCAGCGCATTCAGGATGTCCACATCCCAGCGGAAAAAGAGATTGATTTCTGTCGCGCCGCGCCCCGTCTTGCTGCGCACGTCGGTGATCCCCGGCACGATGCGGATGGCTTCCTCGATGGGCCGCGTCACGGTGACCATCTGCACGTCCACCGGCGCAATGCCGTTGTCCACCAGGATGACGATGCGGGGAAAATCGGTCTGTGGCAGAATCGCGATGGGCAAGCGGAAAGCAAAAACAATCCCCGCCAGCGCGAAGCTGAGGACGACAATCACCAGCGCGCGGCCGTGTGCTTCGACGAACTCCGCGAGACGTCCGGTCACGGCTTTTTCTCCGCGGGCTTCTTCTCGTCGAAGACGCGCACTTCGGCGCCGTCCGGCAGGCCGTAGCCGCCTTCGATGATGACCGTGTCGCCGGCCTTCAGTCCCTGCTTAATCTGCACCTTGCCCGAAAAAATCTCTCCGCCTTCCACTTCGACTCTTTTGGCGTGCTTGTCGGCGCCCACCAGCATCACAAACCCTTTGCGCGTGCCTTCGAGAAACTGCACCGCCTCCTTGGGCACGACGACGCTCCGGGGCGCTGCTCCGGTGACAATCGTGAGCGAGCCGAACTCGCCCGCGCGCAGCGACGCACGGGCATTCGCCAGCTCGCACCAGACTTCCACGGTGCGCCGCGCCGGGTCTACCGCCTGATTGACGACGCTGACGCGGCCCTGCGCTTTCGCGTCCGGGCGGTCGGCGTTTTCAAACGCGCATGTTTTGCCAGCCGTCACGCCGGCAATCTCCGCTTCCGGCACCTGCGCCCGCGCTACCGCCACCGACAAATCCATCACCGTGAAGATGGGCGAATCAGGCTTGGCCATGTCCCCCGGATAGACGTACTGCTCGGTAATCGTGCCGGCAAACGGGCTGCGGATTTCGGTGAACTCAATTTGCGCGTTGAGGAACGATTCGCGGATCTTCCCCTGCGCCGGTTTGACGGCCGCGCTGCGGAGTTCTTGTTGCCGCGCGGGATTGTTCAGCAAGTCGAAGAATTTTTTCGCGACCTCGTGCGCCGCTTTGGCTTGCGCGAGCTCCGTCTGGCTGGCCACCAGTTCGCGGTTGGGGATGGCGCCCTGCTCGAATAATTTCTGGCGGCGGTCGAAATTTTTCTGCGCCTGGTTCAGCGCGGCCTCCGCGGAAGCCAGGTCGGTGCGGGCGCGGTCCAGCGCTTCGGTGCGCTGCGCAAGCAGGTCGCGGTTCTCCAGTCGCGCCAGCACTTGTCCGGCGGCGACGCGGTCGCCCTTGCGCGCGCCGAGCCAGCGGATCGGCGCGGTGATTTTCGAAGCGATGGTGGCTTGCTCGCGCGGAAAAAGCGTCGTCGGCGCGTGCACCGTAATCTGCACGTCGGCCAGCTCCGCCTGCGCCACTTTCACTTCCACCACCGGCTTGGGCCCAGCTTCCTCTTTTTGCGCTGCACAACCGGCGAGCAAAACACAAACGAGAAGTGCAAGCATAGTTTTCATCGTCCGGCGGCGACCTCCCGATCGGCCCTGGCGTTCAGATAATTGGCGATGCTGGTGTAGTAGTTTCCGCGGGCCTGCGCGAGCTGGGTCTGCGCGGTGACCACGTCCAGTGCGGAGCCTTCGCCGCCTTCGAAGCGGATGCGGCTCAGCCGCACGTCCTCTTCGGCCAGCTTCATCTGCGCCGCGGCGATGCCGATCTGCTCGAAGAGCATTTTCACGCGCGTGCGCGCGCTTTCAAAGTCCCGCGAGAAGACGCGCTCGGCCAGGGCGCGGCTGTTGTCCGTTTGCTCCGCGCGCAGTCGAAACTGTTTTGAAGCGTTCAGCGTTCTCATCCAATCAAAAATGGGCACGTTGAGATTTACGAAGAGAGCGTAGCCGCGGTCGCGCGCGCGGATCACATTCGTGTCCAGCCCGTACTGAAAACTGAGGTTGGCTTGCGGATACAAATTGGCGCGGATGCGCCGCGATTCCTGGATGAAACTCCGCCGTTGGGCGTCGAGCAGGCTGAACTCCGGCCGCGACAAAAACGTTCCGGCCAGCGACGCTGCGCTCTCCGGCGCCGGCGGCGGGTCGAAGACGTCCACAATGTCCAGCGCCGCGGCGACGTCTTTCGTCCAGAATGCCGCCAGTTCGTGGTTGGCCGTCTGCGCGTCGAGTTGCGCCGCGTTGTACGCCTGCCGCAGGAAGGCCGCGCCACCTGCGGCTTTCACCAGGTCCGCCTGCGCCGCTTCGCCCTGTTCGAGCAGCAGGCGCGTGCGCTTTTCAAAACTTTCCGCCTCGGCCAGCGAATCGCGCAAGGCTTGTTCCAGATGGCGCGCCAGCAGCAAGCGGTAGTACGCGGCGGTGACGGCGCGCTTGATGTCGCGCTGCGTGATCGCAGCGCTGGCGCCGGCCACATCCCGCTCGGCGCGGGCGCGGGCCACGTCGGCGCGCAGCCGCCCGGAAAGGTCAATCTCCTGCGAGGCGGTGAGCAGGAATTGGTACTCGCGCACGCCGTTGAGCGCCACAAAGCTTTGCAACGGCGAGCCGCCGCGCAGCACGCTGTTGTAGGTGTAGGCGGTGTCGAACTGCGATTGAGGCAGCAGCGCGGCCTGCGCCTGCTTCACGCCGAACCCGGCGATTTCGCTTTCCTGCTTGGCCACGCTGGCCGCCGAGGGCACGGATTGCGCCAACCGGATGCATTCCTCCAGCGTGAGCGCCTTTGCGTCGGCCTGCGCGAATGCGGGGAGTGACGAAAACACCGGCAGAATGGCGAAGATAATAACCAGACGAAAGAGGCGAATCATCGTCGTGCACCCCGCTGCTCTGACCGCCGAAGCGCCAGCGTTCGTTGCACTCGCCGCGGCTGGCTCGCTGGCCTTGCGGTTTCGATGTCTGCAATGCGGCGGAACGTGATTGTACACTACGGGCGAAGGAGGGAAAACGCGGCACAAGAACGGCGAGAGCCCACGAAATTCAGCCTGTGTTGGACGCCGCGAGGCTCAGTCCGCGGCGCGGGCCTCGGAAGCGACGGAGGAAAATGGACGTGAGGAAACGCCGCTGCCGGCCTGCCGGTGGGTTCTGGCGGCGGCTTCCGGCCGCAGCGAAAGCCGCGCCGGGCTGCGCGATTTTTTCGAAGTGGACGCCAAGCACATCGGGTTTGGCACGCTCGTGGAATTGCTGCGCGAGAAAAAAATCGAAGCGTCGGTGGTGAAGAAGGCCATGCAGGAGTGGAACATCAATCCTGAAAAGCCGAACCCGGCAAATTCCTGAGGAACCCCAACCGGTTTATTCCCATTATCGCGTGAGCATTTTCGCGCGCCCTGCGCCCGCTTCAAGCCGAGCCCGGCGATTTCGCTTTACTGCTGGGCCACGCTGCCCACGAAAGGGACGGGCGCGCCCTGCGGATGCAGTCGTTCAGCGCTTGGCCGGCGTTTCACTCCATTCGGTTTGAGCAGCCACGCGGCTTGCGCTATGCTCCTCCGCACCAGGAGGCACGCCGTGATTCATCTGCCGAAATCCTTCGTTCGCATTTTTGTCGTTGCACTAATCCTGTTCGTTTGCACCGTCTCATGTGTGACGGCTCAAGAAATTAGCCCGACCCTGTTTCAGGAGATGCGCTGGCGCTCCATCGGCCCATTTCGCGGCGGACGCACGCGCGCGGCCGCCGGCGTCCCCAGCCAGCCGAATGTTTTCTACATCGGCGTGGTGAACGGCGGCGTGTGGAAGACCACCGATTACGGCAACACGTGGAAACCCATCTTCGATGACCAGCCCACCGGCTCCATCGGCGCGATCGAATCGCGGATCAGAGGACCGCTTCCCCGCGAATGCGCTCCCGATAGTCCTGGTAATCTGGAACCAAGCGTTCATATTCTCCAATCATCAGCGAAGAGGAAATCATGAAATCGGCAGAAGCCCGGTTGCAGGCGACCGGGATGTTCCACACCACCGAGATTCTCAGCAGAGCTTTCACGTCGGGGTCGTGAGGGAGGGGCTCCAGGGGATCCCAGAAAAAGATCAGGAAATCGATCGCACTTTCAGCGATCATTGCTCCAATCTGTTGGTCGCCGCCGAGAGGGCCGCTCTTGAGCTTACGGACTTGCAGGCGCAGTTCGTCTTCCAATAACTGGCCCGTGGTTCCCGTGGCATAGAGTTCGTGCTCGGCAAGAAGGTCGCGGTTGAATCGTGCCCACTCCAGGAGGTCGCGCTTCTTGTGGTCGTGGGCGACCAACGCAATCCTCTTTCGCTTGCGCATCGTCATGGTCATCTGCGTCATTGTCTTCTCCTAGCTCGGTTCCGCAGTTCCATCCTAATTACGCTTTGTGACCGCCGGATCACGCCTGCTTGTCCATTGCGTCAGGGGAAAACTATTGCAGGCTTCACTGCTGGTCTCTCGATGTCTTGCGAACCCTCTGACCGTTCCCCCCATGTAATAGAGATTTCGCACCGGCGTCACGTGGCGGTGATGTGTTGTGGCAAGACTGCCTGTGTGAGTCTGGCTCTTGTAGCACGACCTCGGAGAAGGCCGAGCGCTCTGCCGCAACGGACTCGAAAAAACCCATACGCTGAAGGAGCTCACATGAAGACCTGGAAGTTCGCAAGCACGACCGCCGCTGCAATTGGGCTGTTTGCCATGATCGCAATGGGACAGCACGGAAATTCACACGTTCCGAAGATTGCTTCCGTGAAGGTGGTTCGGGAAGTCAGCCCGTTGAGCAGTGCTCCGAGCCAGTTGCTCTACGGCACGCTGGACATGATGGATCTGGTGCGCGTCAACGGCGAATCGATCGTCGTAATCGCACACGAGATTTTTCCGTCTTCCACTCCCGGCAACCAGGGCAACCTGCCTGGCTCGCCGATCTCCGCACCGGACACCTATGACGGCTTGAACCGAGGCTTGGGGCTGGGGGCGGTCACAGCCTGGAACATGCGCACCGGCACGTTCAGCTTCATCGTACCGCCGAAGAACACCGCCGCGCAGGAGCCGTACGACGAAAACAAGCACACTTCGGCCACCGACGGAGTGCGCGCGACGGATTGGGGCACGGCCCTCATTGCCGAGGAGTGGTCTCAGCGAGGCGTCAGCGGCGTGATCGCAGCCCGCGGCGGCCACATTCTGGAAGTTGATCCCACCAAGCCGGGTCAAGTTTCCCGGATCAAGGCGGTGGGCAGCTTTTCCCACGAAGGCATCACAATCCGCAAGCTGGAAGGAAACTACGTGTTCTACCAGGGCGACGAACAACGCGGTAGCTCTACACCACGAGCGAACGGCACGCCCGTGCGCGGCGGCGCCCTGTACCGCTTCATCCCGAACGCGAAGCCCCGCAAGTTTGGCGACTTGAAGGCCAACGGCGGCACGCTGGAAGCGTTCGACTTCTTTTACCGGCGCTGGGTCACTGTGCCGAACTCGGTGGTGACCGCGGATAACCCCGATGTAATTCGCGAATGGGCGGATACCAATCTGACACCCATCAGCCTGTGGGAGCGGCCCGAAGACGTGGAGTGGGATGCGGTGGGTGGCTATCTGTACTTCGCCGTGACGGAGAAGTCTTGCGTTGTGCAGAACGGCGCGTGCCTAGTGGATTCGAACGGCAACACCGTGGATGCAAACGGCAGTCCCGTCTCCTTTGACGGCGCGCGCAATCGTGGCGGACACATCGTGCGCTTGAACCCAGATACAGGCGAGTGGTCCATTTTCGTTGATGCGGACTCCGTCAACACGCAGTACGGGATCTCGACGCCAACCTTTGGCAACCCGGACAATCTCGCCATTGACTACGAGGGCCGCGTCTGGATTGCGCAGGACGGCGGCAATCCCAACGACAGCCTGTGGCTGGCCACCCCGGATAAGAGCGGCGACGGCGTCGCCGACTTTTTCACCCGCTTCCTCAACATGGCTGATGCCAACCTTGGTGTGCCCGCTGATAGCGGCGAGCCAACGGGGTTCCTCTTCCTGGACGAAAAGAAGTTGCTCCTCAACTGGCAGGGCGCGTCACGCACCGATGACGTCAGCACTGCGCCCGTCTCACGCATCCTAATGCTCGAACTTGGCGGCGTGCGACCTTGAGCTAGTGTTCCAGAAAATCAGGGCGGAGGCCGCGCAGATGCGGCGGCCTCCGCACAATTCAGCTTCTTCTCCTTGCCGCGATGCCCGCTTGACTTAAGTTAGGGCCCGGCTGCTTTTCCATTCGTCGCCCGCGCCGATCGGCGCAACGATTTCGTACAGCCCCAGTTTTGTTCCCGCTGTCAGCGCCATAGTGTTCGATTCCCGCCTCTGCAAGAAACGTCCTTGCAGCATGCACAATACGATCTGATTGTCAGGAGAGCTTGCGCGCACGCATCTTAGTCTGCGCTTCCCCCCAAGTCAACGCGCGGGCCGGCGTGCTGCGGATTTCTACTGCCCAGGTCAGTGCCGATGGAATTGAACCACCGACTTCGCCCGATTCAGTCCGCGCCGCAGGGGTCGGAAACCGCGGAAGAAAAGGGGCCGGTGGAGACGCCTCTTGCGGCGAGTTTGGGATTTCTTGCGGAGTTTTCCGGGTGCTGTAGATTACGGCGCAGTTTTTTTCTAGCTTGAAAAAGGAGCGCGCGGACGATGGGCATGCTCCTCCCCAGCACGCGGGCGATTTCCTCGTAGCTCAATTGCCGGTAGTAGTGGAGCACGAGCGGGACGCGGTGGCTTTCCGGCAAGCGATCGAGTTCCTTCTTTAGTTGGCTCTGCGATTCTTCACGCAGGACTTGCGCCAGTGGCGACGGCGTGCTCTCGTCCGGCAGCGTGGCGATGACTTCCTCATCCACATGGCCGCGGCGTTCGCGTTCGCTGCGGCGCAGTTTGTCCAGGCAATGACGATGGGTCACCTGCGATAGCCACGGACGAAACGCCTGCGACGCATCATGGCTGCCCAGCACGCGGTGCAACTTCAGGAACACTTCCGCGGTCGCATCCTCCGCGTCCTCCGGCTTCCAGAAGTACCGCCGGCAAATCCACAGAACGTAGCGGTAGTGGCTTGCGTACAGCTCGCTGAATGCTTCGGGGCATCCCTGCACGGCGCGCTGCAACAAGCTCGGAAGGTCCGCTCCCTCGCTTGCGAATGTGATGGACTGCGTTGCCATTGTTGCATCCTCTCCCCGCGCTTACAGACACACGTCCCCCTGCGCAGAGCGAAAAGATTTTTTCCGCCTGAACTGCTGATTGGTCTTACTGATCGATTCCGATTCCGCTGCGCGCTGCCGTGCCCGCTTGCACCGCGGGTAGCAGCCTTCGCCGCGGAGCAGAAAAATCCGCCGCCACGGGACGCGCCGCCACTTCCGCTCCCGCCGCCGCGCGGCGGTGCACCACCAACAATGTCAAGTCGTCTCCGGGCGGGCGTCCGCCAGCAAAATCGAGCACGGCGCCCAGCGTGGAGAACAGCGCGCGGTTGGCAGCCACGCCGCCGGCCGCGGCCGCTGCGGCTGCAAGACGATTGCTCCCGAACTCCTCGTCCTTCGCGTTGCAGCACTCCACCACGCCATCGGAGAACGCCACCAGCGTGTCGCCGGCTTCCAGAATGACGCGCCCTGTCTCAAATTTCGCCTGCGGGATGGCGCCCAGCATCGGCCCGCCCAGTTGCAGGGTTTCGACTGCGCCGCTTTTCCGCAGCAGCAGCGCGCCCGGCTGACCTGCGTTGCAATACACCAGCTCGCCGGTTTGCGGATTCACGCGCCCCAGGAAGAGCGCGGTCATCGGCGGCTCGCCGTGTTCCTCGCACAATTCGCGGTTGATGGCCGCGCTGGCCGCCGCGGGGTCTGTATGCTCTCGAGTGCAGATGCGCAGCAGGCCCATCAGGTGCGTGAGCCAGAGTCCCGAAGAAAGCCCTTTGCCGGCGATGTCGCCCAGCGCCAATCCAACTTCGTTGCCGAAGCCGAACACCTTGTAGAAGTCGCCGGAAAGATGCCGCACGGGGAACATCTCGCCGGCTATTTCGAATTCGCAGCGGCGCAGATCGCGCGGCGCGCAGAGCTTTCGCTGCACCTGCGCCGCCTCAAATATGGCCTGGTGCAACACACCCTGTTCCCGGCGCAGCGCCGAAAGGTCCGCTTCCTGCGCGCGGGCGGGCGGCGGAGATGGAACCGCCGGAAGCGCGACGGCTTTGCGCGCGAAAAGTTTTCCGGCGCGGGCCGCGTGCGTCGCAAATGATTTGCGCGTTTTGCACGTTCCGTTCAAGGACGTCCCCCTCAGGACCCCAAGCATCGTTTCAGCCGACAAACTTGTAGCCCACGCCATGCACCGTCAGAAAAAACCGCGGCTCGTCCGGCACCGGCTCCAGCTTCTGCCGCAGGTGGACGATGTGCGCGTCCACCGTGCGCGTGGTCGGATAATTCTCGTAGCCCCACACGTCATCCAGCAGGCGGTCCCGGCTGAGCGTTTCACCCGGATGGCAAAGAAAATATTTGAGCAGCTCGAATTCCTTGCCGGAAACGTCCACGGGCTTGCCGCGGCGTGTCACCTGATAGCTGCGCAGGTTCACCTCCACGTCGCCGAAGGCGTAGCGGTCCTGCTCCTTGGGCAGCACCTGCGCGCGGCGCAGCACGGCCTTGACGCGCGCGATCAGCTCGCGGATGGAAAAAGGTTTCGTCACGTAGTCGTCCGCGCCCAGCTCCAGCCCCACCACCTTGTCCACTTCCTGCCCGCGCGCGGTGAGCATGATGATAGGCAGCGACGGCCGCTTGGCCTTGAGCTGCTTGCACACGTCCAGCCCGCTCATCTTCGGCATCATCACGTCCAGCACCACCAGGTCCGGCGAATCCGCCAGCGCTTTACTGAGCCCTTCGACGCCGTCGCCCGCGGTGATCACCTGGTAGCCTTCGTACTCGAAGTTATCCCGCAAGCCGGACACCATGTTCGGCTCGTCTTCCACGATCAGAATCTTTGTCATCGACTCTCCTCGGCGTGGCGAAACTCGGCTTGGCGCGACATTGTTTCTCATGCTCGCAACTCCTAAGCGCTGGCAGCGATAGGCAGCGCAATCGTGAACTTGCTGCCTTTGCCCGGCGTGCTTTCCACAGAGACATTTCCGCCGTGCGCCTGCACGATGTGCCGCACCAGCGAAAGTCCCAGCCCGCTGCCCTTGGTGTTGTGCACCAGCGGGTCGCCGACGCGGTAGAACTTCTCGAAAATCTTGTTCTGCTCGGCGGAAGGAATGCCGATGCCGTGGTCCACCACTTCCAGCTTGACCGAGCCGTTGGCGCGGTACAGGTTCACGCCCAGGAATTTGTCGTTGGAAGAATATTTCACGGCGTTGTTCACCAAGTTCAGCAGCGAGCGCGCGATGGCCTCGCGGTCCACGCGCACCGGCGGCACGTCGTCGGCGATGCGCGACTCGAAGGCGAAGCCGTTCTGCTCGATCTGGTAACGGTAGGCTTCCAGCGTGCTGCGCACCAATTCCGCCAGGTTTGTTTCGTGGAAGTCGTATTCCTTGCGGCCGGCCTCGATGCGCGAAAAGTCCAGGATGTTGTTGATCAGCGCGGAGAGCCGCTCGCTTTCCTCGCGGATGATGCGGTAGTACTCCTGCGGCTTGTCCGGGTTCGTCAGGCGGCCCATTTCCAGCGTCTCCGCGTAGAGCCGGATGAGCGCCAGCGGCGTGCGCAGCTCGTGCGACACGTTGGCCACGAAATCCGCCTTCAGCCGCGCCAGCGCCATTTCCCGGCTGACGTTGCGGTACGTCAGCCACACGCCGAATGCGAGAAAGATAGAGAGCCCGCCGATAATCAGGAAGCTGTTCAACAGGAATCGATTGCTCATCGCTTCGATGGTGGTGCCGCGGAACTTGATGCCCAGCACCAGGCCTGGGAACGCGCTGCCCGGCTCGAAGGCCTTTTCCACTTCCGGCTCGCCGCCGTCCCAGTCTGCGGACGTTGCTAGCGGGGTGGAATCCTTCTTAATGTGGATCATCATCCCTGCCGGGTTGGAGCCTTGTTCCCCTTGCTTCTCGAGAATGCTATCCAGCACAGCCGGGAAGAAGGCCTCCTTCAGGAAATCGCTATCCAGCACCACCCCGGCGAGCACGCCCTGTTCCTTGCCGCAGGCGGGGAGCGTGGACACCACCAAACTCTCGTAATTCAACCTTCCCTCGCGCTTGCTGATCATGTTGTAGAAGTAGAATGGATCCCCGCCTTCTTGTTCCATCTTGAAGAACTTTTCCAGCATGCCTTTCCCTTCGGTCTTGACCCAGCGGATATCGCTGGCAAAGCGCTCTGCGGCGTGGCGGAATTCAATGTCGCCCATGCGCCTTGGCTGCGAGCGCACCACCAGCCCGGAGGCCGGACAGTAATAAAAGGCGTGGGCCACCATAGGGTATTTTTCGAGCAGTGCATCCATTGTGGCGGAGACGGGCTCCGCGGGGCACGGGATCTTCTCGCGCATCTTGGCGACCGTTTTAAACGCCCGCTCATTGAACGTCTTCTCCGTAATTTTCAGCACGTGCATAAAATCGCGCTGGATGGTGGCTTCCACGCCGCGGCCACGCTGGATGTCCCGCAAATTCAAAATGCTGGCGACAATCAGCGCCGCTGCTGGTAAAACGACGGCCAGTTGCAGCGTCAGCAGCATGCGTGTGCGTTCGCTCCAGCGGCGGCGCTTTTTGCCGTTCATGGCGGACCTCGCGTCCTTAATGTGTCTGTCGTTCATTCTGATGCAAATCCTATACTATCGCTTCAGGCCGATGTGTCATACGCAAGCAAAAAATTGTAAAGAGTTGTGAATTCGCGTCGCAAATCTCCGTATTTCTTCTTTCTTTTCAAACATTACCAGAAGGTCCAGCACTCCTTTTCCTCGCGCTGAGCTGCGTTTCACAATTCTTTACAATTCCGTCGACAACACACCCGCCCGCTTCCGCGTACAAGCAGCCGAGGGAGAATTACTCCCGGGAGGCAAAGAAAATGAAACCGAAAACAGGGATTCTCGTGACGATTCTGGCGCTCGTGCTGGCGGCTGCGGCGCCGCTCGTCGCCGGCGGCGACGAGAAAGAACTTTGGGCCAAGCTCAAGCAGGGGTTGACTCTCTCCGACTCGCAAGTGACTCAGCTCCAGCAGAAGTTCGAGGCACTGCGCACGCAGGGCCAATCCTTCGAGAAGCGCGCGCAGAGCCTGAAAGCTGAAATCGACGCGTTGGAGAAAGCCGCCACACCCGACGCCAACGCGCTTTCCGCCAAGCGCGCCGAACTCGCTTCGCTCAAGGCGGAATGGAAAGAAAAAGCCATGCAGATCTACCAATCGGTACTGACCAGCGAGCAATTCACGAAACTCCAGCAGATGTACAGCGACGAAGCGAAGAAGAAGGAATACGAAAAGAAAAAGAAGAACTAGAACGCTTCCGGCACAGCTGACTACGTCAGCACAGCCGGGCATTCGATCCGGGCAGAACGCGCGAGCGGCGGGGCATGGGCTCGAGCCGCTCGCGCTTCTTGCCCCGGGTGCAGCTACTGTCCTGTTCAAGGAAGGAGACCATGGTTCGCAGATTGCTCGCATTAATCGTTCTGGTTTTCGGTTGCACGTATCTTGCGCCGGCGCAAAAGGCCGAAGCGGCTTCGGCGCGGAGCGCCCGGGACCTGGCCGAGGTGCAGATTCGCATGGCGGAGTTGTTGCGCTACACCGGAGTAGAAAACGCTTCGCCAGCAGACGTTGCGCGCATGGCCGAGCTGTGGAGCACCGCGCAGGATTCCGGCGCCGCGTCCGAGCAGCGCCAGACGGCGCTTGCCGATCTTCAGGTGCTTTACGCCAAATTGCATGGGCAAGAGCTGCCGGCCGCCGCTAAGCAAAGCTTCGCGCGTTTTGCTGCACCCATCTTCGAGGCCGGCGGGCAAATGGACTTGCGCCTGCCAGATCCGCGCGGCAAACCGGCCGGCAACTACTTGCACGTCGAAACTCACGGAAGTGGCCCCACGGTGCTGCTGTTGATTTCGGATATGGGTGTGGACGGTCGAAAGCTGTACGACTCGTTCGTGCGGCGCAATGCGAAGGCGTACACGATGCACATCGTGACCTTGCCTTTTGCCGGCGCGGCACGACCCCTGCCGTGGCCGGAAAAACTCGATTATACGGCGCGGCCCTGGCTGAACCAGATCGAGCGCGAGTTGCTCGCGCTGCTCGATCAGCCACGCATGAAGGGCGTGGTAGTCGTGGGCACCGCGGCGGGCGGATATTTCGCCACGCGCGCTGCGCTGCTGCGCCCGAAGCAGGTGCGTGCCGCGGTATTGGTGGACGCTTTGGTGAACATGCCGATGCGCGCGCGAAATGCCCCGGATGCGCCGGTGCCGCTGGCGGAGCGGCTGGCGCGGGTCGGGGCCGTGGCGCCGATGCCGCAGCTCTTCCCCTACGTTTCCGTTCCGGCAGCCGAACAACTCCGCAAGCTAATTGCCGATCCCAACTCCACGCATCCCACCGCGCGGAACTGGATGGCCTTTGCAGTGAAAGACCGATCGCTTTCCGAAGCCTGGACCTATGAAGCGCTTTCGACCGGCTTTTTCGTCACCGGCCGGGAGTATCAATGGGAGCTTTTCACCACGGACCTGACGGAGGAGATGCGGCACTTGTCGGTGCCCATGCTGGCCATGGGCGCGATTCACGACGCCGGCTCGCCGCGGCAAAGCCCGCCCAGCCTTTCGCAGTGGGACGAAATCAAATTGCGAAATCCAGAGGTGCCTCTCACGGTGGTAGCGTTCGAGGATTCCCGGTCGTACATCAGCGAAGAATACCCGGCTGAGTTTGACCGCGCGCTGGCCGACTTCCTCGCCGGACGCGCCGTGCACGGCAAAGCGGGCTACTCCCTGCCGCGGCCCAGCCCGCGCGCATCGGTGATGCAGGCCGTCGGCGGCGCGGAGGTGCATATCGCATATAGCCGTCCCGCCGTAAAAGGCCGCAAGGTGTGGGGCGAGCTTGTGCCTTACAACCGCGTCTGGCGCGCGGGCGCCAACGAAGCAACCACCATTACGTTCTCGCGCGACGTGCGCCTTGAGGGCCACGCACTGGCGGCGGGCACTTACACGTTCTTCGTGATACCCGCCGAAAACGAGTGGACGCTCATCTTCAATCGCGTGCCGCGGCAGTGGGGCGCGTTCAACTACAATCCGGAATTCGATGCGCTGCGCGTGGCCGTGCCGTCCGCTGAGGGCCAGCACGAAGAGCTGGTGCGCTACGCCATCGAACCCACCGACGCTAACCGCGCGCGGGTCAGCCTTGCTTGGGAAAGACGGAGAATCGAATTCAGCATCGAAGTCTCGCCACAATGAGCGACTGATTTTCGATTTCCCATTTTTGTTCTACAACGGCTTGCGTTATGCTCACGCGCGTCCCTTCGCTCGGCGCACTGCAACTTCCTGCGCCGGGCTCAGGACAAGTCCTTCGCTCAACGCAGGGCAAGCAGGAGGCGCGTCGTGACTCATTCGCAGAAATCGTTCACTCGTACTTTTGTCGTTGCCTGGATGCTGCTGGCTGGCGCGGTTTCGTTTGTTTCCGCGCAGGAAATCAGCCCGAATCTCTATCAGGAAATGCGCTGGCGCAGCATCGGTCCGTATCGCGGCGGACGCACGCGCGCGGCCGCCGGCGTGCCCAGCCAGCCGAACGTGTTTTACATCGGCGTGGTGAACGGCGGCGTGTGGAAGACCACCGACTACGGCACCACGTGGAAACCGATTTTTGACGAGCAGCCCACCGGCTCCATCGGCACGATTGCCGTCGCGCCCTCCGACCCCAACATTATTTATGTGGGCAGCGGCGAAGGGCTCCAGCGGCCCGACCTCTCCGTCGGCGACGGCATCTACAAATCCACCGACGCGGGCAAGACGTGGACGCACCTCGGCCTGCGCGACGCGCAGCAGATTCCGCAAGTCGTTGTGGACCCGCGCGACGCGAACCGCCTGTTCGTCGCCGCGCTCGGGCATCCCTACGGCCCGAACGAGGAGCGCGGCATCTATCGCTCCACCGACGGCGGACTGACGTTTCAGAAAGTTCTCGGCAAGGACGAAAACACCGGCGGCTGCGATGTGGAACTCGACCCGTCGAATCCAGACATTGTTTATGCCGCGATGTGGGAAGCGCGGCAGGGCCCGTGGGAAAACGCCGCGTGGAGCGGCACCAGCGGCGGCATCTTCAAGTCCACCAACGGCGGCAACACCTGGCGGCAACTCACAAAAGGCTTGCCGGAGGCAGGCGTTGTGCAAGCCAACCTCGCCGTTTCGCTCAGCGATCCCAAGCGCCTCTACGCCTCGGTTGCTTCTCCGGGTGCCGTTGGAATTTATCGCTCGGACGACGCCGGCGAGAGCTGGACGCGCGCGACCACTGACACGCGTCCCGCGGGACGCATCGGCGGCGGCGATTTGCCCGTGCCGCTGGTCAATCCGAAAAATCCGGACATCGTCATCATGTGCAGCACCGTGGCCTGGAAGTCCACCGACGCAGGAAAGACCTGGACCGGTTTCCGCGGCGCGCCCGGCGGCGACGATTATCAGAACGGCTGGATCAATCCGAATAACCCGGACATTATTCTTTTCGCGGCGGACCAGGGCGCAATCATCACCGTCAACGGCGGGCAGTCGTGGAGTTCCTGGTACAACCAGCCCACCGCGCAGATGTATCACGTCTCCGCCGACAATTCGTTTCCGTATCGCGTGTGCAGCGGGCAGCAGGAGAGCGGCTCGGCGTGCGTCTCCAGCCGCGGCGCGCACGGGCAGATTACGTTTCGCGATTGGCAGCCCGTCGGCGCGGACGAGTACAGCTATGTCGCGCCCGACCCGCTCAACCCGGACATTATTTACGGCGGCAAAGCCACGCGTTTCGATCGCCGCACCGGGCAAGTGCAGAATATTTCGCCCAAGCCCATTCGCGGCCCGGATTTTCGCCTATTGCGCACCGAACCCGTGATTTTTTCTCCGGCGGACCCGCGCACGCTTTTCTTCGCGGGCAGCACGCTGTGGAAGACGCGCGATGGCGGACAGAGTTGGCAGCAGACCAGTCCAGACCTTTCGCGCAAGACATGGGATGTCCCCGCCAGCGTCGGAAAATATCGCAGCACGGAAACCGCCAAGCCCACGCAGCGCGGAGTGATTTACACCGTCGCGCCTTCTCCGCTCGACGTCAACCGCATCTGGGTGGGCACGGACGACGGCCTGATTCACGTCACCGTGGACGGCGGTTTGCATTGGAAAGACGTGACGCCGCCGCAACTCGCGCCGTGGATGAAAGTCTCCATCATGGACGCGGGCCATTTCGACGCGCTCACCGCCTACGCCGCCATCAACACGCTGCGTCTCGACGACCTGCGCCCGCACATCCTGCGCACACACGACGGCGGCAAAACGTGGACGGAAATTGTGAACGGCATTCCCGCGGGTACCACGGTGAATGCCGTCCGCGAAGATCCGAAACGCAAGGGGCTGCTTTTTGCCGGCACCGAGCAAACCGTGTTCGTTTCCTTCGACGACGGCGAGCACTGGCAATCGCTGCGCCTGAACCTGGCGCCCAGCTCCGTGCGCGACATCATTATTAAGAACGACGATTTACTCGCCGGCACGCACGGCCGCGGCTTCTGGATTCTCGACGACATCACGCCGCTGCGCCAGCTCGACGCGAAGACGGCCGCAGCCGACGCTGTCCTCTTCAAGCCGCAAGTCGCCTTCCGCGTTCGCTGGAACACCAACACGGACACGCCGCTGCCGCCTGACGAGCCCGGCGGGCAGAATCCTCCCGACGGCGCCATCATTAATTACGCGCTGAAGTCCGCGGCGTCCGGCCCGGTCACGCTGGAAATCCTCGACGCCACGGGAAAGCTCGTGCGGCGTTATTCCAGCGCCGACCCGGAGCCGCAGATTGATCCCATGCTCAACGTTCCGACGTACTGGGTGCGCCCGCCGCAGACGCTTTCCGCTGCCCCGGGCATGCATCGCTTCCTGTGGGACGTGCACTACACGCCAATGCCGGGCTCGCGTCCCAACTATCCAATTTCCGCCGTGGCCCACAACACCGCGCCCGCGTACACTTCGCCGTGGGCCATGCCCGGGCAATACACCGTGCGCCTCACGGTGGACGGCAAAAGCTACACGCAACCGCTCACAATAAAAATGGACCCGCGCGTAAAGACACCTCTCGCCGGCTTGCAGCAGCAGTTCACGCTGTCGAAGCAGCTCTATGACGGTTCCGCCGCGGCCTTTGCGGCCATCGAGCAGATTCGTTCGCTCCGCGCGCAAATTCAGAAGTTGGAAGACAATGAGCTCCAGGGCAACATTAGCTCTAGGGCGATGGGTATTTCAGCTTTGAACAAAGCAATGGGAGACCTGATGGGCACCGGCGGCGAGGGATTTGGAGGCGGCGGTGCCGCCGCGCCCGCCGCGGATTCGCTCTCCAGCGTTCGCGCGTCGTTGCAATCGCTAATGGGAATTTTGCAGGGCGCCGATGTTGCGCCCACTACGCAAGCCGTTGCGGCCATCACCGCCCGCCGCAAAGCCCTGGCTGCGCTGATGGCCAGGTGGGATGCCGTCAAATCGAAAGATTTGCCAGCTATGAACGAACAGCTCCGCAAGGCGAGTCTTCCGAAACTCAAATTGTAGTTCTATTTCTTCAGGCCTGCGGTCCGATTCACGCCCAGCGTGACCGGCGTCATGAATTTTTGCGCGGAGGACGTACTCACCAAGAATCGCTGTGTGCCGCGCGCGAAGGCTTGCCCGCTTTCAACTTTATTTTCCCGCAAGCGCCAGGCGTTTCACTTCTTCGAACCAGTTGAACACGAACACAAAATCGTAGCGCGCGGCGCCGCTGCTCAGGCGCGCGTCGGGCGACTGAATCATCAGGAAGCGGCCGTCGGGGAAGACGTCGTAGCCGGTGTGGCCGCCCACTTGCGGGCTTTCGAAGTGGTCTGGGAAAAGCACGCGGGGTTTGCCGACCGCCAGGCGCGGGCTGGATTCAAAGCTGACCTCTTGGATCGCATTTTCACCGCGGTAGAACACGGACTTGCCGTTGCGTGCCCACGCGGGCTGATCACCCCCCTTGCTGGACACTTGCACCTTGGCGCCCGCCGCCGGGAAGGACTGGATATACACTTCTTCCTTGCCGGATTCATCCGAGTTGTAGACCATCCAGCGGCCATCCGGTGAAAGCCGGGAGTTTCTTTCATTAAACTCCGTTTGCAGATAGGGTGTTGCCGTTGGTTTCTCGCCTAAGTCCAGCCGCCAGATGTCCGTGCCGGTTTTGGAATCCTGAACTTCCAGGATAATCGCCTTGCCGTCGGGCAACCAGTCGCGCAAGTGCGCATGTTTGTCCAAGGTCCACACCAATTCTTCTTTGCCGCTGCCATCCGCGGCGCGGCGGAAAATTCCGCGCGCAATTCCACTTCGCGTGGCTGTCCACATGATGGTCCGGCCGTCCGGCGACCACAGCGGCGTCTCGTCTTCGGATGGATCAAACGAGAGCCGCGACATCGTGCCCCGCGTCGGATCGGCCACCCAGATGTCGTTTTGCGCGTCTTGCACATGCGCGGCGACCATCCGTCCGTCCGGCGAGACCTTGGGGTCGGAAAAATCCCGCACGTCGATGGGCAGCACAGTCACTTTGCCCGCGCGATCCACGGAGACAATGCGCGATTTCAAGCCGGGAGCGCCCTGCTCTGCCAGATAGACCAGTGTGCCGTTATTCGAAAACGCGAAATGCGAGGTGGCCGCGGCATTAGCGTAATCCACATTCTGCACTACGCGTACAGCATTACCCAAAACGCGGCGCGAGCCCGGATCGAATCCCACCGCATACAGGTCGGAGAGCCGCGCATACACCAGATGGCCCGTCGGCGAGTAGAAGACATGATTGGCCCCGCGCAGCACCACCGTATTGTCTTCTTTTTGGAACGAGCGCATGACCACATCCCATTCGGTATAGCCCCCCAGCGTGCCGCTGATGTACAGAAATGATTTGCCGTCCGGCAGAGCCACTGGTTTCAAGTAAATCTTGCCGGGCTCCGGTGCAACCAGCACGGATGGGGCGCCTCCTTGCGCAGGCACCCCCAGGATCCCTGCGAAAGCGGCGCCAATCAGGATCGTGCCATTGGGTGCCCAACTGGCGTCGAACCCATCTTTGGTGCACACGGTGGTCGGCGTGCCGCCGGCGATTTGTGTTTTCTTGGTCTGACCGCCGGCGAAGAAGCCCACCCACTGCCCGTCCGGCGAAAAGAACGGCGAAGACGCGGCCTCGGTACCGGGGAGTTCCACAGCCGTCAACGAGTCGAGCGAGCGGAGGTACAACCGCTGATTCGCGGCATAGGCCACTTTGGAGCCGTCCGGGGAAATGGCCAAAACGACGCGATTGCGTCCGGTTAACGCAGTTTCAACTGGCAACGTTTGGGTCACCCGCGCGACAGGATTCGGTGCAGGCGCGGGCCGGAACATGGCCGTCAAGCCGGCTCCCGCCGCCAGCGCAACCACCACCAGCGCCCACGGCAGCGCGCGCCGCCATGCAGGTGCCGCGGGCATCGGGCCCGCCATTGCTTCCATGCCGATGCCCGTTTCGATTTCCGGATGCTCCAGCACCTCTTCAATCACATTGCGCGCGTCGCCGATAGCTTGCAGGCGTCGCCGCGAATCTTTCGTCAGGCACCGGCGCAGCAATTCGCGGATGCGCGGCGGCACGTTTGTGGGCAGCGCATTCCAGTCCGGTTCGCGCGTGATGACCGCCGCCATCGAGTCGGAGGCCGTCTCGCCGCCGAAGACTTGCTTGCCGCTGAGCATTTCGTACAGCACTACGCCGAACGACCAGATATCCGCGCGGCGGTCCGCCGCCTTGCCGCGCGCCTGCTCCGGACTCATGTACGCCGCGGTTCCCAGAACGATGCCCGCCTTCGTCGCCGCGATGGAGAGCGTCGGCGAATGCGACGCGTCCTGGGCCACGCTGTCGCCCGCGAGCGCCTTCGCCAATCCGAAATCCAGAATTTTTACTTTTCCTTCGGAGGTAACCTTGACGTTGGCCGGCTTCAAATCGCGGTGAATGATTCCGCGTTCGTGCGCGTACTCCAGCCCTTCCGCAATCTGCTTCGCAAACTGCAGGACGTCCTCGATGGCCAGCGGCCCGCTCGCGATGCGTTCCGCCAGCGTGGGCCCTTCCACCAGCTCCATCACCAGCGCACGCGTCGTAGGGGCGCTGCTTGCTGCGCCTCCCTCTTCTAATCCATAAATCGCTGCAATATTCGGATGATTCAGCGACGCCAGCACCTGCGCCTCGCGCTGGAAGCGCGCCATGCGCTCCGTATCGCTGGCAAACGCCGCGGGCAGCACCTTCAGCGCGACGTCCCGCCCCAGTTTCGTATCGCTGGCGCGGTACACCTCGCCCATGCCGCCCGCGCCCAGTTTCGCCGAGACGCGGTAGTGCGCAATGTTCTGTCCAATCATCTGTAGGGATTCCTGAGCGCAGGCATCTTAGTCTTCGCTTCCGGCCAAGTCAACGCAAGCCATTGCGCGCGCAGAAACAGAGGAGAAACCGCTCCCAATTTCTCTATTTCCTCACTTCGATTTTCGGGCACGATTCACTGCGGGAAGTTCAGTTTGCGCAGCAGTTCGGCGTAGCGCGGGTCGGAGCGCAAGGGATCCCAGTAGGGATCCACTTTCAGAAACGTTAAGCCACCGGAATGATCCTGGCGGGCCTTTTCGAGCAATTGTAAGGCTTGTTCTTTGTCACCCAGCGCGGCGTAAACCATCGCCACTAAATAAGAGTCCACATATTCCTTTGCCGCGAGCCGTTTGTAGGCATCAACGATATCTTGCGCCTCACTTTTTCTTCCAGCGACGGCATAAACCCAGGCCTGACCCAAGACCAGAAACTGGTTATCCGCCGTGACAGCAAGCGCTTCTTTAGGAATCTTTTTGTACTCCTCGATGGCCTGCGGGTACTTCCCTTGCGCGGCGTAACCCCACGCGAGTATGGCTTGCATTAGGGGAATGTTTGAATCCAGCGCAATGGCCTTTCTTGATTCGCTGACCGAATCGTCGTAACGCCGCGCGTCCATATAGTTGTAGGCAAGGAAACCAGCCACATAGGGCGAGAGGGGATCCAGTTCGAGCGCGCGCCGGTGCTCCGCCAAGCCCTCCTCGAAGCGACCCAAATTCACCAGGAACACCCCGTACCGAAAACGGGCCATGCTGCTGTTCGGGTTGAGTTCGATGCCCCGCTTCAAGTGCAGCTCCGCGCTCGTGTGGTCCAAATCCCAAGTCCATATTGCATAACCCAGGGCGGTGTGTGCTTCCGCCAGGCTGTCGTCAATCTCCAGCGCCTTTTGCGCCGCCGCTTTGGCCCGCAGTAATGTCTCTTTCGGTGGCGTGAAGTAGGTGATGGCCAAGTCGATGTAGCCATCCGCCATTCCGACAAAGGCGGGTGCAAAACCCGGGTCTTTGGCGATGGCCTGCTCGAAGTGTTCGATGGCCTTCCGCAAAGTCTCGGGAGTGCCCTGGTTCCAGAAATAGCGCCCTTTCAGATAGAGTTGATAGGCCTCCGCATCTTCGGTGCCGCGCTTGGTGAGTTTTTGCTCCTCGTTGCTCGTCAGCCGCAGCTTCAGATTGTCTGTGATCGCCTGGGAAATCTTTCCCTGCACCGCCAGCACGTCCGCCAGCTTCTGCGTGTATTGCTCTCCCCACAACTGCGATTGCCGGTCAATGTCCGTGAGTTCCACGCTGACGGACAGGGTGTCGCCGCGTTGCGTCACTCTTCCCGTCACAATGGCGCGGACTTTCAGTTCCTTGGCGATTTTGTCGGGCTCGATTTTCTGCCCTTTGTAGTGAAACGCTGTTGTCCGCGGCACCACGCGCAGCTTCGAAATCTGCGACAAGCTGTTAATCAAATTCTCCGTGATGCCGTCGCTCAGGTATTCGCTGTCCGGGTTGCCGCCCACGTTTTCAAACGGCAGCACAACAATGGAATCAATCGGCGCTCCTCCGCGCGCCCCCATCCATTGTGAGACTCCGTATCCCAGCGCCACCAGCACGAGAATCAGCGCCGCAAGCCCGCCGGCCATTTTGCTCTTATGGCGTCGCAGCAGGCCCGCGGCAATCGCCGAATCGGAACTGGATTCCGCGGCGGCCGCAGCGGGAACCGCGCTCGCGGACGCAACTGCGGGCTGTGCAACGGCGCCGGATCGCCCGGAGGAAGTGTCGCGTAGCAGGCGTTTCAGCTCCGCGCGCAAATCGCGCATGCTTTGGTAGCGCAGCTCGCGGTCTTTCTCCAGCGCGCGCCCGATGATGCGCCCCAGCTCCTCCGGTAGATCGGGGTTGATGCGCGCGGCAGGCGTGGGCGTGCGATTCAGGATGGCGTCGTGGATGAGCGCGGTGCTGTTGCCTTCGAACGGCAGACGGCCGGTGGCCATTTCGTAGAGCACCGCGCCCAGAGAAAAAATATCTGTACGAGCGTCCACTGCTTCGCCGCGCGCCTGTTCCGGCGACATGTACGCCACCGTGCCCACCGTCGTACCCGGGCTGGTCAAATGCGCGGCGCCCATCGTCGCTTCGTCGTCCGCTAAATTTTCGGTGAGCTTGGCCAGCCCGAAGTCCAGCACCTTGGCGTTCGCGCGTTCGGTGATGAAAATATTCGCGGGCTTAATGTCCCGATGCACGATGCCTTCGGTGTGCGCGGCATCCAGCGCGTCGGCCACTTCGATGGCCAGTTCCAGCAGCGCGTCCGCGGGCAGCGCGCGCCCGGCAATGCGCTGTTTGAGCGTCTGGCCTTTGAGCAGCTCCATGGCCAGGAACCGTTGGCCTTCGTGCTCTCCGATTTCATACACCGTGCAGATATTCGGATGGTTCAGCGCGGCGGCGGAGCGCGCCTCGCGCAAAAACCGCTCCAGCGCCAGCTTGTCTCGCGATAATTGCTCCGGCAGGAATTTCAGCGCCACCTGACGGCCGAGGATTTGGTCCTCCGCTCGATAGACCACACCCATCCCCCCGCCGCCGAGTTGATCCAATACACGATAATGCGAAATGGTCCGCCCTATCATTTCCGCCGCGCCTCCTGCGGCGAATCATTTCCGTTGCGCCTTTTACGGCGAATCATTTCCGCCGCGCCTTTTGCGGTGAATCATTTCCGCCGCGACTTTTGCGGCGAATCACTTCCGCCGCGCCTCTTGCGGCGAATCATCAATAGAAGTGGAAGCTGAGCGAGCCATCTTAGGGCCGCCTTCTGCCTAAGTCAACGCGCCCCGCGTAGCACAGGCTTACAGCCTGTGCGGGCCTCTGCGCCGCTTTTCTCTTTTCTATTTTCGTGTCTGACTAGGGCAGCGCTTTGGCAAGTTCCGTCGCCGCCTTTTCGATCAGCGCCGCTTCATCCGTGAGGATTTTCCCCACGCGCGCAATTTGTTCGTCCGCCAGCTTCCATTGTTTTTGCTCGATGGCCTCGCGCACGCCGGGGATCGTCTTCACGCCGTAGCCGGTGTAAAACCCGGGCGCATAAATCATGTGCTGGAACCACGCGCGCCCGGGTAACCCGTCCGCGTGCGTCAGCTTGCGCTCGCTGGAAATGAGCAGCGCATTTACGTCGCGCAGCGACGCGCCGGCCATCGCGGCACGCGCTTTGGAGAGAGCCTTGTCATACCGTTCCGCCGCGCGGCTCAACGCATCCAGCCCATTCTCCAGCGGCGCGAAATTAATGTACGGCGGCACCGCCTCCGCCGCGGGCAGCGTCTCCGGCTCTTTCGGGTCCATCGTCGCTCGGAATACTCCTTCTTCTACTTGCCGGTTGCGCTCGATGATCTGTTCGCGCTGGCCGTTGTGCAGTCGCTTCAATTCCTCCGCGTAACGCCCCACGGTATTCGCGAAATTCGAGAAATCAAACGGCAGCAGTTCCGCGTTCGCCAGACGCATCACCGCCGTCCCGCCGGTCTGCGCCAGCGCGCGGCTGTACACGAATTCTGTGTCCGAGAAATGCGTGAACCAGTAGAAGTCATCGTAGATCGAATGATAGATTCCGCCGCCGTCCTCGCCGCCGTAGCCGATATTCAGCGACGCCACGCCGAGGTGCTGCAAAAACGGCGTGTAGTCGGAGCCCGAGCCCAGCGCCCCGATGCGCAGGTCGGCGCGCATGCGTGCCTCGCGCCGGTCGTCTGCGGAGTTTGCGCGCCGCAGCCGGTTGAGCTGGCTGCGCTTCCACGCGGAAAGATTCGTCTCCGGGTCGGTGATGTCCCGCGCCACGCCGTTGATAAATTTTTCCAGTGTGTGCGAGCCGGACATGCCCAGGTAGCCGCGTCCGTTGGAATCCGAATTGATGTACGCCACTGCCTTTTGCCGCAATTCGTCCGCGTGCGCTTCTGCCCACTCCGTCGAGCCGAGCAGCCCGGGCTCCTCGGCGTCCCACGCGCACAAAATGATCGTTCGCTTCGGCCTCCAGCCCTGCTTCATCAATTCCGCAAACGCGCGCGCTTCTTCCATCACCGCGACCATGCCGGAGATCGGGTCCTGCGCCCCATTCACCCAGCCGTCGTGATGGTTCCCGCGAATCACCCACTCATCCGGAAACACTGTGCCGGGAATTTTCACGATGACGTCGTACAGCGGCTTCAAATCCCAATTCGCTTTCACCTTTAAATGCACTTTCGCCGGCCCCGCGCCGAGGTGATACGTAATCGGCAGCCCGCCACGCCACGCCTCCGGTGCCACCGGTCCCTTTAACGCCGCCAGCAGCGGCTGCGCATCGCCGTAGGAAATCGGCAGCACGGGAATTTTCGTGAGCGTCTTCGCTTCGGCCAGCGGCAAGCGCTTCGCATTTTCCGTTGCGCCCACGCCGGGCGTCAGCGGATCGCCGGGATAGAGCGGCATGTCCGCCACGCTGCCGCGTTGCACGCCGTCTTTTGGCCGGTAAGGGCCTTCCGGAAAAACGTCGCCTTCCGCGTAGCCGTCGTCGCGCGGGTCGGAATAAATCAGGCAGCCGACCGCGCCGTGTTCCGCGGCGACTTTCGGCTTGATGCCGCGCCACGACCCGCCGTAGCGCGCAATCACAATCGCGCCCTTCACGGATATTCCCAGCCGCTCGAGTTGCTCGTAGTCCGCGGGTACGCCGTAGTTCACGTACACCAGCGGCCCGGTCACGTCGCCGTCCGCCGAATACGCGTTGTACGTCGGCAGTTGTTCCGCCTGCTGATTCGACGTGGGGTCCGCGCTCACCGCGGGTTCCTGCAATTTCGCCACGAACTTCGTCGGCTCGACCAGCTCGACCACGCGCTCTTTCGGCGTCGGAAACAGCACAGTGAACACTTCAATCTTCGCGTCCAGTCCCCACTCTTTGAATTTCGCCAGCATCCATTCGGCGTTGTCCTTGCCGTAGGGCGAGCCGATGTGGTGCGGCCGCGCGGAGAGCCGCTGCATGTATTCGCGCATGTTCGCCGCCGATGGAATCGCGCGGAATTTTGTTTCCCACTCTCGCTCCACCCGCGACCCTTCCGCCGAAAATCCTTGCAGCGGCGCCTCATTCGACGCCACCGTCATCACGCACAACGCCATCAGTGCCACTGGAGCCATGAATCGCAACTGCCGCATGAATCCCCCTTTGGAGTGCGGCGGCTTGACGCCGCTTTGCCTCTTAGATTGTGTGATTTGCGATTGCTGATTGAGGGAGAGCCAAACTAAACCTTGCGGGTCCCCAATCACTCAATCATAAATCGCTCAATCATAAATTGTTTGCCCGCCCCTATTTCTTTATTTCTTTTCTTCAGCAGGAAGTGTCTTCGGCACCACCGGCCTCTTCTTATTGAAATCCGTCGCTCCCTGATACGCCTGCGCCACCGCCAGCGCCTCTGCTTCGCCCCACAGTTTCCCCGTGAAGACGATGCTCGTCG
>JAMCWK010000152.1 GCA_023481105.1 Acidobacteriota bacterium | reverse complement strand
GACCGGGCCGAGGCACCGCGTTGTCTCCCTGCGCGGTGTCGGCCACCGCGCGAATTTACTTACCGGTAGGTATACAACGATTTGGTTTCGCCGTCAAGGTGCGGGGCCAGCCGCGGCCCCTGCCCTCCTTGCAGCTCGCCTCCTAATCGTGTTGAATAGGGCGATCACTTTTCATTGGAGGTCCCCCTGGGAATGAGCGAAGCTCTGCTTCCGGAATTCGACCAGGAAATGAAGAACACAAGGAAGACATTGGAGCGTGTGCCGGAGGACAAGTTCGGCTGGAAGCCGCACGAAAAGTCCTGGGCTATGGGCGGGCTGGCCACGCACATCGCCAATTTGCCGAGTTGGATCGTTCTAGCGATTAACCAGGATTCGCTGGACCTTGCGCCGGGAGGCGTGCCCACTCGTCCGATGCAGGCGGTCAAGTCGCGCCAGGAATTGCTGGCGATGTTCGACAAAAACACTGCCGCCGCGCGCGCGGCCATTGCCGGCGCGAGCGACGCGCACCTGATGACACTGTGGTCGCTCTTGCGCAACGGCCAAACCCTGATGACCGTGCCGAAGATCGCCGTGTTGCGCAGCTTCGTCATGAATCACGGCATTCACCATCGCGCGCAGCTCGGGGTGTACCTGCGCCTGAATGACGTGCCTGTTCCCGCCATTTATGGTCCGTCAGCGGATGAAGGAATGTTTTAGAGGGTTTTGCAGAAATCAAATTCACAAAAGAATTGGCGGGCAAGCCGATAAGCCGGATTCTGTCGCGGCGTGTCCAAAATTCGGCCTACGCCGTGGGACGATCATTCCTCTGGGTCCGGTTTCGCAACCGGACTCAAGCGGCCTACCCGAGGGTTGATGTCCGCGCCGATTTATCCCCGTTAGGGGATTGCTCGGTGCGGGCTATGGCTTGCGCCACATCGGGCCGGGACAGCCCTCCCCTCCTATTTGGCCTTGCTCCACGCGGGGTTTGCCGTGCCTCCGCTGTTGCCAGCGGAGCGGTGGGCTCTTACCCCACCATTTCACCCTTACCAGTTTGCCTGCCCTTGTTGGACGTGCCCGAGGTTTTCCTCGGGCCTGTCACAGAGGCGGAACGCACCGGCGGTTTATTTTCTGTGGCACTATCCGTAGCTCGTGGCACAGGCTATTAGCCTGTGCTACAAGCCCCCTGGCGTTACCAGGCGCGTTTCCCTGCGGAGTCCGGACTTTCCTCCAGCATGACCCCGGCCGAAGCCAACGCCACGCCAGCGATCGTCTGACCTGCCCGCCAGTCTCTATTATACGCGGCTTTCTCATTTCCGAGGGGCAGAGGATGTTCAGCAAGTAAAGGAGGTGCAGGAGAAAAGCAGTGCGTTGACAGGGCCGCTCGCGCTCTCTACGATGGCAGCTGGAGGTTTTGCTCGTCATGATTCCGCCCACCTCAAAAAAACTTGATTCCATCGCATTCATTGGCCTGTCGTTTCTTCTCATTGCCACGCTTGCGTTCGCTGGCGCAGCATCAAGCCAGGAAAAGGCAGCACCAGCCAAGTCGCCGCCAACCGCCGCGGAAGCGCGCGCATTTATCGAAAAAGCCGAGAATCGCTTGAAGGAGCTTTCCATTAAGTACGCGCAGGCGGATTGGGTGTCGCAGAATTTCATCACCGACGATACTGCCGCGCTTTCCGCGGACGCCAACAAGGACTTGATCGCGGCAACGACGGAATTCGCCACGCAAGCCACGCGCTTTGACGGGCTGAAGCTTCCCGCAGACGTCGCGCGCAAGCTGCTGCTGTTGAAGCTCTCGCTCACGCTGCCCGCTCCGAAAAACGACGCGGAGCGCTCCGAGCTGGCGAACCTGGTGGTCTCGATGCAGGGCGACTACGGAAAAGGAAAGTATTGTCCTGATGGCAACCAGAGCAAGTGCCTGGACCTCGGCGCGCTGAGTCGCATCCTGGCCGAGAGCCGCGACCCCAAACAGTTGCTCGACGCATGGCGCGGCTGGCACGCGATTGCGCCGCCGATGCGCCAGCGCTATACGCGTTTCGTCGAGCTGGCCAACAAAGGCGCGCGCGAACTGGGCTTCGCGGACTCCGGTGCGATGTGGCGCGCGAAGTACGACATGCCTCCGGACGCCTTCGCCAAGGAGGTGGACCGGCTGTGGCTGCAAGTGAAGCCGCTCTACGACGCGCTGCATGCGCACGTCCGCGCCAGGCTGCGCGAGAAATACGGCGCGGAAGCGGTGCCGGAAAGCGGGCCCATTCCGGCGCACCTGCTCGGCAACATGTGGGCGCAGCAGTGGGGCAACATCTATCCGCTGGCGGCGCCGCCGGAGCGCGAAAAGACGTTTGACCTCACGGAAATCTTGAAGGCGCGCAAGACGGACGAAAAAGAAATGGTGCGCATCGGCGAACGCTTTTTCACTTCGCTGGGCTTCGCGCCGCTGCCGCAGACTTTTTGGGAGCGCTCGCTCTTCACCAAGCCCCGTGACCGCGACGTCGTCTGCCACGCCAGTGCCTGGAGCATCGACTTCCAAGAGGACCTGCGTCTGAAGATGTGCATCGAGATTACCGAAGAGGATTTCAACACCATTCATCACGAATTGGGACACAACTTCTACCAGCGCGCGTACAACAAGCAGCCCGTGCTTTTTCAGGACAGCGCCAACGACGGCTTCCATGAAGCGGTCGGCGATGCCATAGCGCTTTCCATCACGCCGGAGTACTTGAAACAAATTGGACTGATCGAAAACGTTCCAGGCGCCGAGGGGGATCTGGGCTACCTGATGAAAATCGCGCTCGACAAAGTTGCTTTCCTTCCGTTCGGTCTGCTGGTGGACCAGTGGCGCTGGAAAGTGTTTTCCGGCGAAGTGAAGCCCGCGGACTACAACAAATCGTGGTGGGAATTGCGCGAGAAATATCAGGGCGTGGCCCCGCCGGTGGCGCGCAGCGAAGCCGACTTCGATCCGGGCGCAAAATATCACGTGGCGGCCAACGTGCCTTACACACGCTACTTCCTCGCGCACATTTTGCAGTTCCAAATGTACCGCGCGATGTGCCGCGAGGCCGGTTTCACCGGGCCGCTGCACCGCTGCACGGTGTACAACAACAAAGCCGCCGGGGCAAAGCTGAATAAGATGCTCGAAATGGGCTTGAGCCGGCCGTGGCCGGAGGCGCTCGAAGCCATGACCGGCGAAAAGCAGATCGATGCGCGCGCCATGCTCGACTACTTCGCGCCGCTGAAGCAGTGGCTGGATGAGCAGAACAAGGGCAGAAAAATCGGCTGGTAACGGGTGCCGTTTGCCCCTGGCTTGCAAATTCTCCCTCCTTAGGGCCGAAAGTATTATGATAGGCCGCAAAGGAGCACAGGCGGCCTGTCCGGTCCTTGCTATCTCTGTGCCTTGAGAACCGGGCAGCACAGCGTGCAGGCAGCCTGTCAAGCACATGGGCGATCCTTCCGCCAGCGCTGCCAAGCCTGCGCAAGCCCCCGAAGACCTGACGGGAATGACTGTCGGACGCTTTGTGATTCGTGCGCGGTTGGGCGCTGGCGCGATGGGCGAAGTGTATCGCGCGGAAGATCCCCTTCTGAAACGCACCGTAGCGTTGAAGCGCATTGCGCCTGCGCTGCAAGCCGACGCCTACTACCGTGATCGCTTTTTCAAAGAGGCGGAGCGCGCTTCCAGCTTAGTCCACGCAAAAATTGCCGGCATCTTCGACGTGCTGGAGGACCCGCGCGGCACGTTTCTGGTGATGGAGTACGTCGAAGGGCAAACACTACGCCAGCGCATGGGCCAGCCGATGAGCGTAGTGGAATTCCTGCGCATCGCACGGCAGTGCGGCGACGCGCTGGCCGCGGCGCACGAAAAGCGCATCGTTCACAGCGACATCAAGCCGGAAAATATATTGCTCACCGCCAATGGCGACGTCAAAGTTCTCGATTTCGGCGTAGCCAAACGCTTGCCGGATGCCAGCGAAATCACATCCGGCGACTCCATCGACAAAACGCGCCTGAGCGTGGGCGGCACGTTCCTGTACATGGCGCCGGAAGTCATGCTGGACCGCGCCATCGACACACGCTCGGATCTATTTTCCCTGGGTGTGGTGTTCTACGAAGCGCTCAGCGGGCGCCATCCATTCCGCGGCGGCAATCTGGCGGCGACGACCAACCGCATCTTGCACGAAAACCCTCCTCCGCTCCGAGAAGTCGGCCGGGAGGTGCCCGATGGGCTCAGTCACATCGTCGAGCGCATGCTGCAAAAAAATCCGGCGGCGCGCTACGCATCCGCGAATGATTTGTTGGCCGATTTGCGCGCCCTCGAGACCGGGCAGCCCATTGCCACCGTGCCGTTGCCACCGGTTGTGCCCGCGCCTCGGCGGTGGTTGTCCTGGACCGTGGGAGCTGTCGCTTTGCTGGTATTGGGAGGGCTGCTAGCGTCGCTGCCGCCGGCGCGGCGATGGCTGGCAGAGCGCGCCGGCGTTTTGGCGATGCCTCGCGAAAAATACGTGGCCATTTTGCCGCTCGATGTCGTTGGGGGAGACGCGCAAACCCGTGCGTTCGCCCTCGGACTGAATTCCACGCTGACGGCAGCGCTCGGGCGCTTTTCAAAGTCCCAATCGTTGCAGGTTGTTTCCACCAGCAGCATCCGCGACAAGGTCATCACGGATGCGGAAAAGGCGCGCTCCGAACTGGGCGTCAACCTCGTGCTGGAAGGCAGCCTGCACCAGTTCGGCGACAAAGTGCGCGTCAGCTATTCCCTGGTGGACGCGCGCAACCGGCGCGTGTTGGATGGCGGCAGCTTCACAGTAGCCATGGCCGATCCCTTCGCCGTGGAAGACCACGTGGTGGACGGCGTGTTGCAGATGTTGGAGCTAAAGGTGGAGCCAAAGGAGCGCGAGTTTCTGGCCGCGCGCGGCACTACCGTGGCCAGCGCCTACGATTTCTATCTGCAAGGTCGTGGTTACCTGGAGAACTACGACAAGCCGGAAAATTTGGATAGCGCCATCCGCGTCTTCGAGCAATCCCTGAAGATGGACCCCAACTATGCGCTGGCGTACGCAGGACTCGGCGACGCCTACTGGTGGAAATACTACTACCGCAATGATTTGCGCTGGGTGGACGCGTCACGCAAAGCCTGCGAGCGCGCCGCCGCGCTCAACGCCGCGCTGCCGCAGGCGCATTCTTGCTTGGGAACCATCTACAACGGCACTGGGAATTACGCGAAAGCCGCCACGGAATTCCAGAAAGCTTTGGATGGCGATCCATTGAGCGACGACGCCTACCGTGGGCTGGCCAAAGCGTACGAAAAACTGGGCAAGCCGGTGGAGGCAGAGCAAACTTTCCAGAAAGCAATCAGCGTGCGCCCGCATTATCACGCGGGCTACACTTGGCTGGCGATTTTCTACTGGCGCAAGGGCCGGCTCGACGAAGCCACCAAGATGTTCGAGCAGGTTACCCGACTCACGCCGGACAGTTTCCAGGCGCATTCCAACCTGGGCGCAATTTACGTGGTGCAGGGAAAGTACAACGAAGGGATTAAGAGCTTTGAACAGTCGATCGCCTTGCGGCCCACCTATGAGGCGTATTCCAACCTGGCCACCGCCTATTTTAACCAGCGGAAGTTCGCCGAGGCCGCGGCCACCTATGAGCGCAGTTTGGCTCTAGGCATTGGCGCCAGCGAATATGTCGTCTGGGGGAATCTAGGCGACGCGAAATACTGGACGGAAGGAAAGCGCGGCGAATCCGCGGCGGCGTACCAGAAAGCCGTCGCGCTGGCCGGCGAAAAACTGAAGGTAAACCCGCGCGATGAATACGTGCTGGCCAATCTGGCTTACTTCCACGCCATGCTGGGTGATCGAAAAGCGGCGCTGGATTATTTGCAGCGCGCGCTGGCGCAAGCGCCCAAGGACGCGGACGTGCAGTTCAAGGCAGCTCTGGTGCAAGCGCAGTTCGGCGACAAGGAAAAAACGCTGGAGTGGCTGAAACGCGCTGTCGCCGCCGGCACGTCCGCTCCCACAGTCCACGACAGTCCTGCCTTCGACAGCGTGCGCCAGACCGCTGAATATCAGAGCCTATTCAAGCCCCAGAAAAAATAGCGCTTTGCTTACCTGGGTCGTTTTGCTAACCTTGCGTCGCTTTCTCACCCAGGTTCGCCTCCTCCGGGAATTTGAATTTCGAAAGGAGAACTGACATGCCTCGTCCCAGCCCCAAGTTTCTCCAAATCCCTAAAACGCTTCACCTCGCAGGAAGCGTACTCATCCTGATGATCGCCGTATCCCTGGCCATGAGCACGGATTCGTGGAGCAAGGCTAAACAGTCCGTGCCTGCTCAGAGTGCTCCGGCGAAAGCGCCGGGGTGGTGCAGCAAGGCGGCGCCGGTGGTCAACGGGGTGGCCACGGTGACCATCAGTCCGGTGGGCACGACAAAGAACCTCAAAGTGGATTACGACCGCGTTTGCATTACGACGACGGAAAGAGTGGAGTGGAAATGGTCGGGTGATGCAACCAAAGAGTGGAGCGTAGAGTTCTATATCGGCGCCGATCCATTCCCCAAAAACAAGTACGGGAAGGGCAACCCGAAAAGCGATCCTCCTCGTGTCCCGGCCAACGACCACTTGATCTACAAATATATGGTCCACGTGGACGGCTATGCCGATCTCGACCCCGACGTGATCATCAGGGGTGGATGAAACGGAACAGCGGGGCGGAGGGGATTCGCCCGCTGCTATTTGCCTAAGAGTTTCTCAAAGGCCGCTTCGTCGAGGATGGCCACGCCAAGCGACTTAGCCTTGTCGTATTTCGAGCCCGGCTCGGTGCCTACCACGACGTAGTCTGTTTTTTTGCTCACCGACGACGTCACTTTGCCGCCGTGACTGGTGACGAGTTCCCCTGCTTGCTCGCGCGAATACTCGCTGAGCTCGCCGGTGAACACGAACGTTTTCCCCGCCAGTCGCGTGCTCTTGGGCGCTTTCCGTTCTTCTTTCACGTTAAGTCCGGCTTCCACCAGCCGCTTCACCAGTTTTTTGTTGGCGGACTCCGAAAAGAACTCTGCGATGCTGGCGGCGACCTTCGGCCCGACTTCCGGAACTTCGATGAGCTGTTCTTCGCTCGCGTCCTTCAGCGCATCGAGCGAGCCAAAATGCTCGGCAAGCAGTTGCCCCGTGCGTTCGCCGACAAAACGAATTCCCAGCGCATAAATCAGCCGCGAAAGACTCAGCTTCTTGCTGGCCTCAATTTCGTCCAGTAAATTTTGCGCCGACTTTTCCGCCATGCGCTCCAGTTCAGCCAGCGGCTCCAGTTTCAGGTGGTACAAGTCGGCGACGTCTTTCACCATGCCGCTGTCCACAAGCTGGTCCACTATTTTTTCGCCCAAGCCGTCAATGTTCATGGCGTGGCGCCCGGCAAAATGCAGCAGCGACTCCTTCCGCTTGGCGGAGCACGCCGCATTAACGCAGCGATACGCAACCTCTTCTTCATCTTTGTGAATGCGGCTGCCGCATTCCGGACATTTTTCCGGCACGCGGAATTTCTTCCGCTCTTTCCCCTCCTTCACTACCTTGACCACATGCGGAATCACTTCGCCAGCGCGCTCGATGAGCACGGTGTCGCCGATCTGCACTCCCAGCCTCTCGACCTCGTCCATGTTGTGCAGCGTGGAGCGGCTTACGGTGACGCCGCCCACTTGCACCGGCTCGAGCAGCGCCACCGGCGTCAGCGCGCCGGTGCGTCCCACCTGCACGATGATGTCGTTGACCACCGTGGTTTCCTGCCGCGCCGGATATTTGTAGGCAATGGCCCAGCGCGGCGCTTTCGACGTGTGCCCGAGCTCGGCCTGCACCGCGGTCTCGTCCACTTTCACCACGATGCCGTCAATTTCGTACGGCAGTTTTTCGCGCTTCTCTTCCCAGCGCTCGCAGTACTTTTCCACGTCGTCTATCGAGCGGCACGCGGCAAAATCCGCGCAGACGCGAAATTGCATTTGCTTCAGAGCGGCGAGCGAGTCCGCGTGGCGCTTGAGCGCAGGGCGGCCGTCCACCAGCAGCGAGTAAGCGAAAAAATTCAGGCGCAGCAAAGCGGTCTTGGCCGGGTCGAGCACCCGCACGCCGCCGGCCGCGGCATTTCGCGGATTGGCAAAAAGTCTTTCTCCCTTTTCCTCCCGCTGGCGGTTGGCATGTTCGAACGCTTTGCGCGTCATGATAATTTCGCCGCGCACCTCGAATTCGCGCGGGAGCTTGAGCTTCTTTAGCGTGCCGCTGTCCACGCTCAGCGGGATCGAGCGAATCGTCTTCACGTTGAGCGTCACGTCCTCGCCCGTCGTGCCGTCGCCCCGCGTGACGCCGCGGGCCAGCACGCCGTCTTCGTATTGCAGCGAAATGCTCAGCCCGTCGAATTTGTGCTCGCAGACGTAGTCCACTCGCTCGCGCCCGATGCCCTCGCGCACGCGCCGGTCGAAGTCGCGCAGCTCGTCGAAAGAATACGCATTGTCCAGGCTGAGCATGGCGCGCGAATGCCGCACCGTGAGAAAGCCTTCGCGCGGCACGCCGCCCACGCGCTGCGTCGGCGAATCCGGTGTGACCAGCCCAGGGTGCTCCGCCTCCAGCGCCTTGAGCTGGTTCATCAGCTTGTCGAATTTCGCGTCAGAAATCTCCGGCTCGTCCAGCACGTAGTAGAGGTGCTCGTGCTTGCGGATTTCCTGGCGCAGTTTGGCGATTTCTTTGGCCGCCGATTTGGCAGATGACATGCAAAGCCTTTGTAGGGGCGCGTCTTCAGACCGCCCGCTGTCAATCAGTGGCATTTCAACAACGCGTGTATTATACATGGCGCGCAATTTGCTTTGGACGCCACGGCAAGGGCGGGCGCGCGGGAGCGCCCCTACGACTCAATGCTGACGGGCATTCGCGATGCGGTCATCATCTACAACCCAACGGCGGGGCGTGGGCGCCACCGGCGACGCACGCAATTGGAGCGCGCGCAGAGCATCCTGAAGCAGGCCGGAATTCTGACCGAGCTGGAAGCCACCACCGGCCCGGGTTCGGCGGTGGAGCAAGCGCGCAGCGCCGTTGCCGATGGCCGCCAAATGCTCATCGCCTGCGGTGGCGACGGCACCATCAATGAAATTGTGAACGGCCTGGCGGGCAGTCAGGTTCCCATGGCAGTGCTGCCCGGAGGAACCGCCAACGTGCTGGTGAAGGAACTTTCGCTGCCCTGGGACATCCCTCGCGCCGCCGAGCGGTTGGTGCGCGGCACCCTGCGGCGGATTGCGCTCGGCCTGGCGCTCTCGCCGGAAATTTCCGGCGGCCAGCGCTATTTTATCTGCGTGGCAGGCGCGGGGCCCGACGGCAAACTGGTGAATGCCGTGGATCCGGAAACCAAGCGCCGCCTGGGCATTTTGGCCTACTGGCTGGAGGGTTTCCGGCAGTTGGTACAGTATCCTTTCCCTTTGTTTCGCGTGTGCACCGCCGAAGCGGAGCACGCAGCTTCGCTGGTGGTCGTGGGGCGCACCAAGCACTACGGCGGGCCGGTGATGATTACCACCGAAGCCAGCTTGTTCGAAGATTGCTTCGAAGTGTTTGTGGCGACTACCCAGAAGCGCTGGCGTTACGTTACGGATATGTCCAAACTTTTGCTCGGTCGCCACCGTACAATAGCTGACGATTTTTTCTGGAAATCTACGGCAGTGCGCTGCGAGCCTGTCGGCCGCGAGGAAGTCTGGGCACAAGTGGATGGCGAGCCCATTGGGCGGTTACCCGTGGAATTCAAGATTGTGCCGGATGCGCTGACGCTGGTCTTGCCGGGTGAAAGTTAATGGCCTACGCAGTTCAGAAATCTAAGGGGAAACCGTGGAACCGGTAACGCACGGGCTGACATCCATTGCGCTGGGGCGCGCGGGACTCAACAAATTCACGCGCATGGCCACGCCCATGCTCCTCGTGGCAGGCTACGCGCCCGACGTAGACTGGATCACCTATTTCATCAGCCCGTCGGCGATGTTCCATTATCGTCGCGCGATTACACACTCTCTCGCCGGCGCCATGGCGCTGGCCGTGCTGGTGGCAGCCGTTTTCTGGTGGTTCGGGCGCAAGCATCCCACTGCGCCCTTGCGATTTTGGCGCGCCTTGCTGGTATGCGGCATCGGCGCATGCAGTCATTTGCTGCTGGACCTGCCGAATCGCTACGGCCTGCGCCTTTTCTGGCCTTTCAGTGACACCTGGGTGGCGTGGAACATCATTGATACGGTGGACATCTGGGCGCTCTCCGCGCTGCTGCTTGGCCTGTTGATGCCCGGCCTCTTCCGCATGGTCAGCGAAGAAATCGGCGCGCGTCCCGAGCGCCGCGGCCCGCAACGCGGAGCGATTGTTGCGCTGGCGCTACTGGCCGCCTACGCCACCGGAAAATTTGTGCTGCATGAGCGCGCGGTGCAGGTGCTTTCCGCGCGCCTTTACCATGGCGAAGTGCCCGTGGCCGTGGGAGCGTTTCCATCCTACGTCTCGCCGCTGGCATGGCGCGGCATCGTCGAAACAGAGAACACCATTGAAGAGGTGGAGGTCCGCCTGGGCCCCGGCAGCTTCTTTGACCCGGAACGCGGCGTGACCAACTACAAGCCCGACCCGTCGCCCATGCTGGAGGCGGCGCGCCAAACGCGCACCTTTGCCCAGTTCATCTCCTTTGCCAAGTTTCCCATCGCGCACGTGGTGCGCATGCGCGATGGATATCGCGTCGAGCTGCGGGATCTTCGATTTTCCAGCGACACCTCGCGCTGGGCCGGCTTCATGGCTGTTGTCGAAATGGACGAGGAAATGCGCGTGCAGAAGGAATTCATCAGTTCTGCGGAGCAAAAGAAACTGGCTGCGCGATAAACTCTTCAGGCGGCGGGAGTATTCCGAAGCGCATAGCGCGTCACCATCCAGCTCGCCGCCACCAGCCCTAGCAAGAGCAATGTGAATTCCACCGGGTGGTGCTTCAGCCATTCGAAGGTCTGATCCCCGTAGCGCACTGCCAGAATTCCTTCCGCGATGTACCGAAATCCCCGGCCCAGCACCAGCGCCAGCACAAACGTGCTCCGCTTCATCTGAAACACGCCGGCGGCAATCACAAACGCCTTGAACGGCATCGGCGGCGGAAGAATGGACGGCACGGCGATGCTCAGAAAATCGTTGCGATTCACCCAGCTTCTTATGCGCTCGGCGCGCGGCCCGGCTGCCTTGCGGAACATCACTTCCCCGCCCTTCCTCGCCAAGAAGTAAAGCAGGAAACTTCCGGCCAGCGAGCCCAGCGTGGCCATCAGCACGTAGTAGGGCATCCGCGCGGGCGTGCGAACCGAAAAGCTGATCAGCAGAAAATCGTTGATCACCGGCAGCGAAAGGATGGACGCATCCAAAAACGCGACAAGAAACAGGCCCGTCCCGCCCAGAGACTGGAGAATCAGCACGAGGTGCTTCAGCCAGGCAGGAAACTTGTCGAGGTTCATGGTGCGGACGCCGGCCTCATTTCAAAAACGAGCATTGTAGCAGAGTTGCCGTGGCGTCCTTGACGGATTTGCGCAATCCCCCCTACAATGAGCGGTCTTTGCGTCGGTTGCTTGCCCCACTTTTGGGTGCCAGTCGGATTCATTCCATCGGAGGACTGATGTCAGTGGCTAATTTTCGGGTGCTCGGACTACGATGCCTCAAAGTATGCGCGGCGGCCATTCTGCTGCTGCTTTGCGCAACGCCTGCGCTGGCGGGGCCGGAGGGCCACGGCGGCGAAGCCAGCCTGAAGCTTCCCGACCTTTCGCAAGTGCAATTTATGGGCGTGGACGGCCACCGCCTGTTGACCTTTGGCCTGCTGTTTTGCGTCTTCGGCCTCGCCTTCGGCATGGTCATCTACACGCGGCTGAAAAACCTCCCCGTCCACCGCGCCATGCGCGAAATTTCCGAGCTCATCTACGAGACCTGCAAGACGTATCTGATCACCCAGGGAAAATTTCTCCTGCTCCTCGAAGTTTTCATCGCCATCATCATCATTCTCTATTTCGGCGTGCTGCTGAAGTTTGAAGCGTTCCGCGTGGGCATCATTCTGCTCTTCAGCCTGGTGGGCATCGGCGGCAGCTACGGCGTGGCCTGGTTCGGCATCCGCGTGAATACCTTCGCGAATTCGCGCACGGCCTTTGCCGGGCTGCGCGGCAAGCCCTATCCCATCCATCACATCCCGCTGGAAGCCGGCATGAGCATCGGCATGATGCTCATCAGCGTCGAGCTGCTGATGATGCTGGTCATTTTGCTCTACATTCCCGGCGACTATGCCGGGGCATGTTTTATCGGATTCGCCATCGGTGAGTCGCTCGGCGCGGCCGCGCTGCGCATCGCCGGCGGCATCTTCACCAAGATCGCCGACATCGGCTCCGACCTGATGAAAATCGTCTTCAAGATTAAAGAAGACGACGCGCGCAACCCAGGCGTCATCGCCGATTGCACCGGCGACAACGCCGGCGATTCCGTGGGCCCCAGCGCCGACGGCTTTGAGACCTACGGCGTCACCGGTGTGGCGTTGATCACTTTTATTTTGCTGGCAGTCAAGAGCCCGACCGTGCAGGTCCAATTGCTCGTATGGATTTTCGTGATGCGCATCGCCATGCTGGTGGCCAGCGCCGCGGCTTACTTCATCAATGGGATGATCGCCAAGGCCAAATATGGCAACGCCGACAACATGAATTTCGAAGCGCCGCTGACCTCGCTGGTTTGGATTACGTCCGCCGTTTCAATTGCCCTCACCTACGTCATTTCTGCCTTCATCATTCCAGATCTTGGCGGTGATCCCACGCTGTGGTGGAAGCTGGCGACCATCATCTCCTGCGGCACGCTGGCCGGCGCCGTCATTCCCGAGCTCGTGAAGGTGTTCACCTCGGTCGAGTCGCGCCACGTGAAAGAAGTCGTCACTTCCGCACAAGAAGGCGGTGCGTCCCTCGGCATACTTTCCGGTTTCGTGGCCGGCAATTTCTCAGCGTACTATTTGGGCCTGGCCATGATGGGCCTGATGGCCATTGCTTTCGTGGTGAGCACGCTCGGCTTGGGCGCGATGCTTCCGGGCACGGACCAGCCTCTGATGCTGGCCCCTGCGGTTTTCGCTTTCGGCCTTGTTGCCTTTGGCTTCTTGGGAATGGGCCCGGTCACGATCGCCGTAGATTCCTACGGCCCGGTCACCGACAACGCACAGTCTGTTTACGAGCTTTCGCTTATCGAGCAAATTCCCAACGTCAAACAGGAAATCAAGAAAGACTTCGGCGTGGACGTGAACTTTGACCGCGCCAAGCATCTGTTGGAAGCCAACGACGGCGCGGGCAACACCTTCAAGGCCACCGCCAAACCGGTGCTCATCGGCACCGCCGTGGTGGGCGCCACGACTATGATTTTTTCCATCATCATGGCGCTGACCAGCGGGCTCACAGAAAATGTGGCCAAGCTCTCGATTCTGCATGCTCCTTTCATGCTCGGCTTCATCACCGGCGGCGCAATGATTTATTGGTTTACCGGCGCGTCCACGCAGGCCGTGACCACTGGTGCCCACCGCGCCGTGGAATTCATTAAAGCCAACATCAAACTGGAAAGCACGGAAAAGGCTTCCGTGCACGACAGCAAGAAGGTCGTGGAAATCTGCACGCAGTATGCGCAGAAGGGCATGCTGAACATTTTCATTGCCGTGTTTTTTGCCACGCTCTCCTTTGCGTTCGTCGAACCCTTCTTTTTCATCGGCTACCTGATTTCCATCGCCGTGTTCGGCCTCTACCAGGCAATTTTCATGGCCAACGCTGGCGCGGCGTGGGACAACGCCAAGAAAATCGTCGAGGTGGAACTAAAACAGAAAGGCACCGACCTGCACGCCGCTACGGTGATTTGCGACACGGTCGGCGATCCCTTTAAAGATACTTCGTCGGTGGCTCTGAACCCGGTAATCAAGTTTACGACTCTGTTTGGCTTGCTGGCTGTGGAGCTGGCCGTTAGCCTCGCGCAACAGCAGGGTGTCGAGTTGACGCACTGGCTCGCCGGCGCATTTTTCGTCGTGTCGTTTTTCTTCGTGTACCGCTCATTCTACGGCATGCGCATCCAGAGCTCCGAGAAAGCCTAAGCGCGAGTGCGAGAGGATTGACGCAGCTTCGTGGTCCGTGAGGCATCGCGTACGACTGATTCCCGCATTTCGGTGCTGCATCGAAGAAACTGAGCACTGATCAACGATTGCTGGTCACTGTGCAATGACCACAGGCAGCGCCCCGCTTCCGAACGCACTTCCCCTTGCCCGCGAAACCTCCCGCTTCAAAAAACTGAAGCTCGGCGGATTTGTCGCCGTGCTCTACGCCTACTGTGCCGCCGGGCCTTTCGGCTTCGAGGAAATGATTTCCACTTCCGGCCCGGGGATGTCCCTGCTTTTTCTGCTGGTCGTGCCGTGGCTCTTCAGCTTTCCGGTATCGCTGGCCACCGCGGAAATGGCCACCGCCATGCCCGTGCAAGGCGGCTTCTACCGCTGGACGCGCGCGGCCTTCGGCGATTTTTGGGGCTTCCAGTGCGGCTGGTGGAATTGGACCGGCACGTTTCTGATGAACGGCGCCTACGCCGTGGTGCTCGCGGACTACACCGCGCAACTCTTCCCTTCCCTCAACGGCGGCGTGCGCCATTGGCTGGCCGCACTGTTTTTTCTTCTGCTTGTCGCGTGGGTCAACATCCGCGGCATTGACGTCGTCGGCGAATCATCCGTGGTCATGCTCCTGACCGTGCTCGTGCCCGTCGCGATTTTCACCGCCATGGCCTTTGCGAAATCGCAGGTGAATCCGTTTGTGCCTCTCGTGCCGCCAGCAAAACCGTGGCGCGAAGTGTACGGCGTTGGCCTCGCGCTGGCTCTGTGGCTCTATTCCGGCTACGAGCAGCTTTCCACGAACATTGAAGAAGTAGAAAAGCCTGAAAAAAATTTTCCGCGCGGACTGGCCATCATGGTGCCGCTCGCCATGGTCACATTTTTTCTGCCCATTGCCGCAGGCATCGCCGCGGGCGCCGACTGGCAGCAGTGGACCACGGGCTATCTCGTCACCGCCGCCCGCGGCGTCGGCGGAGAGCCGCTGGCCTGGGGCATGTTCGGCGCCGCGATGATTTCCGTCCTGCTCGGCCTGCAAAGCACGCTGCTCAGCTCCACGCGCCTGCCCTTCACCATGGCCGAAGACGGCTACTTCCACTCGTCGTTCACGAAGCTGAACGAAAATTATCGCACGCCGGTGCAAGCCATTGTCCTGACTTCACTCATCTGCTCCGCGCTGGCCGTTTTCAGCGTGCCCAAACTGATCGCCGTTTACATGTGGCTGCGCGTGGCGACGTCTGTGCTCACATTGCTTTCCGTGTGGCGCTTGCGCCGCACGCATCCCAACTTGCCGCGCGGCTTTCGCATTCCCGGCGGCAATGCAGGCGTCGCCGCCGTCGTGCTCGTACCTTCACTATTATTTGCTTGGCTCTTGATTAACAGCGACCCCGTGGGCTTGCTCTGGGGTCCCGTTTTCCTGCTGAGCGGCCCAATCACGGCCGCTCTGATGTTGCGAAGACGGGTTTTGTAGGGCCGCCCTCTTGCCCTGAGCTTGTCGAAGGGTCAGGGCGGCATCTACGCTTTCAATACGCCCAGGAATTCCTTCTGGCTCACCGCAAATCCCGGAAACACCGTGGAAAGTGCTGCGCTGCCCATGTGTCGCGCCAGCAATTCGCTCAGCACGGTTCGAAAATCCGTGGTCAGCGCAAGGTCGCGGCCCTCGTACAACCGCTCTCGGCTGAGCCCCGGCCACTTGCCGTGTACTTTGCCGCCGTTCAAATCTCCGCCGAGCAAAAACATGCAATTCGCGTGACCGTGATCGGTGCCGCGGTTGCCGTTTTCCGCGGCGGTGCGCCCGAATTCCGACATGGTGACGAGCACGATATCCGCCATGCGGTCTCCGAGGTCGCGATGGAATGCAGCGAGCCCCTGCCCTAAATCACGCAGCAAATTCGCAAGCTGCCCTTGCACGCCGCCTTCATTGACGTGGTGATCCCATCCGCCGCTGTCTAGAAACGCGACCTCCAGTCCGATATTTGCTTTGATGAGTTGCGCAACCTGCAACAGGCTCTGCCCGAAGCGGCCCTGCGGATACTGCGCGCCGTTTTCCGGCTGATAGCGCTGCGGATTCGCTTTGCGCAGCATGTCAATCGCTTCAAACGTCTCTGTGCCCGTCCCGCGCAGCGCCTGGTCCACGGTCTGCGCGTACACCGCTTCGAACCCGCCTTCGACCACCGGCGACGCCGCCATCATCTGAAACTGCCGCACGTCGGGCAGCGCGACCGCCGGCGCCGTGCCCTTCAGCGCGCGCGGAAGATTCGTGCCCATGGCCACCGCGCGAAACGGCGTCGCCGCTTCCACCTTTTCCATTTGCAGCGCGCGGTTCAGCCAGCCGTCTTCGGTGCTCTTGCGGCCGGGCGTGCCCGATTCCATGTAGTCCTGCGCGTCGAAGTGCGAGCGCGTGGTGTCCGGCGAGCCGGCGGCGTGCACAATCGCCAACTGCTTTTGCTTGAACAGCGGCTCGAGCGGCGCGAGGCTCGGATGCAGTCCGAAAAACGCGTCCAGGTCCACCGCGGTCTGCGCGTTACCGCTCCGCGGCTGCGGAATCGCGATGTTCGGCCGCAGGCTGTAGTAATTCGGCTCGCCATACGGGATGACCGCGTTCAACCCGTCCATCGCCCCGCGCTGAAACAGCACGACAAGAATTTTGCGGTTTGCACCGGCAGGGAGCGGCGAAGCCAGCACCGCGCGCGTCAGAAACGCCGGCATCGCGCTCAGCCCCACCATGGCCACGCCCGACGACTTCAGAAAATACCGGCGCGTAATGTTCATTGCGTCCTCCCAACTGCCCTACTGTAGGGGCGGGCTTTAGCCCGCCCGCGCGTGCCTACGGAAAATCGCTACCTTCGCTGAAACTCCGGCGACCCCAGCACCAACCCCGCAATAATTCCCGCATCCACTGATTTCGTCGGATCATCGAGAGTCGCTCGCAAAATCTGCGGGTCGGTCAACTGCTTTTCCAGCGTAGCGCGTGTTTGCGTGGAAACTTGCCCCGCGAGAAAAACTTGAATCGAGCGCTCCAGCGCCTTCCGCGCATCGTCGGAATTCTCCGTCCCGAGCAGCGACGCAATCTCGACACGTGCGCCGCGCATGCGGTTGGCGCTCAGCTCCATCGCGTAATTCAAGCGGTTCAGCAGCGCGCCCGTGTTCACCCAGGATTCCGCTTTGTCGGAATAACCCGTCGGCGGCTGGCAAAGGTAGAGCGGCTCGCCGATGCGCCCCGTCCACAGCACCAACGCGATGGGCGCGCTGACGTCGGCGCCCAGTGCCCGCGCCGCGCTGACCACCAGCTCAAACGGCTTCTTGATTTTCGCGCGGTACACCTCGCGCGACCAGAACTCCGGCGAATAAATCATCGCTTCCAGCACCGCAGGAATATTGCCGTGCGTCTCCAGAAATTCTTTCGACATGCGCTCCACCAGCGCCCGCGGCGGCGTATCGCTGACGAACTTCCGCGCCAGCTTGGTGGAAATGAATTTTGCGGTTTGCGGTTGCGCGACGAGCATTTCCAGAACCTGCTCGCCCGCCTTCATCCCTCCGCTGTCAATGCGGTGTCCCAGCACGGTGAACGGCCCGCTGGCATGGATGCGTTCTTCAAAATTGAATTCCGGGTCGCGCCGCGGCAAGCGCAGCGTCCAGCCGGTGAAAGCGCGCGCCACTTCGATGACGTCCTGCTGCGTGTAGCCTCCGTCCACGCCGAGCGTGTGCAGTTCCATCAACTCGCGCGCGTAATTTTCATTCAGCCCGCGGCGTTGGAGTTGTTGCGGCTGCTGCAGCACGTTCGGAACTCCGGCCTGTCCGGGCCGCTGTCCGAGCCGGCCGCGGCGCTGCATCTCCGCCGCCATGCGCGGATCCATTCCGCCGAAGCGCGCAAACATCTGCTGCCGCCTCCGCAGCAACTCGCCTTCGAGCTTGGCGAACGCCACCGGGTCGGCGCTCTGCCAGTTGTCGAGATAGAAAAGCATGGCCGGGCTTTTCGCCGTCGCGCCCAACAAGTCGCCGAACCTGCCCATCGCATTTTTGCGGATGATGTCGCGCTCATACGCCGGCAGCATGAAATTTACGGGCCCCTTCTGCGCAAACACGTTGAAGTGGTTGAACCAGAAGTCGGCCATCACTTCCTGCAATTGCCGTTCGCTGTAAATTGCGCGCGTCAGTTTCGCGGCGCTCAACTCGCCAATCACTTTCCGCGGCGACTTGTCGTTTAGCAATTCCATGCGCAGGGCCTGCGCGTTCGGGCTGTCCGCGCCGCCCTGCCGCGCGCGCCGCATTTCCGCCGCCAGCTCCGGATTCCGCATCAGCGCCCGCTGCACTTCGATGCGACGCTGCTCGTCCTGCTGCTTGCGGTAATCCTCGGGCGTCATGCCGAGCCGGCGCGCCTCCTCCGCGGGATTGGGGTAATCCTCCATGAGCTGCAACGTGGACTTCGCCAGCGTCGTGTACGGCTCCAGTCGCTTCGCCACTGCCGAATCGTCAATCGTTTCGGGCCTGAGCTGCTGTTGAATCCACTTCTCCAATCCCATGGCGCGGATGCGCTCCACGTCACCCGGGCGCGGGCCAAAGGCCAGGCGATTGAGCGCGTGCAGCGTGGCTTCTTCTTCGCTCAGGTCGGTGATGGGCAGCTTGCCCTTGAACGCCTTGGAGAGTTTGTGCTCCGCCGGGACAACTTTGCCTTTTTCCGCGGGCTTGGCTTTTTGATCCGCCGCCAGAAACGGCGCCGCAAACGTCAGCGACACCACGAGCGCCGCAGCGAGCATGCCAATCGCTGCGGCATTCATACGCCAAGGAAAATTTGCGCGGAAGCCCTTTTGCTTGGCCATGGCTGAATACTCCTCTTTTTCCCGAGAGCGCGAAAATCCCACTTTCGAATCATTCTAACCCCAAAAAACCGGAAAAGTTGCGCTCCCGCCGCCCGCGCTTACCGCGCCAGCGATGTGCCGCAGCCCAACGCGCCATTTGACCGCGCCGGAGCGATGCCGTATAAATGAAAGTCGCCTGCCCGTTGCACCGAGGAGACTGCCCTTGAACCGCAAACATCCCCTATTCACTCTGTTCATCCTACTCGCAGTGTCCGCCGGCCTCTGGGCCGCCGAACAGCAAACCGCCATCGCACCGGAAAAAATCAAGGCCCACGTGGAGTATCTCGCCAGCCCGGCCATGAAGGGCCGCGGCACCGGCACGCCCGAGCTCAACAAGGCGGCAAACTACATCGCCAAGGAATTCAAGCGCGACGGCCTCGAGCCGCTTGTCGGCAGCTCGTTTTTCCAGAAATTCCGCGTGACCGTCGGCGCGGAGCTTGGCAAGCAGAATTCCGCCACGCTGATGCGCGGTACCGACAAGACTGCATTCAAGGTCACCTCCGATTGGCAGCCGCTCAACTTCTCCGATTCCGGCGCCGCCGCTGTGCCGCTCGCGTTTGCCGGCTTCGGCATCACCGCGCCGGAGTATTCCTACGACGACTACACGCACATGGACGTGAACGGCAAGGCCGTCATCGTGCTGCGCCAGGAGCCGCAGAAGGACGACGAGAAAAGCAAATTCGAGGGAAAAACTCCCACGCAGTACTCGCAGATCGTCAACAAGGCCATCAACGCGCGCAATCACGGCGCGAAAGTCATGGTGCTGGTCAACGATCTGCCCGGCCAAGGCGAAGAAGATTTCCTCATGAAGTTCGGCTCGCTCACCGGCCCGGAAAACGCTGGCATTCTGTTGTTGCAGGCCAAGCGCGACGTCGTGGATAAGTGGCTCGCCCCGTCCGGCAAGTCGCTCACGCAATTGCAGAAGGACATTGACGACAAGCTCGAGCCGCAATCCTACGCCGTGCCCGACGCCACGCTCGACCTGCGCGTGGACGTGCGCCGCATCACCGCGGAAACGCAAAATGTCGTCGGCGTGCTGCGCGGGCGCGACCCCAAACTCGCCGAGGAAGCGGTCGTCATCGGCGCGCACTATGATCACCTCGGGCTCGGCGAGAAAAATTCGCTGGCGCCTTCGCAAGCCGGCAAAGTCCACGCCGGCGCGGACGACAACGCCTCCGGCACCTCCGTGCTGCTCGAACTCGCCCGCGCCCTCGGCGAGCGCAAGCGCGACTTGCGCCGCAGCATCGTGTTCCTCGCATTCTCCGGTGAAGAGCTCGGCCTGCTGGGCTCCGCCTACTACACGAAAAATCCGCAATGGCCGCTGGAAAAAACCGCGGCCATGATTAATCTGGACATGGTAGGCCGCCCGAAAGACGGCAAGCTCGTGATCGGCGGCATCGGCAGTTCGCCCGGATTTAAGGAAATGATCGAGAAATCGAATCGCACAGGCTTGAAAGTTTCCACGACGGCGGGCGCATTCGGCGGCAGCAGCGACCACATTTCTTTCTACGTGAAAAACGTTCCCGTGCTCTTTTTCTTCTCCGGTTTGCACGCCGATTATCACAAGCCGTCGGACACGCCGGACAAGATTCTGCCGGCCGAAGCCGCGCGCGTCGGCGATCTGGCCATGCAAGCAGCACTCACACTTTCGTCGCAGGATGCCCGGCCGCTGTTCGTGCGCGTGCAGGAAGCGCAGCCCGCCGCCGGCGGCGGTGGCGCGGGCTACGGCGCGTATTTCGGCTCCATTCCAGACATGGGCGAGGAAGTGGTCGGCGTGAAATTCGCGGACGTGCGCGATGGTAGCCCCGCGCAAAAGGCCGGACTGAAAGCCGGCGACATCCTCGTGGACTTTGCCGGCAAGGAAATCAAGAACCTCTACGACTTCACCTACGCCCTGCGCGCGCACAAGCCCGGAGAAGAAATCAACGTAACCGTGCTGCGCGGGAAAGAAAAATTGGTCGTCAAGGTCAAGCTCGAGCAGCGCCGTTGAGCTGTCTGCTGCTTGCAGACTACAGTATCTTTCTTACGCTTCGGTCTGAGCCGTGAGGTCATCATGATTGTCCGCGATTTTATTTTCTGGCTGTCCACAAAGAAGAATGTCACCGATGCGATCGCGCGGCGCGGCATCAAGCATGGATTCGCGCTGCGCTTCATCGCCGGCGAGCAACTCGAAGACGCCATTCGCGCCTGCCTGGAGCTGAACGGCGAAAGCCGCCGCATCAGCCTGAACCATTTGGGCGAAAACGTCACCACCGTCGAGGGTGCCACCGGGGTGAAAGATGGTTACGTCGCGATGCTGCGCGAGCTCGACCGCAACAAGATCGACGGCAACATTTCCGTCAAGCTCACCCAGCTGGGGCTGGACGTGAAGCCCGGGGGCCGGGAGTTGTGCCAGAGGCTGACGGAAGAGATTCTGGCTGCCGCCTCGGAATTGCGTCGCGACATCGAGATGGACATGGAAGGCTCGCCGTACACCGACGTGACCCTGGACATCTTCGAGGCTGTACGGCGCCGGCGGGAAAACGCGGCGATGGCGATCCAGGCGTATCTGTACCGCACGGAGAAGGACCTCGAGCGGCTGGCGCCGCTGCATCCGAAGATCCGCCTCGTGAAGGGCGCGTACCGCGAACCGAAGAGTATTGCCTTCCAGAGAAAGCAGGACGTGGACGCGAACTACTGCCGCCTGCTGGACAAGCTACTCGATGGGCGCTTCATCACCGCGATTGCCACGCACGACTTAGCGATGCTGGACCACGCGCGCAAGCGCATCGCGGAACGCAGCGTGAAGCAGGACCAATACGAATTCCAGATGATCTTTGGGATCCGTCGCGACCTTCAGCAGGAAATCCGCGCACAAGGACATCCGTTGCGGATTTACGTGCCTTACGGCACGGAATGGTGTCCTTATTTTATGCGGCGGCTTTCGGAGCGGCCGGCCAACTGCTGGTTTGTTCTGAAAAATTTGATGGTCGAAACGTTCGGCAGCAACGGAAAAAAGTAGCAGCGCTCAGGCGGCGCGCAGGCGGTTCATGATGCGCATCAACGCGTCTTCGTTGGCGCCGCGCAGCTTGACCCACTCCACGCCAAAGCCGTCGGGCTCCACGTCGCGGACGATGCCGTCCGCCTCCACGACTTCTGCTCCGACGGACACGCGCAGTGCTAGCACCGTTCCCATGGGGTAGGACTTGTCGGTCAGGATGTAGAGCCCGCCCAGGCCAATCACCGTGATGCGGCCTGTAAAGGCGAACCCCACGCCTTCACATTTCACATACTGCGATTCCGTGAGGTACAAGCGGTCATAGAGCCGGTTATCGGTCTTCATGCAGCACCTCGGTGTACGGCGCGAAATGCATCCAGCGTCCAGACATCATGCGGTTCATCGTGGCGAAGGACGTAATCGTTGCCGTCGTCCGCGCGCACGCGAAAGTACGTGGCTTCCGGAGAATACCACCGGTCCTCGACCTGTTCCACCGCGTAGGGCCGGCCGCGCAAAACAAAACGCAGCGGGCGCTCCTCGGCGCGGAACCCCGAATAACATTCGACTTGCAGGTCGCCCTTCGCCCCCACTGAACAGACCTCGGTTACTCTTTCTACGATTAGACGAAAACCGAAAAAAGTAAATAGTACTTTGTGAAAAAAAATATTTTTTGCGCGTGGGGCGCGGCAAATTGGTTAACGGCGTAAAGTCCAACACCTCTAGGAGCCGCGCACACGGCGCGAAAGCGCTTCTGCGTTGTACGCCGCGCCCAGCAACACAATCAAGGCGCAAAGGTTCATCCACACCAACAGGCCGATGGCCGCGGCCAATCCGCCATACACCACGCCGTATGGCACGCGCGTCATGTACACACCGAGAGCGGAATTGGCCACCCACCACAGCAGCGTGGAGACCACCGCGCCGGGCAGAATATCGTTCCAGGTGCAGTCGTTGCAGCGGCCCACGTGGTACAGCAGCGAAAGGACGAGCACCGCGATGACCAGGCTCAGGCCCACGTACACCACCACCCAGACGGCGTTGAACAGCGCCGGCAGGCCGAAGTGCAGGATCATCCACGTGCGCAACTGCCGGCTGAAGACGGTGAGGATGATGGCCGCCAGCAGCGGCCCGCCCGTCACCAGGAGCAACAGCAGCGCGCGGAGCTGATCGCGCCAGTACTGCGCCGGGGCGGGGTCGCTGAACAGATTGCGAAAGGCCTGCATGAATGCGGACATCACCTGCGAGCCGCCCAGCAGTGTGCCGGCCAGGCCGAGCAGGATCCACGCCCGCGGCGCAGCGCCCGCGCCCCGCTCGGTCAGGAAATCCGTCACCGCGAGCCGGCTCTGCTGCGGCATGAAATAGCGCAGGTCGGAAAAGAACTGCTCCGCGGCGCCGCCCATCTGCGACGATAAGGCCAGCAGGCCGAAACCAAACAGCAGCATCGGAAAAAACGCCACAAACATGCAGAAGGCAATGGCCTGCGAATCGGAAATCGCCGCGGGAAACACTCGCCGCAGGGCCCCGACGAAGTTTTTCAGCACAGAACGCATGACCCACGGCGATTATATAGGTGTCGGCCCGCAGGTGGTAGCGTTGTGGCGCAGCCATTCGTCTTCGCCGCCTTCCGTAGTGGCGCCCGCCGCGGCGGGTGCGCCTCAAGGGGCGGACGCATGGGTCCGCCCCAACGGGACGAAAAGCAAAGCGGCGTCAAGCCGCCGCACTCCACATAGGGCGGACGCGTTGGTCCGCCCGTACGGGCGTTCATGAAGTAAGACTTCATTTGTTGTGCTCTGCTTCGCGGCCCCAGTTTTTGGGAAGCGGGAATGGAGGCGAAGGGTCGTAGGGGCCGGTGGGCGCGGGTTGCGCCGGGACGGCTGACGCGCATTGTCCAGGAGCCGGCGACGAAGCCGCCGCGGCGGCAGCAGCCGCAGCCGCATCCTCAGCTTCCGCCACGCGGACGCCGAGCATTTCGTCAATGATGGAAAGCGGACGCTGAGTCCAATGGTCCTCGCCCGGCCGTGTGACCTGGCCACCATCGCGTTCGATTTGCTCGATAGTCCTTCCGGTGATGACCTGCACGACTTTCTCCGCGACCATGTCAAAGGTGGCCTGTTCGACGGCGTTGGACATGCGGCGGCGCTTCTGAAACTTTTTCGTGTCGGGACCGGCCTTGTCCATGCGCTCGCGGACGCGCAGCCAGAGGTCGATGAAGTAGCCGGTGGCGTAAGCGCGGCCCGGAGAGACGTGTCCGAGACGGATGGCGTTGAGGGTTTCGCGGACGACGTCGAAGACGTCGTCGTGGGTGGTGAGGCGATCGAGCGGCGAGAGGTTGGCGTCGTCCTCTTCGACCGGTTTTTCAGGTGGCGGTTGGTGGCGGTAGCAGAAGGGGCTGCCGCCGGTTGCCCAGCGTTTGCAGTAAGAGCCGCCAGAATGCTTGTGAGCACAGCGTTGCGACATGGGGTACCCCCGGGGCCAATCGATCGTGCAAGTGGCTCGCAGACAATGAGTTGCCGAGTTGATTCAAAAGGAATCAAACGGGCAAGTCGTTGCTGCTGAGCAAGATGCAAGAACGATTGAATTTTCACCCGCAGAGCGGGATGCAGCCTGGATGGATTTGTGCGGTGGCTGAGCTAGAGGGTACCTCGGCAACCCGGTCGAGGGCAACAGCCAGGAGCAACAGCAGGCGTACAGATAGTATCTAAAAGGAAACATATTGTCAAGGGAAATCTTTTGGCTAAAACTAATAGATAACCTGCGCAATCCCGAGGTCTCGGGACGCAGGTTGCGCGGGTAGGGGCGCAATAGTTTGCGCCCGTACGAGCACAGACGCTCACGGCGAATTACTTCTTCTTGCGGCGGGTGAAGGCGAGGCCGGACCAGGTTGCGTCCACTGCGCAGATTTTGAAGTCCACCAGGCCCGAGGCCAGGCCGATAGCGCGCACGACGGGTTCCGAGACGTCCGTTTGCACGCCGGAAGCTTTCTTGGGCCAGATAATCCACAAGCGGCCGGCGCCGGTGCGCACGGCCATGGCTTTCATGCCGTGCTGAAGCTCTTCGCGCGAGCGCAGAAACCACAAAATGATGTCGCACGCGCCGCGAGAGTCTTCCAGCAACTCGACGCCATCGGGCAAATCGCCCAGCGTTTTGTGGAAGCCGGCTGGCGCGCCTTCAAGCGCCACGACCGAGTTCGGCTTGATGCCCAATTTTTTCGGCAGCGGCGTGCCGGAATAGCCAGCCAGAATCGAATCCGGGCGGACGGGATTGACAGGCGGGTGGGCGATAGCTTGCTTCAAAGCGCTGCGGATTTTGTTCCACGAAGCGAAGGCTGCGTCGGGGAGGAGGCTTTTCACACGCGCGACTTTTTCCGGTTCGCCGCCGACAAACACAATGGGAGTGAATCGCGTGGATTTCGAGCCGCGGATGCCAAGGCCGACATCCCGCCCGTGAGAGGGCAGGCGGTCCAAGTCAATCACCATAGCGTCGAAGACGCGCGATCGGAGGTCGCGGAGAAAATCCTGGCCCTGCTGGATTTTGTAGTACACGTCGTACCCGGCAGCGCGCAGGATTTCTGCCCGCTGCCGGGCCTCGGATTCGTTCCAGTGAATCAGCCGGACGCGCCGCTTCATGGCGTGCTATCCCGCGTCGTCCGCGGACGGGCCGTAGATGGACGGCACCTTGCCGCCCATCGGACGGATGTACGTGCTGAGCTGGCCGCGATGGTGCACGGCGTCGAAGAGCATTTCCCAGCTCAACCCGGAGAGCGTGCCTTCGTGCACCTTTTGCCCGCCCATCAGCAGCGGGACTTTCTTGTTGTCCCACGTGGCGTCGTCCGCTTTGCGCACGAGATCCGCAAACTCTTTCTGGCAGCGCTCGTAGTCCACGGCGGCTTGCTCGGTGGCCGTAGCCGCCTGCGGCTCGGCCCAGTTGATTTCGCCCTTCGCGCACATTTCCACGCAGGCGGCGGCTTCCGCGGCGAGCACAGCCACCAGCTCTCCAGCAGAGCGCGAGCGGGGATGCGGGCGGTAGTCGAGCTTGCCGGCGGGCAGCGCGCGAATCACTTTCAGCATGGCGGGGGTTTCCGCTTGCAGGCGCTGGATGAAGAATTCACGGTTGTTCATGTTGGTCTCCTTGGATTGAAGCCACTCGCAGGGAGAGGACTATATTCGCTTTTTGTTCGCCCTGTCAAGCCCTTCCCTGTTCGCCGGTCACTCTTGGAATATTGGCCGCCGCTTCAGGCCGGGCAGGCGCCCGCCGACTTTTCCACCACCACGGGCAGCTTCTGCGCCGTCCATGCGTCGAAGCCACCGGTGACGTTCATCACCTGCTTGAATCCGGCGCGCAGCAGCAAGCTGGTGGCGATGGAGCTGCGGTAGCCGCTCTTGCAGTGCACGGCGATGGGCCGCTGCGTGTCCAGATCGTGGAGCATGGTGCGCAGGTCGGAGAGCGATTTCAGGCGGGCCTGCTCGACGTGCCCTGCTTCCCATTCCGTCGCGCGGCGGACGTCCACTACTTGCAATTCGTTGGGACGGTCACTGAGCTCTTGATGAAGATTGAGGACGGAGATTTGCGGCACTTGTCCCAGCGGCAGACCGGCTCGTTGCCAGGCCAGAATGGCCTGGCCCGAGGCTTCCGGACCCACATCGCTTCCCGTCGGCGCGTTGCCGGACGTACCCAGATAACCGGCCAGATTTTCGATGCCCACGCGCGCCAAGCGCACCTGCGATTCCTGCAACTTGTCGGGGTCGGAGACCACCAGAATGATAGGCACGTCGAGGCCAATCAACGAGCCGGTCCACGCGGCAAACTGCCCGCCGAGGCCGATGTGAATGGACCCGGGCACATGGCCTGCGCCGAACTCCGCGGCGGAGCGCGTGTCCAGCACGACGCATCCCGTCTCCTGTTTGTGCAGCACCTGCTGCGGAGTGAGCGTGGCGACAGGAGGAAGCTCGGTCAGCAGTGGGGCGCCCACACGGTTGATTTGCGCGTCGCGCAGGAAATAGTCCGGCCGCTCGGGAAAGTCGGCCGTAATCAGCGCGACGAAATCCTCACGGCTGCGCGGTTGCAGGGCGTAGTTAAACGCGCGCTCCCGGCCGATGGTGGAGTGCTTCTCATCGCTGATGTTGCGGCCGCAGAGCGAGCCCGCGCCGTGCGCCGGAAATACCTGGCACGAATCCGGCAGCGCCAGCAGCTTGTGAAGGCTGTCGTACAACAGATTAGCTAGCTCATGCGGTGTGTGCGTGGGAGAAAGGTCCGGCCGCCCCACTTCGCCGATGAACAATGTGTCGCCGGTGAAGACGCCCCATGGTTCACCGGGAGAGTTTTTTCCTTCCAGATCGAATGCAGCGATGCAGATGCTGTCAATGGAATGGCCGGGGGTTTCGAGGAAGCGGAAGAGGATGTTTCCCATGCGCGCTTCTTCACCGTCTTTCACGGCCACGTGCTCAAAGTGCGCGCCAGCCTTCTGCCCGACGTAGATTTTCGCGCCCGTCCGCGCTGCCAGCTCTTTGTGCCCGGAAACGAAGTCGGCGTGCATGTGCGTTTCGATGACGTGGGTAATCGCGAGACCGTGCTTCTTCGCGTCGTCGAGGTAGATTTGGACGTCGCGCTGCGGATCCACGACGGCCGCTTGCCCCTCCGAGCCGATGAGGTAGGAAGCATGCGCCAGACACGACAAATAGTATTGTTGAAAATACACTGCCGCCCTCGCTGAATGGATGCGTAGTGTAGCATAGCTACTTGGCAGATGGACCCCTCGACTGGCGGAGGGGGATCTGCTTGGCATGGCCCGGGGTTGCGTGACACAGATGTGCTTTTTTGGTTGCAGTTAACAATACACAAAAGGTATACAGAACTCGACTATGTCCTCTTTCCGGCGGAGCTTCTGGGGGTTTCTGCTGGTCGCGTTGGCGGCGTCGTTCGCGGGAGCGCAAACCGGCTCGCGCGAAGCGGGCGCCAATGCCACCGTGAAGCCCGCACTGCCGGAACCATCCAGCCTGCATATCCCGCGCGTGAGCCGCGCGCCAAAGATTGGCGACTTTCTGGCCGGAGGGACGCCCGTCGGCGTGCGCGTCACTGGATTTCGCCAACGCGAGCCGGGCGACGGCACGCCCGTCACGCAGCCGACCACCGCGTACCTCTCCTATGACGACAAGAACCTGTACGTCGCGTTTATCTGCACGGATGAACCGGGCAAAGTCCGCGCGCGCATGGCCAAGCGCGAGGACATCGTCGGCGACGACAGAGTTGGCGTGAGCCTTGACACATTTCACGACGGCCGTCGGCATTACTATTTCTGGGCCAATCCGCTTGGCATCCAGCTTGACGGCGTTTTCACTGAAGGCCAGGGGTTAGACTCCAGTTTTGACACCCTGTGGCATTCCGAAGGGCGCCTGACGCGGGACGGATACGTCGTGTGGCTGGCGATTCCGTTCAAGAGCCTTCGATTTTCCAATGCGGACATGCAAACGTGGGGCATGGCACTGGGCCGCGAGATTATTCGCCAAAATGAAGTTTCCTTCTGGCCGTATATCACTCCGCGCAAGGAAGGGACGACCAACCAATTCGCACTTCTCGAAGGACTCGAAGACATATCTCCAAGCCGCAATATGCAGTTCATTCCTTACGGCGCTTTTTCGAGCGCGCGGTTCCTGGATAGGGCGGCGACCGGAGGCCCAGACTTCCGCAGCAAAGCGGAAGGACGCGGCGGGCTGGACGCCAAAATCGTGCTGAAAGATTCCTTCACCGTGGATGTGGCGCTGAACCCGGACTTCAGCCAGGTGGAGTCCGACGAGCCACAGGTGACCGTCAACCAGCGCTTCGAAGTTTTCTTTCCGGAGAAGCGACCCTTCTTCATCGAAAACGCCGGATTCTTCCGCACGCCAACAAACTTGTTCTTCTCGCGCCGCATCGCGGACCCGCAATTCGGCGTGCGTGTCACCGGAAAAACCGGGCCGTGGACCATCGGCGCCTTCGGCATGGACGACCGCCAGGCCACTTCTGCATTTGTGCCCTCGGGTTCGGGCCCCGGAATCTTTTCGGAATGCGACCCGCTGGACGACGGCCGCGCGGGCATCGGCGTGTTTCGCGTGCAGCGTGAGTTCGCCTCGCAATCCACGGTGGGGGTGTTTTTCAGCAGCCGCGATTTTTCCTCCTGCTCGAATCGCGTCGTGTCGCTCGATACGCGCATCAAGCTGAACCCCAACTGGGTGCTCGCCGGGCAAATCTACCGCAGCTTCACCCGGCGCGTGGACGGCTCGCATCGCACCGGCCCAGGCGCGTTCCTGGACCTGACGCACCGCGGACGCCACTTTACCTACGCCGGGCGTTACCAGGACCGCAGCCCGGATTTCCGCGCGCACCTGGGTTTCGTTTCCCGCGTGGATGTGCGCTTCACGGAGCAGTTCCTCGGCTACTACTGGCGGCCGGAGGGCAAGCTCGTTCAGTATTACGGGCCCACTGTGGACGTCGTCATCAACGGCAATCGCGCGGGAGACATTCAGGACTGGGTGGTGGACGCAAGTTTCGATGTCGGGCTCCGCGGCCAAACCTATTTCTCGCTCAGGCGCAATGAAGCGTTTGAACTGTTTCAGGGGCGCGGCTTCCGCAAACACATCAGCAGCGCCAGCGCGTCGACCGGGTGGCTGAAGTGGCTGGCGGTTTCCGGGCAAATGCAGATCGGCGCGGGCGTCAACTATTTTCCCGGTTCCAGTTTGCCGTCTTTCCTTGCCGATTCTCGCACCGCGCGTTTCGGCCTTACTCTGCGCCCCATGCCGCGCTTCCGCGTGGACGAGACCTACATCTACTCGCGGCTGGCCACGCGTGAAGGTTCCACGCCCGCGGGCTTTGCCCCCGCTACGCCCATTTTCAACAACCACATCTTGCGCTCGAAGGTGAATTATCAGTTCACGCGCGAGCTATCCCTGCGCGCCATTCTGGACTACAACTCCGTGCTGCCGAATGCGCAACTTGTCGCGCTGGGCCGCACCAAGGCTCTCAAGGCCGACCTGCTGCTGACGTACCTCATCAACCCGGGCACGGCGCTGTACATCGGATATTCGGACCTGTACCAGAACCTTGAAATTGATTCCGTGAGCGCTGCTCCGCTGCGTACCTTGCGCACCACCGGTTCGCCCTCCACTTCCACCGGACGGCAGTTTTTTGTCAAGCTGAGCTACCTCTTTCGCTTCTGAATTAGTTTTAGGCATTGTCCCAGCCGCGCTGGAGAAACTTGACAGTTTAAATTCGATTTGATCATTTACGATACGCGTTGAGAGCACACACCGCCGGCAATGAGACTGCGCTTCTACATTGAACCCACACCGAGCTCCCCCACATATATAATCATCAAGTTGAGGAGAGCGAAGTCGAAGACGTTTTGAAAAAGCCGGGGGAAGATCGCCCAGGACGCGAAGGTTCTCGAATTGCTATTGGCCAGACGGCGTCAGGACGTCATCTGCGCGTCGTCTATGTCCCTGATCCGGAGCCCAAAAGCGCGTTTGTGATCACTGCTTACGAACTGCGCGGGAAGCCACTGATTGCATACCGCCGCCGCAGGAGAAAGAAATGAGACAACCTAGATTCCCCGAAGGATGGAACGAGGAACGAGTCAAGAAGGTTTTGGAGCACTATGAAAGCCAGACTGAGGAAGAGGCCGTTGCCGAGGACGAAGCGGCCTTTGAAAACCAAAGTCAGGCCATCATGGAAGTTCCGCACGAGCTTGTACCCGCGGTTCGCGAATTGATTGCAAAACACAAGAGCTGATTTCGATGCGATCGCCTGGCTGGTTTCTGCTTCACGATGCCTGAACTTCACGACAACTTCACCAACGCGCGCTTCGACTCGACTTCCTCTTCCTGAGCGTCCTGAGTTAGAATCCCTCTCTTTGTTTCTCGGAGAACTCCGCTTATGGGCAAACGCATCGCAGCGAAAATTACCGGCGTGGCGGGCTACCTCCCGCCGCGGGTGATGACCAACGCCGATCTCGAGAAGATTGTGGACACCAACGACGAATGGATCCGCACGCGCACCGGCATCCGCGAGCGGCACGTCGTGGACAAGGGCATGGCCGCCTCGCACATGGCTGTGGAAGCTGCCAAGAAACTGCTCTCCCAGAAAAAGGTAAGCCCGGAAGAAATCGAACTCATTGTGCTGGCCAGCGTCACGCCGGACATGATGTTTCCGGCGACGGCCTGCCTCATCCAGGACCGCATCGGCGCGAAGAACGCCTGGGGTTTTGATCTGTCCGCCGCGTGTTCCGGATTTCTCTTCGCGCTGACCGTGGCGGCGCAGTTTGTCGGCGCGGGCACGCACAAGAAAGCGCTGGCCATCGGCAGCGACGTGATGACCTCCATCATCAACTACGAGGATCGCGCCACGTGCGTGCTCTTCGGCGACGGCGCGGGCGCCGTGCTCGTCGAGCCCACGGAAAACGGCAATGAGGGAATTCTCGACTTTCACAACGACGTGGACGGCTCCGGCGGCTGCCAGCTGTACATGCCCGGGGGCGGTTCGCTGAATCCGGCCTCGCACGAAACCGTGGACAAGAAGATGCACTACGTCCACCAAGAAGGCTCGGCGGTTTTCAAATACGCGGTGCGTCGCATGGCCGACGTTTCTGCCATGCTGCTGGAGCGCAACGGCTTCACGGGAAAAGATCTCGCGCTGGTGGTGCCACACCAAGCCAACCTGCGCATCATCCGCGCCATGCAGGAGCGCCTCGGCGTGGACGATTCCAAAGTGCTCGTCAACATCGAACGCTACGGCAACACCACTGCGGGCACCGTGCCACTGGGATTGATGGATGCGCTCGCCGAAGGGCGGTTGCGAAAAGGCGACTTGGTGATGCTGGTGGCCGTGGGCGCCGGGTTCACCACCAGCGGCATCCTGCTGCGCTGGGCGTGCTGAGTGGAGCAGGCTTTCCAGCCTGCGCTCATTGCCAGCGATTATTCCGGACGCGCAAATCCTGCTCGCGGCGCCCATGCGATTAACAAACCTGCTGCGGTTACATAAAACAGCGCTGCTTCCAATATCGTCCCCCCAAGAAACCGGAGGGCAAACCCCAGCAACGCAACCACCTCACAGAAACAAAAAGTAAGCATGTTTCCAGTTTGCCATCGTTTCAGCGCTTCCCCATCGTCGGGGGTCTGACGAAGCACTTCCTGAGCTGGGCTAAGCAGCTTCTTACGGAAAGATGTCGACAGAAAAATGTTGTATGCCGCGATCGCAAGAAAGGCCAACCGAACGATCTTGAGTGTCGCTGGCTCCACTTCGCGCCGACCAACAATTTCTCCGGCATAGAAATAGAACGCAATCGTTACCAGGAAAACCCAATGCAATACTCGGGTCTGTTTCACGGTTTCCAGTGCTGTGTTCATTTAGCTCCTGCGCTTGGCCGATTGTGCATGGATTGTTGCAACCCAGCAACTCGCACGATGTTGAATGGCGTTCTCGCCACTCGACACTTGCGACTTTTCAGAGTGCGCTCAATTAAACTAAGCAGGAAGGAACTTCAGGAAGGTGCAACTCTCGCCAGCGGATTAGTACGAGCGCATTTCCGCCAGCATGGTGCGGGTGCGCTGCATGCGCTGGTCCACGCACACCGCGGCGTAGCGCGCGCAGGTGGCCATTTCGTTCTGCGCCCATTCGGCCACAGCGGGGACCGCAGAGAACATGCGCGACAACGCGTTCACGACGCTGTAGTAGGCGCGCACGGGACCTAATCCCTGTGAGTCTTTCTTCAGGCTGGGGCAAGTTTCAAACAAGGTCAGCAAAGTCTGGAAATCACCGCCGCGCACTTCATCTCCTTCTAGTGACGCTGCCGCCCGAATGCGATCCGAAAGCGGCGAAGCAGCCACAGTGCCCACCGTGGCGCGCCACCAGCTCAGCCAGAACTGGCCGACCGCCACGAGAGCGAAGGCGAAGATGATCACCGCAACCATGTCATTCACCGTGTGCCAGTATGCCGGAGCCAGCCGCGGGGTGCAATAGAACGCAAGTACCATAATTTCAATACGGTAACTCGTTGCATCTAAATGTGTTACTGAAATTCACGGACATTCTCAGCGCGGCGCCTAGACCGCGAGTAAGCACCCGTCGGTGAGAGCTTGCCCCAGCCATGCACATGCCTATATGCTGCACACTTCAATTCAATGCTCGAAGTGGGTTTTCGCTTTTCTATCGTGCAGAGAAATGGAGACACAATGAGGAGAATTCTTCGTACGTTACCTTTGCTGCTTTTGCCAGTGGCACTGCTGGCGCACGATACTTGGCTGATGCCGTCCACCTTTGCGCCGAAGCCCGGCGCCTCAGTGCGACTGCGCCTAGCCACCAGCATGGCCTTCCCCACCAGCGAGGGCGCCGCCGCGCCCGATCGCATCGCGCGCTTCACGCTGCGCACTGCCGCTGGTTCGCAAAGCGTTGCCGGTTACCGCGTCGAGGGAAATTTTCTCGTCGCGGACGTGACGCCCGCCACGGCGGGCCACGCCGTCGCGGTGCTGGAAACCAAGCCGCGCGTGCTGGTGATGAAGCCGGGGGAGTTCAACGAATATCTGAAAGAAGAGGGCGCGCAGCAAGTGCTCGCGGCGCGGGCCACCAGCGGCCAGAGCAACGCGCCCGGGCGCGAACGCTACCGCAAAATTACGAAAACTATTCTCTGCGTTGGCGACGCGAAAGATGCCTCATTTGCTCAGCCTGATAATCTGTGGCTCGAAATCATTCCTGAGCGCAGCACGTGCGGATTGAAATCTGGCGACACCCTTTCCGTGCGCGTGCTCTTTAACGGCACGCCGTTCGCGGGCGCGCATCTCGCGGCAGGATACGAAGGCCCCACGGGACACAATTATCCGGTCAACCTTCTCACCGATGCGCAGGGCCGCGCCACCGTGAAACTTGACCGCGCGGGCGCGTGGTACGTGCGCACGCACCGCATCCTTGCAATCGCAGGCGATCCCGAGGCCGACTGGCAATCCGCGTTCAGCACGCTGACTTTTGAGGTGCTCAAGTGAAACGCAGTTCGCTCGTTTTGTCCCGAGGCGTCGTCGTCGCGGTTGTGGGGTTGCTGCTTGCTGCGTCTTTGCTCGCGCAAAAGCAACCCACGCGCGCCGAATCGGAAATCCGCGCCGTGCTCGAGGCGCAAGTCGCCGCATGGAATCGCGGCGACATCGAAGGCTTCATGGCTGGTTACTGGAAATCCGAGAAGACCACCTTTCTCAGCTCGAGCGGCGTTTCGCGCGGTTGGCAGGCACTGCTGGAGCGCTACAAGCGCGGCTATCCGGACAAGAAAACGATGGGCACGCTGGCCTTCAGCGAGATTGAGATCAATCTGCTCGGGCGCGAGGCCGCCTTCATTCTCGGGCGATGGCAGCTCGAGCGGGAAAAAGATGGAAAGCCCGACCGCCCGGGCGGCGTCTTCACGCTCGTCGCAAGGAAATTCCCGGAGGGCTGGCGCATCGTTTCCGATCACACGAGTTCCGTCGCGACACCAAAATAGTTTTGTACGCCAAAAGAGGATTCAGGAATCCGTTCGTCAAAACACTTGCAGATCTTTCCCGACGGCCATCGGTCCTTTGTAAATCTCCTGAATTTCTTTGAGGAGTCGCGCTTCGCTTTGTCCCCACAGCAGGACGTGGTAGAGCACCAGCAGCTTGGGCTTTGCTTCGGCGGCGATGCGCGCGAGGTCGCGTGACGCAGTGTGAAAGCTGGCGTGATATTTCTTCCACTTCGCCGACCGGCCGGCCCAGCCCGCTTCGCAATAGACTTCGTGGATCAGCAAATCCGCGCCACGCGCCTGCTCAATCATGTCGCGCGTGAAAGTGGTGTCGCCGGAAATCACAATCGTGCGGTCCTTGGTTTCGAAACGATAGCCAAAGGCATGTTTCCACGAGCCATGCGGAACGCGAAACGCCTTCACCGTTACATTCGCGTCCTGATACACCACGCCCGGCTGAATTTCGTGCGAATTGACTTTGTATCCGGTGGGATTCGCGCCTTCAAAACCTTTGATACGCATCTCAATGTCTTCCGAGTACGCGGCCAGGATGTGCTCCGCCATTTTTTTCAGCCCGGGCGGGCCATAGGCCTCGAGCGGCGCGACGCGCTCCAGCACCCACGGCGTGAAAATTAGATCGGAGAAGCCGGCGGTGTGGTCGGAGTGCAGATGCGTGATGAACACGCGCTTCAAATCCGGCATCTTCAAGCCCGCCGCGGCTGCGCGGCGCACGATGCCCGGGCCGCAGTCCACCAGATAGACGCTGCCGTTTACCACGATCGCCGTCGCCGGCCCCGCGCGCTCTGGATCCGGATTCGGTGTACCGGTCCCCAGCAGGATGACTTTCGTGCCGCTCGCCGGTGTTTCCTGCGCGCGGCCGTCGCTGCACAGCACGACGAGAAAACACAGCAGCCATCCCGCTACTCGCAACGCACGCATCCTCGCCCTCCTCAAATCATCTGGTTCAATTGTCCGCGAAGTGTATCACCGCTCTCGCGCCTCAGTGTTTCCATGTCGCTGCCGCGATGGCCTGCTCTCCTTTGCCCCATCGGAAGTTTTCCGCGATAATGTTTTGTTTCGCGATGACTCGCCGCTTGCACATTCTGTTTCTGCTCGCGCTGGCGCTGGCCGCCTACGCCGGCACGGCCGCCACGCCCGGGCTGATTGACGACGCCGACGGCGGGCACGCCATCGTCGCGCGCGAAATGCTTGAGCGCGGCGACTTTGCCGTGATGCACATCAACGGCATTCGCTGGCTGGAGAAGGCGCCGCTGCACTACTGGCTCGTCGCCGCAAGCTACCGGCTGCTGGGCGAGAGCGCCTTTTCCACGCGCCTGCCGCTGGCGCTGGGCGTCGCGGGGCTGGTGCTGATGGTCTATTTTTTCGGCAGCCACTTTTTCGATGAGCGCGCAGGATTCTACGCCGGCCTGGCTATCTGTACCGGCATCGGCACGTGGATCTACACGCGCGCGATGATTCCCGAGGCGATTTACGCGCTGCAGTTCACCGCCGCGTTTTATCTTTTTCTGCGCGCATGGCAGGGGACGCTCCATCCTCGCCTCGGCTACTGGGGCTGCGCCGCGGTGATCGGGCTCGCCGCGCTGACCCGCGCGTTGATCGGCGTGATTCTTCCGCTGGGAGTGATCACGATGTTTGTGCTGGCGACGCGCGGCCAGTGCGATGGCAAACCGCGCTGGCGCGAGCTGCCCGTATGGACGAGCGCGCTGGTTTTTCTGCTCGTCGCCGCGCCGTGGCACGTCATCGTCAGCCTGCGCACGCCCGGCTTTTTCAATTTCTATTTTTTCAACGAGCATTTCCTGCGCGCACTCGGTTGGCGGTATCCCGCCGACTACGGCTCGGTCCCGCTCGCGCTGTGGTGGGCCGAGCATTTCGTGTGGCTTTTCCCGTGGAGTTTCTTCCTGCTGTTTGCGCTGCGCGAATTGCCGAAGCCGCGCGATTGGAAATCGGTCGATCACTCCGCGCAGGCGCGCCTGTTCTGTTTTGTCTGGGCCGGACTCATTCTCGTGTTCTTCAGCATCACGAAGCGCATGGAGTACTACAGCTTCGGCGCGTGGCCCGCGCTGGCGCTGCTAGCCGGACTCGCGCTCGCGCGGATGGAAGAACAGCAAGAAAAATGGCTGCCACGAGTGACCGCGGCGCTGGCGGTGCTTGGCGTGGCGATTGCTGCGATGTTCGGCGGGATTCTCTGGCTCTCGCGCGATGTAACGGGCGGGGACATTGCGCAGCTCCTCGAAATCCGTCCGGTGGCCAACACGACTGCATTCGACAGTTTCTCTTTTCTCACCGTGCAGGCATTTGCCGCGCTGCGCGGGCCCGCGCTGGGAGCCGCCGCGGGATTTTTCATCGCGCTGGTGATTTCGTGGTTCGTCCGCCGCCGCGGCCACGCCCAAGCGGCGACCATCACGATGGCCCTGGGCATGAGTGTGTTCCTTTTTGCCGCCCATGCCGGCTTCGCCGCCTTCGAGCCACACATGTCTTCGCGCCCGCTGGCGCAGAAACTTCTTCCTTTGCTGAAGCCAGATGATCAGCTCGTCATTTACGGCGAGTTCTACGGGGGGCCCACGCTCAGCTTTTATACGCATCGGAAAACGTGGCTCTACAACGGCCGCTACAACGGCCTGGAGTTCGGCTCCTACTATCCCGACGCGCCGAAGATTTTTCTCACCGACAACGATTTTCCCGCCGTGTGGCGCGGCCCGCGACGCGTTTTTCTGTTCGCGCCGCAAAATCTCCGCCGCGAAGTGATCCTGCGGTTGCCGCCCGATGCCAGCTACCTCGTCGCGGAAATCGGCGGCCGAGCGCTCTACGTCAACCGCCCGCTCACGCCCGACCAGCCTTCGCTCGCGCAGCTCCGTTCGCGAGCTGCAAGCCAATAATCGTTCGCCGCTTCGTTTCCTGCTGGATTAACTCACGATATCGCGAGCGCTGGCTGACAGCCGCTGCTCGCTGGTACAATCCCCGCTTCACGGGAGGTGGGCGCATGAGGGTTCGAAATGGCTGGGTGCGTGGCGCGCTGGTTTTGGCCGCGGTCGTTCTGTGTTTTTCGGTTGCATATTCGCGCGTACGGGAACCGAACGGCTCTTATGCTGAGCGCCGAGCGAAATTGCGTGCGCAGGTAGATGCGCCGGTAGTCATCTTTGGGTTTACGGGTCGGGAAGACGCATCGCCTTCCTACATTTTTGGCCAGGAAGAAAACTTCTACTACCTGACCGGGCACAACGAAGAGGGAGCTGCACTGCTGCTGCTTCCGGAAAAATCCGACAATGGCCCGAAAGAAATTCTGTTTCTTCCTCCACGCAACAAGCCGATGGAGCGTTGGAACGGACCGCGCATCGGCTTTGAAGACTCCGACGCCAGCGCCCAGACTGGCTTCACCAACGTCGAAGCCTTCGCCAAGTTGAAGGAGAGGCTCGAATCGCTGGCCAAGACCTACACAACGATCTACACATTGCTTCCGGGGCGAGTCGAGAACGGCTACCCGCATCGCACCAACTGGAACAACTGGCTGCGCACGAAGCTGCCGGGGGTCAACCTGAAAGATATTTCCCAGCCTATTGCCGCAATGCGTCAGGTGAAGTCCGCCTCTGAAATGGTTATTCTCGGCCGCTCCATTGACTTATCTGCGGACGCGCACATCGAAGCCATGAAGATGATTCGCCCGGGACTATACGAATATGAAGTGGCCGCGCGGATGGTGTACGTGCACATGCGCGGGGGCGCGGAACGCGAGGGCTATGCGCCCATCGTCGGCACCGGCTTCAACTCCACACTGCTGCACTACAACGGCGTGCGCGCGCAAATCAAGGACGGCGACCTGGTGTTGATGGACGTGGCCTGCGAATACTCGGGCTACTCCGCGGACATCACGCGCACCGTTCCCGCCAACGGGAAATTCACCCCGCGGCAAAAGGAAATTTATGAAATCGTGCTGGCTGCATCGGACGCGGCCATCGCCGCCATCAAGCCCGGCGTAATGTCCGGAGGCACTACGCCTGGCACCCTCCAGAAAATCGCCATGGACGTCATCAATTCGCGCGGGAAAGACAAGGACGGCAATCCGCTCGGAAAATATTTTATTCACGGGCTCGGGCATCCGATTGGCCTGAATGTTCACGATCCGGCAGTCCCGGGCCGCGCGCTCGAGCCGGGCATGGTCATCACCATCGAGCCCGGCATTTACATCCCGGACGAAAACATCGGCGTGCGCATCGAGGACGACATCCTGGTCACCGAAACCGGAGCGAAAAATCTCTCTGCGCGGGTGCCGCGCACGGTCGCGGAAATTGAAAAGCTAATGGCGGAGGCGAAGAAGAATCGCGGAAAGCAAAAAGACTAGGTGGCCGAAGAAACGATTGGTGAATGGTGATTTGTGATCGGTGATTGAGGACTTCCAGAATTCGCTGGGAGCGCTTATTTCGGAGCATCGGCAAGGCGATACGTCACAATCTCTGCGCTCTTCAGCAGGCGCAATTGCGGGCGCAAATCGTAATGCTCCTCGAGCGTGATGATTTCTCCCTGCGACGTCAGCCAAGCATCCACGCTCCGCGAAGGCGGCAGCGGCGCTTGGCAGACCAAAGCAGCGCTGTCCAACCGCCAGAGCATCATCACGGACTCGCGCCGGTCATTCAGCAGGACGCTGCGCTTCCAGCGGCTGTACTTTGAAAACTTGCCGACGGCAAGCCCTGCGGCTTCGTTAACGCGAAGGCGATGATACTCGCTGGATCCGGAGTCACTCTTCGATTCGCGTGCCTGCTTTCCGTTTTCCGCATCGAGCCACACCAGCCGCTGGCCGAGCGCCATGAGCGTTTGCCCGTCCGCGGACCACTGAAAATCTTCCGCGGAGAGCTTGCTCTCCCAGCGGGCCAAACCGCTGACCGGCGAATGCACCGAGAGGCGCGCTTTGCCCGGCCAGCGCGTGGCGCGGCGCAGCAGCGCAAACCACTTGGCGTCGGGCGAAAGCTCGATGTCCGTCCAGGCATCGGAGGAATCCACGGCCATCGGAACGCGGCGCAAGAGGTTTCCCGTGGCCGCTTCGTAGAAGCGCACCTCCACCCCTTTCCTGGCTTTTGCGTCCGCTAGATAGGATTCCGGCGGCCAAAACAGCACGGCCAAGGTATCGGCGGTAAGCGAGAGCTTGCCGGGATAAAGTTGCGCTTCGGAATCCACGCCGACCTGGTAACGAATGACTCCCGCGGCGACGTCCAGCACCCAGATGGCGCCAATGCTGCGGATGGCCAGCAAATCTCCGGCCGGAGAAAAGACCACGTCGAGCACGCGCCAGGTGACGCCGGGAGGCAGCGCCGGCGGCACCAGCTCGAGGTGACGCAATTCACCCACGCCTCGCGGCCGCAGGGTTACTTCGCCACCGCGGTTGGTGTGCACGTACAGTGCGAGCCAGCGCCCGTCGGGGGAAACCGCCAGGCCCGTGCCCGCGGCCACGTCCTCGCGAGAAACGAGGCTGACTCCCCCGCAAGTGGACAGCGCGGTTTGCGGCACCACGGTATCCTGGGCCGCGGCAGGAGCCACCATTGCCAAGAGCAGCAAGCCCGCGGCTGCACCGAGCGAGAATCGAAGAATAAGCAGAAAGGAGGCGCGCATGACGACCCTATAGTTTGACCAATTCCACGCCCCGCGGCTATAATGATTTTTGGCGATTGGGTGTACGCTGCACTACGACCAGCCTCCGACCGCAGGTCCGCGAGGGAATCCCAAATGAGCACGAGGAAGCGATGACGGTCAAAGCAACACAGTTGCGCCCCGGAATGGTGATTCGCCACGAGGGCGAGCTATACACGGTCTTCAGCGTGGACCATCGCACGCCGGGCAATAAACGCGGCTCCATGCAAACGCGCATGCGCAGCCTGCGCACCGGGTCCATTGTTGATTACCGTTTCCGCGCCGAGGAATTCGTGGAGCGCGCGATACTCGACGAGATCGAGTACGAATATCTTTACGCCGAGGGCGAAATCTATCATTTCATGAATACGGAGAACTACGACCAGATCAGCCTGAGCCACGACTTGCTTGGCGACGCGGTGGATTACCTGATTCCCAACATCCATCTGAACGTGGAGTTTTACGAGGGCAAAGCCATCGGCGTAGTGCTGCCGGATACGGTGGACATGAAGGTGGTGGAAACCGAGCCAGGCATCAAGAGCGCCACTGCCAGCTCGGTGACCAAGCCGGCCAAGCTGGAGACGGGCCTAGTGATCCAGGTGCCTCCGTTCATCGACGCCGGGGAGAAAGTGAAAGTGGATACGACCGAAGGCCGTTACATTCAGCGGGCGCAATAAGACCATTATTTTTTCGCGACCGGCTCCTCGACGGAAGCGAGGATAAGCGGCAAGAGGAACTCCTGCAAGCGCTCGCTTTCTTCCAGGCTGACCCGGGCCAATTCAATCCCCATACAGTCTTCGCCGATCACACGCGCCACTTTACCGCTGGCGCGCAACGGTGCAGTGCTTGGTTTCAGCTGCACGTTGACGGCAACGCGCGTGCCCGCGGGAAATGCGGCGCCGGTTTGCACCAGCATCCCGTTCAGGCTCATGTCCAGCGTCCAGCCTTCGACTCGCGAGTTGCTTGACTCCACCGTGGCCTTGCAGCGCACGTTGACACGCTGGAAGCGCCGCCGCTCATGCTGGATGGAGGCCTGCGTGACGCGCAGGATGCGCATCAGCCGCCGACGGTCCAGCGGCTTATAGAGGAAGAAATTGGCGCCGGCCTGGAAGGCTCGCGTTTGCAGTGCGGGGTCGGCGTCGCCGCTGATCATGACGATGGGGGTCTTCTGATTGAATCCGGAGGATCGCACCCGTCCGGCCAGCTCGATGCCGTCGGGAGCGGGCATGCGAATGTCGAGGAAAATAGCGTCAAACTTCTCCCGGACCAGGTGGCCAGCGGCCTGCTGGCTGTTCGTCAACCCCAGCGCGTCCATGCCCGCAGAATATAAAACGGCCTGCAACAACTCGCAGATTTCCGGTGAATCATCAACGACAAGAACTCTCCGGCTCACGTGGGACACCTCACACAACAAACTGGGTTACTTCCCCGCTCACTCTCGGGACTAGAGTAGCACTTTTCGCGCATTGGGCGCCTCCCTCGGCGGGCCATTGCAGAGAACGACTGAAGTCCGCGCGAGCGGAATCAGGGCGCGGGCGGTTCCGCCTTTTCCACCCAACGATCCAGGCAAGCCCGCAGCAGCTTGAAATCCACGGGCTTGGGGATGTATTCACTGCAGCCTGCCTTCAGAATCAACTCGCGCTCTGCGACCATGGCGTGGGCGGTGACAGCAATCACCGGGGTGCGCACCAGCGGTAACTGCCGCCGCATCCACGCGGCCAGGTCCAATCCATTCTGTCCGCCAAGACCCACATCGAGCAGCACGGCATCCGGCACGGCTTGCGTAAGTGCGAAACGCGCCGTCGCCAGGTCATTCGCGGCCTGCACTTCGAAGCCTTCCTGCATCAGCCAGTCCTGCATCATTTCGCGGCTGGCCGCATCATCTTCCACGAGAAGAACGCGCTTTTTCATGCGCTCATCCTCCTGTTTCGTGGCCGAAGTTAGCGACACGGGATTGGTTGAAAACATCGGATCTCCTTCACCAGCGGCGCTGTGGAGCTTTACGCTTCCCGGTGTCAGTTGCCGGTGGCCGGAATCGTTCGCATGCCAGTTCCCTGCTCCACTGCGGTGGAACTTTCCGCCAGGCGCTGTTCCCCTTGCAGCAGCATTTCGAGGTTTTCCAACAATTCCGCATCCCACCAGCCGCGCTCGGTCTCTTGATGCAGGATGCGAAAAGCCTCCTGGGGCGAGAGGGCGCGGCGATAGGAGCGATTGGTGGTGAGTGAATCGTAGATGTCCACGATGGTCATGACGCGAACGGTGATGGGAATTTGTTCGCCTTTGAGGCCGTCGGGATAGCCGCTGCCGTCCATTTTTTCGTGGTGGTGGCGAATGATGGGAAGGACGTCGCGGAAGGAGCGCAGCGGCGCGCAGATGCGCTCACCAACGATGGGGTGCTGTTCCATGATGCGGCGTTCGTCTGCCGTGAGCGGGCCGGGCTTGAGGAGAATCTGCTCGGGCACGGCCACCTTGCCGATGTCGTGGACGGTGCCGGCGCGGCGCAGCGCGACACGCGCCGATTCCGGGAGCCCGATGCGTTCCGCAAGTGCTACCGAGTACTTGGAGAGCCGCTCGCAGTGCCCGCCGGTGTATGGATCCTTTCCTTCGATGCTGAGAGCGAGGCTGAAGAGCACTGTCTCCGCGTTTTCCAACTCATCGGTGAAATGCTTGAGTTTGAGCAGCGAGCGCACACGCGCCAGCAGCTCTTCTTTGCGCACGGGCTTGTTCAGAAAATCGTCAGCGCCGCACTCGATGCCCTGAATGCGGTCTTCGACTTTAGACAGGCCCGTGATCAGAACAACAGGAATCAGGCGGAGCGCAGGATCAGCTTTCACCGCCTGGCAGACGGCGAAGCCAGTGCGCCGCGGCATCATCACATCGAGCAGTGCGACATCCACCGGCTGCTGATGCAACACGCGCAGCGCTTTGTCGCCGTCGTCCACGGCGGTTACTTTGTAGCCCAGGGGTTCCAGGATGTCGGAGAGAAGTTCGCAGTTCACTGCACTGTCGTCCGCCACGAGAATATGTGCAAACCGCGCATCGGTGCTGGACATGGCCAACCTCAATTCCTGCTTGCCGGATATGTCCCCTGCGCGCCCGGAGGGCTCAGACACGTGATCGAAGAAACGTCCCCCTGGGCGAACCTTGCAAGGGGTTCTCAGCGCTGGAAGGGGGTAGCGCTATCAGCAAAGTAGCAGACTGACTGCGTTGAGTCAAATGGGACTTGGCCTGCGGAGCAATCCAGTGTCATGCAGTCCCGAAAACTCGACAAAAGAGCGCGTCCACATGGGTGAGTTGTCGCTGCAAATCAAACGTGTGCGCCAAAGCAGCGGCGTCGAGGAATTTCACAATGCGCGGATCCGAGGCGACGCGCTCGCGGAAGCTGCTTTCCGTCTGCCAGGCGGCCATGGCGTGCTCTTGCACGCATGTGTAAGCCTCCTCGCGTGACATCCCTTTTTCCACGAGGTCCTGCAAGAGTTGGCCACTGAAGATGAGACCTTGTGTGGCTTCGAGATTGCGCAGCATGCGCTCGGGAAAGACGCGCATCTCCGCGACGATGAAAGTCATGCGCGCGAGCATGTAGTCCACCAGGATGGTGGAATCGGGCAGGACGATGCGCTCGACAGAGCTGTGGGAAATATCGCGCTCGTGCCATAGCGCGACGTCTTCGAATGCGGCCTGCGCATGAGCGCGCACTACCCTTGCCAGCCCGCACACTTGTTCGCAGCCCACTGGGTTGCGCTTGTGCGGCATGGCTGAGCTGCCGCGCTGTTCGTCACCGAAAGGTTCTTCGGCCTCGCGCACTTCCGTGCGTTGCATGTGGCGGATTTCCAATGCGATCTTCTCCAGCGAGGCTGCCG
>JAMCWK010000055.1:6080-11893 GCA_023481105.1 Acidobacteriota bacterium | reverse complement strand
TTCAAGCGACGGTAGGATCACAAGTAAAGATATCGAAGAGGCAACTAGCTGGGGGGAAAGACTGAACGTACCAGATTACGATTCGCTCGTTGAAGCGCTTCGCAGGATTTCAACGTCTGATTCTCCGATTTCAGAAGTGGACAAAATAACGATTCGCAATTTTTCAGTGAAGTACGTCCTTGCACTTTTTGGTAAGACAGGACTTGACAGAGTCTATTCCGGAGAACAATGGAGAGTCGAGATGTATGAACACTTGGTGCGAAATATATCCGGCTTCAAACTACTCGGATCAGTACATTCGTTCGATTACAAGTATTTCACAAAAGGAGCAGCGGTGGAGAAGCCGAAATTCGCGCACCCGATTCATCTGGAAGAGTTTGAATTTGTGAAAGAGCACACCAAGAAAGAAATCAAAATACCAATCACCGGTCCATACACTGTTGTCGACTGGTCATTCAACGAATTCTACGAGACTCAGCTTCGAAAGCGCTATGCGAAGAAGAGGCGAATAGATCTCAGAAGAACCTACTTCGAAGCTCGAAGAAGATTCATTCTGGATCTCGTAAAGAACGCCCTCAGACCTGAATTGGAGTTGCTAATTCAGAACGGTGCAGAGTGGATTCAGATCGACGAGCCAGCTATTACCACGAGACCAGATGCTGAGGAGATGGAGTTATTCGTTGAGGCGACAAACTCTCTGACCAGAGGTTTGAAGTGTACCTTCAGTCTTCACAACTGCTACAGTGATTACAAACTCTTAGCTCATTACGCGAGCAGATTGAAAGACGTAAGTCAGCTTGCGCTTGAGTTTGCAAACAGAGACAGCACGAATGTAGGAGTGGATTCAGATTCTAGGCCAGGCTATTCAGATTTGCAGCATTTCGTGGACGAAGGTTATGACGGCAGCTTTGGCCTCGGCGTAACCCACGTTCATGATTTCTCAGGTCCATCTGGCAGCGGTGCCACCGTCGAAGGCAGAAACATCATTGAATCTCCCGAGCTTGTGAGAGACAGAATATTATTCGCTGCCAAGCTCCTTCACGATCCTTCTAAGATCTCTGTAAACCCGGATTGTGGACTCAGAACGAGATCGTGGGATGTAATTTACAAAAAGCTTCAGGCAATGATGGAAGGGACAAAACTTGCCAGAAAAGAGATCAGCTAAACACAAGGGAAAGATTCCATCCACCACCGTCATCGGAAGTTATCCGATCTTCATCGCTGACGAACTTGTAAAACAATTCAAAGAGTTTCCTGACGAAGTAGACGATCCTGTAAAGACAAGCATAGAGCTGGCTGTCAGGGATTTCATCAGCGCCGGGATCGAATATCCTTCTACGGGACAAACGAGAGACTCTTTTATCAGGCTCTTTCTGGATCCCGAGAGAGTCGAAGGAATAGAGATAAATGGCTCTGAGATCACAGTCACGGGGAAAATAAAACGCAATGCACCAATCCGCCTCGACGACGTCGTTTCTGTGCTCGGCGCGACTTCACCACCGGCACCTGTAGCGGCGCGCTTTAGCGCGGCCAAACCTGCCGTGGAGGTTCACGCGAAATCAGGAGACGACGCGGAACCGTCCACCGGAGAAATCAACGTTATTGGCTGCACCGTTGAGCAGGCTTCCGACCTCGTGGACAAATTTCTCGACACCGCCGTGCTCGACGGCAAACTCCGCGTGCGCATCATTCACGGTTACGGTTCCGGAGCGCTCCGCCGCGGCCTGCGCGCATTCCTCTCCGGCCACCCGCACGTCGATCGCTTCGCCGACGCCGAACCCGACCACGGCGGCCAAGCGGTCACTGTTGTCGAGCTGAAATCGTAGCGGCGGTCCCGCGTGCCCGCCCATTCGCGCCTTTGTGGGACAGGCTTTCAGCCTGTCCGGCACCCGAGCATGCCGTGCACCTGTAGCGCCCGCCTTCAGGCGGGCATCCGTAGGGGCCGGTCTTCAGACCAACCCTGTTCTTCCCGCCGTAGTAGAATCTCCGGCACCACCATGGCAGAAGCGGGTTCATTCGCGGATCGCGTAAAAACCCAAGCCGATATTGTGCGTGTCGTCAGCGATTACGTGCGCCTGAAGAAGACCGGCCAGAATTTCACGGGCCTGTGCCCGTTCCACTCGGAAAAAACTCCTTCCTTCGCCGTGCATCCCGTGAAGCAGATTTACCACTGCTTCGGCTGCGGCGTGGGCGGCGACGTCTTCAGCTTCGTCATGGCCATGGACAAGTGTGAATTCCCCGAAGCGGTGCGCACGGTCGCCGAAAAATGCGGCATTCCCATTCCCAAGCCGCGCGCACGCACGCCGGAAGAAGCGCAGGCCAATCGCCAGCGTTCCGCGCTCGTCGAGATGCACAAGGAAGCCGCGGCATTTTTCGCGCGGCAGTTGAACGATTCCGCCGAAGGCACCGTGGCCCGCGCGTATCTCGAGGACCGCGGCCTCGACCGCGAGGCCCTCGCGCGTTTCGCTCTCGGCTACGCGCCCAGCTCCGGCGACGCGCTGCTGCGCGCGCTCAAGCAGAAATTTCCCGAGAAGCTCATCGATTCCTCCGGCCTCGTCAGCAAGGACCAGTCCGGGCGTCTCTTCGACCGTTTCCGCCGCCGCATCATGTTTCCCATCGCCAACGAAAACGGAAAAATCATCGCCTTTGGAGGCCGCGCGCTCGGCGACGACCTCCCCAAATATCTCAACTCTCCCGAGTCACCCATTTATTCCAAAAGCGGCGTGCTCTATCACCTCGACAAAGCGAAGGACGAAATCCGCAAGCGCGATTTCGCGGTGCTCGTCGAAGGCTACATGGACGTCATCGGCGTGGCCCGCGCTGGCGTCGGCAATGTCGTCGCCAGTTGCGGCACAAGCCTCACCGAGCCGCAAGTCAAGCTGCTCGGCCGCTTCTCACGCCGCGTTGTGGTCAACTACGATCCCGACCTCGCCGGGCAAGCCGCCACCGAGCGCTCGCTCACTCTGCTTCTCGAGCAGCAATTCGACGTCCGCGTCCTCGCGCTTTCCGGCGGCGCCGACCCCGACAAATTCATCCGCGAGCACGGCGCTGACGAATACAAGAAACTCCTCGAATCCGCTCCGGCCTTCGTGGACTTCCTCATTGGCCGCGCGCGCGCGCTGGACCTTTCCTCCGCCGAAGGCAAGCTCAAAGCGATGAACTACGTGATGCCCTACGTCCAGCGCGTCCCCAATAGGTTGATTCGCTCCGAATGGGCCACGCGCATCGCCTCGCAGTTGCGCATCGAGGAGCCCGTGCTGCGCGAAGCCTTCCGCAAAGCCGCCGCCGAGCGCAAAGGCGAAGTGAAGCCAAAGGCTGAATTCATTTCCGCCGGCCCCAAGCCCGCCGAGCGCCGCCTGCTGCGCATGTTGATTGACGCCGAAGGCTTCCGCGAAACGCTGGCCAAGGAAATTCGCGTGGCCGCGTTGCATTCCGGCCTCGAGACCGAAAAAATCTTCGAGGCACTCTTGGTAGCCGTCGAAGCCGGCGCGCGCCCCGACTCCGCCGAAATTTCCAAATCGCTCTCTGAAAAAGACCGCCGCCTGCTCTTCGAAGTTGCCTTCGAGCCCGCCATGGACTCCTCCTGGGAGGAAGCCGAAAGCTGTCTCGCCGTGCTTCGTCGCCGTCACATCGAGACGGAGCTGTTCACCGTCCAGCAACGCATCGAAGCCAATCCGCCCGCCGCGGAGCTGCGCACCCTCCTCGCCCGCAAATCCGAGCTCCGCCGCTTGCTTTCCTCCCTCCTGTGACTTGAGCCCCTCCGAAACTCTTTCTTGACCGAAGGCCTCTTATCGGTGTAACTTGTTGAGGTTTAGGAGGAAACGGTCTGCGGGGGCTGTGCATCTGATAAGGTGTATGGTTCTGGCGGGCAGGGACGCAAGCGTCGGCGAGCGGATAGTTCTCTCAGCGGCAGGATCCCACGATATCTTTTGCCATCAATAGCTTGCACGCCGAGTATGCCCGTGAAGTGTCTCTGTTGCTCGGATTGTCCGCTTGGCGACGCCCGGCACGTCCGAAATGCGTCCTATATATGGGGGAGACTTTTTAGCGCTTAGTGCTCCGCCCGAGCCTCGACCCCGATTTGGAGAAACCGCGTGGCCATTGCAATTGAAGAAAAATACGATCAGGTACGCCAGCTCATTGCCATGGGCAAAGAGCGCGGCTACCTGCTCTACGACGAGGTCAACGACCTCCTCCCCGCTGAAGTCCATTCCTCCGAGGAAATCGACGACCTGCTCTCCACCTTCGAGCGCTACGGCATCGAGGTGTACGAAGATATTTCTTCCGTCAAAGCCGCCCGCGCCGCCGCGGAAGCCGCCGAACATCCCGAAGAAGCCGCCGAAGGCCGCGAGCCTGCCGAAGAGCCGGAGCTGGACCTCACTCCCGGCGCGCTGGAAAAAACCAACGACCCCGTGCGCATGTATCTCCGCGAGATGGGCACCGTCCCGCTGTTGACTCGCGAGGGCGAAGTGGCCATCGCCAAGCGCATCGAGCGCGGACTGCTCGTCGTCCTGAAAACCATTTCCCGTTCGCCGGTGATCATGAAAGAGCTGATCGAAGTCGGCGAGCAGCTTCGCCAGGGCGAGCGCTCCATCAAGGAAATTGTCCAGTTCGACGACGAAGAGCTCACCGAAGAAAAAATCGAAAAGAAAACCAAGCAGACCTTGCGCACCATCGACACGATCGCCAAGGGCTACTTGCTCGCGCTGAAACAGGCCGCCAAGCTCGAGCGCACGCCGAAATCCAAAAAGCGCCAGTGGGTGCGCGCCAAGTGGGAAGTCGCCCGCACGCGCATTGATATTTCTCTCATCATCCGCTCGATTGATTTCAACCTGTTCGAGAAAAAGCGCCTCATCGAAAAAATGCGCCAGACGGTCGAGCGCCTGCACGCGCTGGAGCGCGAGACCGGCCGCCTCGAGCGCCGCGCCGACGCTTCCAAGGGCGAGAACGCCGCCGAAGCCCGCAAGGAACTTCGCGGCCGCCGCCTCGAGCTCCGTGAAATCGAGACCACCTCGGAGACCGGCCTCCCCGAGCTGAAGCGCACGTTGCAGACCGTCATCCGCGGCGAAATCGAAGCCGAGCGCGCCAAAAAAGAATTGATCGAGGCCAACCTCCGCCTCGTCGTCTCCATCGCCAAAAAATATACCAACCGCGGCTTGCAGTTCCTCGATCTCATTCAGGAAGGCAACATCGGCCTGATGAAGGCCGTGGACAAATTCGAATGGCGCCGCGGCTACAAGTTTTCGACGTACGCGACGTGGTGGATTCGCCAGGCCATCACCCGCGCCATCGCCGACCAGGCTCGCACCATCCGTATTCCGGTGCACATGATTGAGACGATCAACAAGCTCATCCGCACCTCGCGCCAATTGGTGCAGGAGCTGGGCCGCGAGCCCACATCCGAAGAAATCGCCAAGCGCATGGACATTCCTGTGTCCAAGGTGCGCAAGATTCTGAAAATCGCGCAGGAGCCGATTTCACTCGAAACGCCCATCGGCGAAGAGGAAGATTCGCATCTCGGCGACTTCATCGAAGACAAGGCCGTCGTGTCGCCGTCGGAAGCGGTCATCAATTTGAATTTGAAGGAACAAACGTCTTCCGTGCTGAAGACGCTCACGCCGCGCGAAGAAAAAGTCATCAAGATGCGCTTCGGGCTGGACGACGGCTCCGAGCACACGCTGGAAGAAGTCGGCCAGTCCTTCGCCGTCACCCGCGAGCGCATCCGCCAGATCGAAGCGAAAGCCCTGCGCAAGCTGCGTCATCCTTCGCGCTCGCGCAAACTCCGCGCCTTCCTCGAAGGCCCCACCCGCTCA
>JAMCWK010000055.1:0-6070 GCA_023481105.1 Acidobacteriota bacterium | reverse complement strand
TATTTCAGATTTTGTGCCGCCGTTCAGTGCGGCACGAACGTAGACCCAACCCTCAGCGCACCACAGCGATTGCTTCGACTTCGAGGAGAATGTCCGGATTAGCCAGGGCGGCGACGCCGACCAGCGTGCTGGCAGGCGGGTTGGCCGCAGAAGTGTATTTGCCCCGCACCTCGCGCAACATCGGCAGCATCTCAGCGTTGTAGCCTGCGATGTACCAGTTGATTTTCACCACGTCATTCCACGTGCCGCCGGCAGCAGCCAGCGCGGTCTTCAGGTTCTCGAACACTTGCGTAGCTTGCGCGCGCAGGTCGCCCTTGCCCACGATTTCTCCCTTTTCGTTGAAGGCCACCTGCCCGGCGATGAACACCAGCTTCCCGCCGCGCGACGTCACCACGTGCGTGTAAGCCGTGGGCCTGTGCATCCCCGCCGGTTGCAGAAACTGCTTCTCCGGCGCCGCCTGCGCTTTCTGCGCTGCGCCGCCTTGCGCCAGCGCATACCCGCCGGCGGCAAGCACCGCTGCAATGACTCCCAGGCGCTTCCATCCTGACCTTTGCATTCTTTCGGTTTGCATAAGACCCTCCGCATGCGGACAAATGGTGAGCTTCGGCGCGCGCCAACTCTGCGTCAATTGTCCACGCCGATCAAAAAGGGCTGGCTCCTCGCCGGCCCTTCGCATTAATTCTGTAGCGGCGGACCCGCGTGTCCGCCCTCTAGTTATTACCGCTACTTTACGCCCAGCAGTTCCACTTCAAAAACCAGCGTCGCCTTCGGCGGGATGACGCCTGGATATCCGCCATCCCCGTACGCCAGCCCGGGAGGAATTTCCAGTTTGCGTTTGCCGCCGATTTTCATTCCCGCCACGCCTTCGTCCCACCCTTTGATGACTTTCCCGGCGCCGAGCGGAAATTCGAGCGGCTGCTTGCCAACTGAACTGTCGAACACTTTTCCGTCCGTGAAGCGGCCCGTGTAGTGCACGCGCACCGTTTTTCCCGCCACCGCTTCTGTTCCCGTACCCACTTTCAGGTCCCAGTATTTCAACCCGCTCGCCGTGACCACCGGCTTGGCCGCTTCTTTTTTACCCATGGCCGCCGCCTTCTTCTCCGGCGCTTTTTTCGTCGGAGCCTTTTCTTGCGCCACCGCCGCTCCGCCCGCCAATGTTAGTATGGCCGCTACCGCTAGAATTCGTTTGTTCACTTGTGCTCCTCCTCGCCCCAAAATTCTATCACGCCCCTCTGCAACTCTTGTCATCCTGAAACTCGCGTTCTGGGCGGGCCGAAGGATCCCGCTTTTCTATTTTCAGTATTTCTCTGTGCCACTGTGGCGCATTAGTTCCTACGGTTTTTCCGGCGCCAGCGTTTTCTGATGAAACGTCATCTTCCACACCGTGCCGCGGCGCACCCACACCGTCGTAGCCAGCACGCTGGTCGAGGTTTCTTTTCCTTCCGCCGGCGCGCGCACCGTCGCGCGGTAGGTCAGCACCGCGGCGTCGCGTCCCGCGCGGATTACCTGAAAATCCGTTAGCTCGAAGGAAGTCATCCGCACCGTGGGGATCAGCGGCAGCACCTCCGCTTTCGTGTAGCGCTTCCCGTCCGGCTCCGCCGCGACGAATTGGTCGGTCATCACCTTGCGGAAAAAGTCCGCATTTTGATTTTTTTCTTCTTCCCACGCCTGCTTTTCTTGCGCGATCAGCATCTCTGCAAGCTCTTTCTGCCGCCGGGCAGCCTCTGCCTTCTTCGCTGCCGTCGATTTCGCCGGTGCTTTCGTGGTTTGCGCGCGGTTCGTCTTTGATGCAGCAGCCTGCGCGGTGTTTCTCTGCGGCGACTGCCCCGAGCTTTTTTGCGGCGCGCCTTGCGCTCGTGCCAACGCGCTGCTCATTGCCAGCACCGCCGCAAAAATCGCTACGTATCTCGCTCTGTTCATCATTCCCGCTCCCGCGCATACTACCTAAGAATCTATTTCGACCCGCGCTCACTCTGCCACTCTGTTACTCTGAGACTCTTCAACTTTTTGGCTCTTCAACCCTTCAACTTTTTCATCTTTTCATTGAACTCCTCCGACTTCCCCCTCGGAATGCTCAGCGACACCCACTTGTCTCCGGCCAGATGTTTCGCGAGGAACACGATTTGCCCCACGTGTTCCGCATAGTGCGTCAATTGCCGGTTGATGGCTTGCAGCACGGTGTGCGGCTCGCCGCGGATCACCACCGGCCGCAGCACGTCGCCGCCCTGCAGCGGCTCGACCGCGGCAAACACGCGCCGCCAGCCGTCCTCCCACCGCTCCATCAGCGCCGCTTTCGTGTCCGTGGTTTCCAGCTCGAATTCCGTGTCGCGTTGCCGGTCCGGCTTTTCGCCGTCGCTGGTCAAAAAATTCGTCCACCGCGAGCGCATGTTCCCGGCCAAGTGTTTCATGATCACCGCCAGGCTGTTGGACTCCGCGTCAATCTCGCGGAACATCTGCGCCTCGCTCACCTGCGCCAGCGCGCGCTCCGCTAGAGCTTTCATTTTGCGAAATTCCTTCAGCGCATCCTGCAGGTAATGCTCCTCCGCCGTCATCGCTCACTCCTCCGCCTTTGTAGGACAGGCTTTCTAGCCTGTCCGGCACCCAACTCTCCTTTGGTTCTGTAGCGCCGGGCTTCAGCTTGTCCCGAGCGCAGTCGAGGGGCCCGGCATCTCGCGCCTGCTCGAGGAATTCCGCCGAAACATCCGGCTCGGAAACAGATAGTCCTCACCGGATTCGTCGATGACGCGGAGAAAATGAATCGTACTTGCCTCCCGATCAGTCAAGACGCGATACACCTTCCCCGGCTCCAATGAGGCCTCGTAGCCGCGGTTGTCCACGCAAATCACGAATCGCGTTTTGATCGATCTTTGTAGTTTCCGCATCAGATTTCCGCCGCAATCCGCTCCAGGCACTTCCTGCACAGACACCGCTTGTACCGCGCTTTCAATTCCTCGCGCTTCGTTTCGCCCAGTTTTATCTCGCTGCACCAGCACCCTTTCAGCGTCGCCCCGCACACAAATTTCTCCCCGCACGCGGCGCAGGCCTCCGTAGCGCGCCATCGCGTCGCAAATATCTTCAGCAGCTTTTTGACTTCGGCTTTCACTCTGTCACTTTATTTCTGTTTCTCCACCTTTGACCAGTCCACGCTCACGCCGTAGTGATACACCATTTGCGCCCCGCGGTCCGCGCCCAACGTCATCAATGCCGCCAGCACCAGCAGCCCGGCCAGAAAAATCTTCCGCATCCCCGCGGAAAAACTGTTGCGCTTGAAAAACGCCAGCCCGCACAGCCCCCCCGCCGCGCTCATGGAGATGTACATCAGCAACTCATGAGCCTCCAGCGCTTCGTGTGCCGGCCCCGTTTCCGGCACCGACTCTTCCGCCAGCAGCCCCGTGCCCGCCGCGGCCAGCCCGCAAAGCGTACCCAGGTACAGCAGCCGCGCCGCGGTTTTGTGCCACTCGTCGCTCGACCGCAGCACCGCCAGCGCCTCGAAAATCAACGCGCCGATCCACAACGCGATGGGGAAGTGCACAAACAGCGGATGCCAGTTCAGCATCCCTCGCAACCCCGGCAGCAGCCAGTCCATGTTCACCTCGCTCGCGAAATTCAGAATGCCGGAATTCTACTCCTCCCAGCTTCTCCCAACGTTTTTTCTTCTCTTTTCCTTACTTCCTTACCGCCTTGCTTCCCTTTTCATTGACACCTGCCCCTTCTGACGGCTACCTTACTTCCTCTTGATCGCCACGCTTCCATCCCCGCTCAAGCGCGTCTCGGTTCTGGTCACCCTTGCCGGCTTTGCTCTGGCCGCGCTGCTGTGGGCGGGGAACGAGTACGCCGGCCTTAGCATTCCCGCCGCGGTGCTGATGGCCGCCCGCTGGTTGGGTATCCTCGGCACGATCGGATACGCCGTCGCCCGCCGCTCGCTCACCACCTGGATTCTCGTCAGCATGGTTGTCGGCGCAGAATTCGGCCACGACTGGCCCGCCGTAGCCAGCAACGCTCGCATTCTCAGCCTGATTTTCCTCAGCATGATTAAGACGATCATCGCGCCGCTGCTGTTCGGCACGCTGGTGGTGGGCATTGCTGGGCATCCCGATCTGAAAAAAGTCGGCCGCCTGGGCATCAAGTCGCTCATCTATTTCGAGGTCGTCACCACCGTCGCGCTCTTCATCGGCCTCGCCGCCATTAACCTCAGCCGCGCCGGCGATGGCATTGTGCAGCCGCCCGCCTCGCAGACCGCCTCGGTCGCCAAGGCCCCGGCACAGTCCGCCGGCGAAGTCATCCTGCACGTTTTCCCGGAAAACATCGCCAAATCCGTGGCCGAGGGCAAAGTCCTGCAAGTGGTGGTCTTCAGCATTTTGTTCGGCATTGCGCTGGCCCTGCTCAGCGAAGCCAAGCGCAAGCCCATGCTGAACTTCGCCGAGAGTCTCACCGAGACGATGTTCAAGTTCACCAACATCGTCATGTATTTCGCGCCTATCGGCGTCGGCGCGGCCATTGCCAACACCGTCGGCCACAGCGGCCTGGGTATTCTCGTCAACCTCGGCAAGCTGCTGGCCACGCTCTACGCCGCGCTGACCGTTTTCCTGCTTCTCGTCTTGCTGCCCGTCGCGCTGATTGCCCGCGTCCCCATCAAAAAATTCGCGCGCGCCATTGCCGAGCCGGTTTCCATCGCCTTCGCCACCACCAGCTCGGAAGCTGCTTTGCCCCGCGCCATGGAGGCAATGGAAGCCATCGGCGTGCCGCGGCCCATCGTGGCGTTTGTCATGCCCACCGGCTACAGCTTCAATCTCGACGGCTCCACGCTCTATCTTTCTCTCGCCACGGTCTTCATCGCGCAGGCCGCCAATATTGAGCTCACGCTCGGCCAGCAACTCGTCATCTGCTTCACGCTGATGCTCACCAGCAAAGGCGTCGCCGGCGTGCCGCGCGCCACCCTGGTCATCCTGCTCGGCACCGCCGCTTCCTTCAACCTGCCCGAGTGGCCCATCTTCGTCATCCTCGGCATTGACGAGCTCATGGACATGGCCCGCACTTCGGTCAACGTCATTGGGAACTGCTTGGCCACCGTAGTCATGGCCCGCTGGGAAGGCGAATTCGGCAAAGCCCATCCCTCCGAAGCTGTCTCCGAATCCATCTCCTCTTAGTTTTTTCGGTTGTCATCCTGCCTGCCCCGAGCGTAGCGAGGGGAGCGAAGCGAAGGATCTCTCCACAATCACACAATCATAAATCACTCAATCTCTTTGCTCTCTAAACCCTGCCCTCAACAGCCTGTTCCCCGGTCGCTACCGCCCTCCGCCCCGCCAAAAACGCCACCCCATACAGCAATCCCAGCACGCCAAACGCAATCGGCAAGCTGGCGTGCTCGGCCATCGTGCCCAGCGAAAAACTCATCACCACCTGCATCACCGTGGCAATCACGGAAAACGCCGATTGCGTCCGCCCCATCAGCCGGCGCGGCACGGTGGTCATGATGGACGACTGCGTCAGCACGCCGCCCAGCGCGCGGCACGCTCCAAACACCGCGTGCATGGCCACCGCCACCCACAGCCAGCGCGCGTACGGAAACAGCGCGTGCCCCACCGCCAGAATCGCCAGCGACGCCACCAGCACGCTTCCCGCGCGGAATCGCCGCATCACGATGCCCGTCGAAAATCCCCCCGCCACCGCGCCCAGCGCCCAGCCCGATTCCATGAACCCGAATCCCTGCGGCCCCGCGCTGAGCACCTGCATGGAAAGCGCCGCGATCAGCACGTTCGAGCTGAGCACGCCGGCCATCATGCACGCGTACGTGAGTCCCAGCGCAAACACGCGCGGCTGTCCGCGCAGGTAGTGCAGCCCTTCTTTCAAGTCGTGGAAGAATCCCCGCGCCGCTTCCGGCTCCGGCGTCATCAACAGCGCTTCTTCGCCCGTGCTCGGCGGCCACGCCGCTTCCTCCGTTTCTTCCGTCGGCCGCCACTCTTCTTCCGCGGCCTCTTCTTTGTGCGGCGCCTGATACCCCTTGCGCAAATTCGCCAGCAGCAGCGCGGATACCAGGTAGGTCATCCCGTCAATCGTCAGGATTCCGCCT
>JAMCWK010000113.1:7168-45504 GCA_023481105.1 Acidobacteriota bacterium | reverse complement strand
GCGGCACGGAATCTCACATTATACGCGAATCTGGCTCTGGGGCGAATCAAATCGCGAACCTGTACCTATTGGAAGACTTTCGCAATCTGCCCGGTGGTGCGCAGCAGTTCGAGCTGCGCTTGTTGCCGCGCAAAGCCCGCGTCGAGATAGGAGCGCCACTTATCATTTTCTTCCAGCCGAGCTTTTTCCAACTCGCGGAGGTTGGTGCGGCCTTCGTCGAACTGCGCTTGCAGCACGCGCACGTTTTCCTGCGCCAGTTTCAATTCCAACCGCGCCACTTCCTTGTCCGCCTCCAACTCTCGTGACTTTCGCGCCTGCCGTTGCACGTCTGCTTCGAGCTGGCTGCGCTTCTGACGGGCTTCAATCTGCGCCGCGTTCAACTCGCTGCGTGCCAGGTTCACCGCGGAATTCGTGCGCGACGCAAAAATCGGAATGCGCGCCTGGATGCCGATGGTCACATTGTGCCGCTCGAATCGGCTGTAGAACTGGTCATAGTTGTTGAACTTCGTAAAAATCCCGTACTGCCCGACAAAATCCACCGTCGGCAGATAGCCGCCGCGCTCGCCCTTGAGCACATGTTCGCGCGCGCGCCGTTCGAATTCCGCCTGTTTCAAGTCGAGGCTGTTGGCCACCGTCAGCGACACTAGCTCCGCGGTGGGCTGCTCCGGCAGCGGCGGCAGGTCTTCCGCCTCCACCTCGATGCGCTGTCCCGCGGGCGTCCCCGTCAGGCGGCGCAGGTCCGTTTCCAGCGCGTCCTCGCGGCCTTCCAGTTGCAATATCCGCTGTGCGATGCGCGCCGCGGTAAGCTCTGCCCGCGTGACTTCCACCTCCAGCTCCAGCCCTTCTCGCGCGCGCTCCCGCGTGACGCCCGCAATTTTCATCGAGCTTTCGCGCTCCTCGCGCAGCAAGCGGATGGAATGCCGCACCTTGGCGAGTTCGAGATAAGCAGAAGCTGCGCGCAAAATGATGCCATCGCGCACGCGGTCGGCCTCAATGCGCTGAATTTCCGCGCGGTCCTCGGAGGCGCGGTACTGCCCGCGCAGCGGCGCGTTGAACACCGTCTGCACGTAGGAGAGGTTGAACACTTGCGGCGCGCCCAGCGGAAAACCGTTGGTGTACGCCGCGCCGGAGCCGGTGAAGAGGTTGGGCAGGAAAACGGAGCGGTTCACGCCCGCAGTGCGCTCGGCGACATTCACCCGCGCGCGCGCCAGCTTCACCTCACTCGAATTCTGCACCGCGAGGTCCACCGCGCCTTTGAGCGTGAGCTTCGTGGAAGTCTGTTGAGCCGACGCGTACCCCGCGAACAAGAGCACGACCGCCGCGGAAGAGACAACTATTCGCTTCGCGCAATGCATGGGATGCCCCCTCACAAGTAAATTCGCACAAGAACTTATTCGTAGCGCAACGATTCCGTCGGCTGGAGTTTCGCCGCGCGGTTCGCCGGCAGGTACCCGAACAAAATGCCGGTAAAGCAGGAAACCAGAAACGCCACGGCGATGGACACGCCGGAAATCGGCACGCTCAGGTTGCCCGGCAGCAGCGGCTCGATCATCACCGGAATCAGCACCGCAATCGCGATGCCGATCACGCCGCCCGTGCCGCTGATCAAGAACGCTTCCAGCAAAAATTGCGAAAGAATTTCCTTGCGCCGCGCCCCGATCGCTTTGCGGATGCCGATTTCCCGCGTCCGCTGCGTCACCGTCACCAGCATGATGTTCATGATGCCGATCCCGCTGATCACCAGCGCAATGAACGCGATGAGGATCAGGATGATGCTCAGCGCGAAGGAAATATTTTTCGCCGCATCCAGCAGCGAAGTCAGGTTTTGCACCAGGTACACCGCTTCCGCGCGGTGCCGGCTCCGCAGCATCTGCTCCACCTGCCGCGTCACCGACTGCACGTCCTCCGGCCGCTTCGCCTGCGCATACAGCACGCGCACGAAATCGTCCGTGTAATACTTCATCAGCGAAAACGGAATCACCACCGATTCGCGGCGAATCTCCGACTGCCCGAACGTGGCCACGCGCTCGCGGAACACTCCCACAATCGTGAAGCTCAGCTCGCCCAGCCGCACGCTGCGTCCCACCGGATCCTCTGCAGGGAAAAGTAAATTCGAAAGCTCTTGCGTGATGACGCAGTTCTTGCTGCGCGCGGTCATGTCGTCCGCGTCCAGAAAGCGCCCGCGCAGCACCACCAGGTTGCGGATGCGCTGGAATCCTTCCGTGACGCCGACCAGCGCCACCGGCCGCTCCACGCCCCCCACCACTACGGTCTGCGGAATTTCCCGCGTCGCGGCAACCTCCGCCACCTGCGGAATCCCCGCGCGGACCGCCTCCATGTCCGCCAGCGAAAGCTCGTCGGAAAGCACCGCGGATTCCTTCACGCCCGCGCGCACGAATTCGGCGTACACGATGTTGGCGCCCACGCCTTCGATTTGCGCGAGGATGTACTGCTTGCCCGACAGCCCCACCGTGACCACCATTACGATGCAGGCGCTGCCGATCACCACGCCCAGCATGGTGAGAAACGCTTTCACTTTGTTGGCGCGCAGCGCGTCCAGCGCTACCTGCCACGTTTCATTGCCAAACACAGTTTCACCTGGCGAAAACTATATCAAAAGCGCACGCGAAAGAACTCGCCTGAATCATTTGAGATGCGCTGTGGGCTGCAAGGTTTGGCCGCAATTGTAGGGGCGCTGCATGCAGCGCCCAGTCAGCGCGCATCGGCTGGCACTTCGAAAACGTGCAGCGAATGATTGAGAATGGCTTTTCTCGGATATTGCAACAGCCAGTGATACGCCCCCGGGTCCTTCAAGAGCTGTCCGGAAAGATGCGTCGCGCTGACAATCACTGTTCCCGTGGCGCGCTCGTTCTCCCCGAGCGGCACGTAGCGAATTCCGTAGAGCACTGGATCCACCGGCCCGAAGTAAGCAAGATGCAGAGTCTCGTCGGGATGCGCCGCCTGATACTCGCGCAACGCAAGCAGCCCCTGGCCCCAGTCCAGCGAGCTGTCCGTCAGCAGCCGCCAGCTTTCCGTCGGCCGCACAAAAATATTGAAGTGCGAAAGATAGTCCGGCGCGTAACGCAGCCCGTCCGCGGCATTCAGCGCCAGCGCTACCAGCAGCGCGATTTTCGCCGTGCGACCGCGTGCTGCCGTCCACACTCCGGCCAGCCCCAGCAGAAGGAATACATAAACCGGCAGGACGTAGCGCTCGCCGATGTTGATGTTGGAGCCTATGGCGAAAAACAGAAACAGCGCCGGGAAAAGGCACAGCAGCAAGAATTCCTTCGGCCAGCGGATCTTTCCACGCAGTGTCAGCGCCAGGGCGGCCAGCGTCAGCAGCAGCACCATCGTCGGCCACTTCAGCAGCACGGCCACTGGAAAATAGAGCTTCCAGCCGCGGAAATGCGAAACCTCACCGAGAAAAAAATTGTTGTGCCCGCGCACCCAGTTGTGGTGCACCTGGTTGCCGACCCCGGTAAAGAATTCGCACGCCGGAAGAAAAAATGTGAAATTCGCCTGCACCGGAACTTTTTCCGTCAGGCTCGGCGTTCGCGCGGGAAACGCCGCCGTGACCACACCGTCGCGAAACGTCACCCGCGAGATGTGAAAGAAGTACGCCGCCCACACGGTGAGCAGCACGACGCCGGTCACGCCGCACGCTTTCGCCCAGTTCCATTCTCCCGGCCGCCACGCAATTTTTTCCGGCTTGAGCAGAAGCACCAGCACCACGGCCATCGCCACCAGCGGCGCGCTGTAAAATTTCGTCACCAGCGACGCGCCTAACACGATGCCTAGCAGCGCCTTCTGCGTGCGCGAGGGGTTGCGCCGCCAGCGCAGCAGTTGCACCGCCGACGCGAAAATCAGCAGCGCGCCCGCTCCGTCGTTGCCGGAAAGCGAAAAATGCGCGATGAGTGGCGGCGAAAACGCAAACAGCGCCAGCGCGAAATTGGCCGCTGCCTCAGAAAAAAGGTTTCGCGCGGTGGTCCACAGCAGCACTGCAAGAAATAATCCGAGCAGCACGTTCATCGGGCGCGTGCGCCACGCCCACTCTTCCGGACTCGGCCGCGCCGGCTGCACGCCTCCCCGATATTCCGAGTACGCCCAGTCCGTGAGCGCAAGCGGCGCCGCCAGCCACATGCGCGCCAGTGGCGGATGCGCGTCCCACGCCTTAAATTCGCCGTAGCGCCACGCTTCCAGCCCGGCAGAGATGTGCTCCGGCTCGTCGTTCGTCAGTGATTGCGTGCCGATAAACCACGCACACTGTGCCGCAAAAAGAAGACAAAGCAGCGCAGGTACGAGGAATCGCACCCGCGACTGCGGAGCGGCGTTTTCCGGAACTTCGTTGGTAGTCTGTCTCATTCGCAGCCGGCGACAACTGAACGCGCACGCATCTTAACCTATCTGCGCGCGTGCTTCATCCGCGAGCGGCGCGCTGCTTGACGCGCCATGCCGCCCCAAGTAGATTTCCTCGCGATGATGCCGGCCATCCGCGCGCGCGACATCCTGCTGCTGCTGGTTCTAACTTTGGCCGCCGCGCTGCTCCACGGCTACCACTACGGCGTGGAAGACCAGGCCATCTATCTGCCCGCCATCCAGCGTCTGCTCGACCCCGCTTTCGCGCCGCACTACGCTGAATTTTTTCTCCAGCAGCCGCAGTTCACGCTTTTTCCCGCACTCATCGCCGGCACTGCGCGCGCCTTGCACGTGCCTCTCGATGTCGTTTTGTTCACATATTGGCTGCTGACGATTTTTCTGCTCCTGCTCGGCGCGCTGCAGATTTCCCGCCGCTGTTTCGCCGAGCCGGCTGCGCACTGGAGCGGCGTCGCCACGCTCGTCGCGCTGCTAAGCCTGCCCGTCACCAACACGGGCATACAGATCTTCGAGCAATACCTGCACCCGCGCGGCATGGCCACCGCCGCGCTGCTCTTCGCGCTCTCCGCCGCGCTCGACCGCCGTCCGCGCACACTGGCTTGGCTCGCGCTGGCCGCGGCCATTCACCCGACGATGGCCTTTTTCGGCGCCTTGCACATTCTCTTTCTCGCATGGAACGCGCCGCTGCGAAAATCCCCGGCGCTTTCCGCGCTGCTGCTCGCTCCGCAACTTTTGAATCCCGCGTGGAGGGAGGCGCTCGACGCGCGGCGATTTATCTGGCCGTTGCAGTGGTGTTGGTACGAGTGGCTCGGCGTCGTCGGCCCACTTGCTTTGCTCGGGTGGTTCGCGCGTCTCGGCCGGCAAAATGCAAATCCACAGCTTGCGCATGTCAGCAGCCGGTTGTTTTTTTCAGGCAGCCTCGGCGTCGTACTTGCACTGGCCCTGACCAGCACGCCGGGGCTCGAGCGCTTCGCTGTCGTCGAGCCCATGCGCACCTTGCATCTCATTTACATTCTCTTTTTTCTGCTCGCGGGGGGACTGGTCGGGCAACATCTCCTGCGCAACCGCCCACTGCGCTGGGCTTTGCTTTTCGTCCCGCTGTGCACCGTGATGCTTTTCGCCAATTTTCGCCAGTACCCCGCGAGTCCGCAAATCGAGTGGCCCGGCCGCGTGGCGCGCAACGATTGGGCCGAAGCGTTCGCTTGGATCCGCCAGAACACTCCGCGCGACGCTCTCTTCGCTCTCGATCCCGTGTACATGGATCGCCCAGGCAACGACCAGCATTCTTTCACCGCGCTCGCCGAGCGCAGCATGTTGCCGGACTACACCAAAGGTCGCGGCGTCGCCGCGCAGTTTCCGGCCCTGGCCTACGAATGGCGCATGCAGGTGCACGACCGCGACAATTGGAGAAATTTTCAGCCGCAAGATTTTCACTGCTTGCTTCGAAAATATGGGGTTTCCTGGGTGGTGCTGGAAAAGCCCGGCCCACAGGGAATGTCATGCCCGTTTGAAAATGCGCGAGTGAAAGTTTGCCGAGTGGAGTGAGCGCAAGGAATCAGAAAAAATGAAAAAATCTCGCTAGGACGCGCCGTGTGGGTTTGATCCTCGACTTCCTCAACTTCCTGTGAGCTTATTTCGGCGGAATCGCGCTTACCTCCAACCCGTCGCGCAGAATAACTTCTTCCGGCAGCGCGACCTGCTCGCCTTCCTTCAATCCTTCCAGCACCTCAAATTTCGTTGCGCTGGCGATGCCCACGCGGATTTCGCGCTGTCGCAGCCGCGTACCCTCCAGCACGAACACCACACGCCGGTTTCCCTCCACGCGCACCGCGCCGCGCGGCACCACGACCACATTCTGCCGCTCGCGCACGCGGATCAGTACATTGACGTTGGTGTTGGGCATCAACTCGCGCTTGCTGTTGTCCACCGAGCAAATCACTTCGCCGACGCTGCGGGTCCCGCGCGACACCACCGCCCGCGGCACGCTTTCCGTGCGCCCGTTCCAGATGTGTCCCGGCGCGGCGTCCCAGGTGATTTCTATCTGCTGGCCGGGCTCCAGCGCGCCGAGTTCCGGCTCGTCCACAAACGCGCGCACCCGCACACGCGACAGGTCGGCCACTTCCGCTAGCACCGCGCCGGCATGCACAAAGTCGCCCGCGCGTACCGGCAACGCGTAGAGCGTGCCCGCCGCGGACGCCGTGGGCCGCGCCTGCCGCAGTTTTTCTTCCAGCGAGCGCACCTCATTCTGCGCGCGCTCCACAAGCAGTCCCGCGCGCTCCTGGTCGAGTCGCACGCGCCGCGCCAAATCCTCTTTTTTCTGTTGCAGCAACCGCGCCTGCGCTTCCGCGCGCTCCAGTTCGAGCTTTTTTTGATCCAGCTCGTCCTGCGTGGCAGCCTGCTTAGCCAACAACCGCGCCAGCGCTTGCTGTTCGCCGCGCAACCGCACCAACTCCGCGGCGTTCGCGCGCACGTCCCGCTCGAGTTGCGCCACTTCCGCCGCCGGCCCGCCGGCACGCGCCGCGCGCAGCGTTTCCTCCGCGGTTACCAGTTCCTCTTTGGCTCGCGCCAGCGCCGCCGCGGTTTCCGCAGTCTCCATTTCCAACAGTAGCTCGCCGCGCTTCACCGCGCGGCCTTCCACCGCCAGCACGCGGCTGACGAATCCGTCAAACGGCGCGCGAAAAATCTGCGGCTCGAGCGGCTCCACTTTGCCGTTGCTGGCGATCATTGCGCTCAGGTTTTCGCGTCCGATGGCCAGCACGGTGACTTCCGGCTTCGTTCCCCGCCCGAAATACCGCGGCAAAATCACCACCAGCAGGGCGATGCCGAGAATTCCCAGGATGAGTTTGCGATTCATCGAATTTACTGTGCTGCGCGCGGCGCCACGAAACCGCCGCATTCTAGCAGACCCTCCGCACGCGTGCACGCGGCAGCGCTCTGAACGCGTCGTTGAAGTGGATGCTATACTTTCTGGGCGGGATGCACGAACGATTTTCGTCCGGATGTGCTCCATCATGCCCATCGTGTTCGTTATCGGAGAGGACTGGACCCTGCGCAGCCTGGTGCGCGCGGAGTTGCGCGAGCATGGCGTGGATGCGCTGGGCATGGCCGCGCCCGCCGACGCCGCGCAAATCGTCGCTTCGGGCACTCTCCCTTCGGCGGTGGTGCTCGATGTCACTTCGCTTCCTGGCAACCCCGCGCCGCTCGAATTCTTGCCGCGCAGCGTGCCCGTGCTCGTCGTGACCTCGCCGGGCGCGCCCGTGCCGCCCTGGGCCGCCGCAGTTCTCTTGAAGCCGGTGCGAGTGGGAGAGATCGTTTCCCGCGTGGAAAAACTTCTCAAAGGCGTAGCCGCATAGGATGGGCATCCCGCCGGACATCCCGCCCTCTGCGCCGGAGAGCCCCATTGCCGCCGCGGCGCGCATGCCGCTGGATGCATTGCTGGCCCCGGGCCGCGGATGGTTCCGCGCGCTGCGCCACAAGGAATTCCGCATCTTCTGGACCGGCAACTTCGTCTCCAACATCGGCTCGTGGATGCAAAACGTCGCCCAGGGCTGGCTGGTCCTGGCGCTGACGAATTCTCCCTTCTGGCTGGGACTGGTGGGCTTCGCGCAGCAAGTGCCCGCGCTGATTTTTTCGCTGCCCGGTGGCGTCATCGCGGACCGCGCCGGCCGCCGCAAGCTGCTCATGGCTACGCAAACGGCCATGATGTTGTTGGCTCTGCTGCTCGCGGTGCTCGTTTCGCTACAGTGGATCACCGTTCACAAAATTGTAGTGATCGCATTTTTTGCCGGCACCACCATGGCCCTCAATGCGCCGAGCTATCAGGCGGCCATCCGCGATTTGGTGGAGCAAGAGGACACGCTGAATGCCATCGCGCTGAACTCCATTCAATTTAATTTGTCGCGCGTGCTCGGCCCATCGCTCGCTGGCCTGACCATCGCCGGCCTGAGCATCGAAACCTGTTTCTACTTGAACGCGCTCAGCTATGTGCCGTTGCTTTACGTCCTCAGCCGCACGCGCTTCCCCGAGCGCGAGGAGCGCGAAGTCAACTCCTGGCGCGCGGATTTGGCGGAAGGCTTCCGCTACATTTGGTCCAACCGCACCATCCTGCTGCTCATCCTCATCGTGGCCATGGTGAGCATGTTCGGCCTGCCCTACATCGTGATGATGCCGGAGTTCGCCAAAAATGTGCTGCGCGTCGGCCCCAAGGGGCTGGGCTATCTGATGGGCGCCGCGGGCTTCGGCGCGCTGCTGGGCGGTGTGCACCTCGCGTCCATGAAGCCGCACCGCCGCCGCGGCCCGCTGGTGCTGTTTTCAGCGACGTTATTCTTCACCGCCATCCTGCTTTTCTGCCTTTCGCGTCAGCCGCTGCTTTCGATGTTTTTGCTGGCCGTGGCCGGCGGCGCGGTGGTCGGCTCGGTGGCCACGGTCAACAGCCTCATTCAGACGCTCGTCCCCGACGAAATCCGCGGCCGCGTCCTGAGCATGCACACCATGGCCTTTCTCGGCTTCACACCCGTGGGCAGTTTGCTCATCGGCTCGCTCGCGGAGTTCTGGGGCGCGCCCACGGCGCTCGCCGCTTCCAGCGGCTTTGCACTCGTGCTCATGGCCGGCATCGCGCTCACCGCAACAGGCGTGCGCAAGCTTCAGTAGTCCTTCGCTGCGATTCCCGCCAGCAAAGCTGGAAACCGCGCGTGACTGTTGATAGAATCGCAGGAGAATTTCACGAGGCGGGAAAACCGATGAGCGATGCGCACACCACCGAGTCCAAGCACGAAGCCGCCAAGCCCGGCGCGCCTCCACCGAAGAAAATCCATCGCGTCTGCATCGGCTGCAACTACATGTTCGAAGTGACGCTGGAAAACTTCACCGCCAAGCACTGCCCCAAGTGCCACAAAGGTTGAGCCGCACCTTAAGCGGCGGCCTTTAGCTCGCCTAGAGCGAAGCGAAGGGGCCGGCACTCCGTCACTTGAATCCCTGCACATTGCCTGAAATCTTTTCGTGCTACCCTGCGTATCTGACTTGGGGGTTGTCCTGGCCGGCAGTTCCGAACCATTCCGCAAAAAGGTGTGCCCACATGATTGAAGCGCAAGGTCTGACCAAAATCTTCAAGGACAAAAAGCGCGGCGAAATCCGTGCCGTGGACGGCGTGAATTTCAAGGCCCAGCCCGGCCAGATTTACGGCTTGCTGGGCGCCAACGGCGCGGGCAAGACCACCACCCTGCGCATGCTGGCGACGATTTTGCAGCCCACCTCGGGCACCGCCAAGGTGGCCGGCTTCGACGTGGTGGACGACCCCGAAAAAGTGCGCTCCAACGTCGGCTTTCTCTCCACGGCCACCGCGCTCTACGGCCGCCTCACCTCCAAGGAATTTGTCGAGTATTTCGGCCGCCTGCACGGCATGGACGAAGCCGCGCTAGCCAAACGCATCGGCGAAATTTTCGACCGCCTAGACATGAATGAATTCCGCGACCGCCGCTGCGACAAGCTCTCCACCGGCATGAAGCAGAAAGTTTCCATCGCGCGCACTCTGGTGCACGACCCGCCGGTGATGATTTTCGACGAGCCCACCATCGGCCTCGACGTGATGACCGCGCGTGTCATCGTGCAGTTTATCCGCGAATGCCGCGCCCAGGGCAAGACGGTCATCTTTTCCACCCACGTCATGAGCGAAGTCGAAAAACTCTGCGACACCGTCGGCATCATTCATAACGGCAAGGTGCTCGCCGAAGGCACGCTCCCGCAGCTCCGCGAGCGCTATGGCGAGCAGGACATGGAAGAAATCTTCGTCAAAGTGGTGGGGGAATAGCCGTGGCCGCGCGCAATGTCGGTATCGTATTTCGCAAAGAGCTGCTCGATACGCTGAAGGACCGCCGCACCATTGTCAGTTCGATTGTCATTCCGCTGCTGATGTTCCCGCTCATCATCCTTGTCGTGATTTTCATCGCGACCACGGTGATTCCCAAGGCGGTCAGCGAAAGCCCCACGGTCATGCTGAAAGGCGAGGAGGGCGCGCCGGCGCTCGCAAAGCAGCTTCGGGAGGACAAGGATTTCCGAGTTGTTCCCTTCTCCGCGGATTATGTCACGCAGATCAACGAAAAAAAGTTGCGCGCGGTGCTGGAATTCCCGGCGGGCTTCGAAGCAAACCTCCAGAGCAAACCGGAAGAAACGCAGATCTTGAAAATCTATCATTACGAAGGAGAGATCCGATCTCAGGCGGTTCTGCGCCAGTTGGAGAGTTCCGTTAAGTTCTTCGGCGAAAACATTGTCACCCAGCGCCTGGCTGCAGCCGGGCTGGCGCCGTCGGAGGTGAAGGTGTTTGGCCTAGAAAGACTGAACGTGGCCTCCGCGGAAAAGGTCACCGGCAACATCATCGGCTTCATCTTGCCGTACTTCATCATCATCTTGTGCCTGACCGGCGCGATGTACCCGGCCATGGACCTCACCGCCGGCGAAAAGGAACGCGGCACGATGGAAACCATCCTCGCCAGCCCGGTGCGCCGCAGCGAACTCGTGCTCGGAAAATTTTTCCTCATTCTTTGCGTTTCGGTGACGACTACCGCGCTCTCCGTCATTTCCCTGGCCATCACCGTGCTCATCGGCGGCGCGCAATTGGCCAAGGTCGGCAAGGGCATTGTCGTGGCCGTCAGCGCGCAATCCGCTGCGGTGGTGTTTCTGATGGTCGTGCCTTTGGCCGCAACGTTTTCCGCCGCTTTGCTGGCGATTTCATTGATTGCCCGCAACTATCGCGAGGCCCAGAGCTATTTGGGCCCCTTGATGTTCTTGGTCATCATTCCCGGCATGGCCTCGATGATGCCTGGCGTGGAATTGAACTCCAAGCTCGCTCTGGTGCCGATCTTGAATGTGAGCCTGGTGGCCAAGGAAATTTTCGCCGGCCAGTATCATTGGAACCTCATCGGCCTGATTTTCCTGAGCACCTGTGTGTACGCCGCCGTCGCGCTCTTCGCCGCGGTGCGGCAATTCAACCGCGAAGAAGTGCTCTTCCGCACGTAAGAGGCGACCTCCATGAAACTGCGAAACATCGCCGTCATTTATAACAAGGAACGCGTGGACATGTTGCGCGACCGTCGCACCCTCTTCAACATGCTGCTCTTTCCGCTCATCATGTTTCCGCTGATGACCACCGGCTTCCACAAGCTGGAAGCGCGGCTGACGCAAAAAGCGCGGCAGGAGTCCGCGCGGATCATGGTCCTCGGTGCGGAGCACGCCCCCGCTGTGGTCGAGGCGCTGCGCGCTACGGGCAAGTTTGAAATCGTGCCCTTGGCGCAGGACTTCAAACAGCAAATCAACGACAAGGTGCTGCGCGCCGCGGTGGAGATCCCCGCCGGATTCGGACAGCCCGCGGCCGCCGCGGACGGCCCGCCCCCCAGCGTGAAAATCTATTATTACCAGACCGAGCTGCGTTCGCAGTTGGCGGTAAGCAGTCTCGAAGATTTCTTCGGCAAGCAGCGCGATGAGATGGCCGCCGCGCGCCTGGCCGGGCGCGGCATCGCCGCCAGCGTGCTCACGCCGGTGAAGACCGAAGCGGAAAACGTAGCCACGGAGGAAAAGGTCACTGGCGCGCGGCTCGGCGCGCTGGTTCCGTATTTCATCATTCTTTTTTCCTTGATGGGTGCCCTGCATCCGGCGCTGGATTTGACCGCCGGTGAAAAAGAGCGCGGCACCATGGAAACGATCCTGGCCAGCGCCGTCAGCCGTGGCGAGCTGGTGATGGGCAAGTTTTTCTTCGTGTTGACCGCTTCCCTGCTGACAGCGGTCATTTCCCTGACGTCGTACGGCATGACGCTTCGCTACACGCCGCCGCGCGCCGCCGTGGGTGCTGCGGGCGCCTCAGCCAAAGCCTTTGTCGCCAGCTTCAGTTTGAAATCTCTGGCCATTGTGTTTGGCATGGTGCTTCCGCTGGCGGTATTTTTTTCCGCGACTCTGATTGCCATCGCCCTCATCGCCCGCAACTACAAGGAAGCGCAGAGCTATGTCGGGCCCATCATGATTTTCGCCATTGTCCCCGCGGTGATTTCCGTTCTCCCGGGCATCGAGCTGAATCCCAAGCTGGCCTTGATTCCCATCCTCAATGTGAGTCTGGTGTCCAAAGAGGTCTTGAGCGGGAGTTATCCCTGGGGTTTCATCGCCTTGGTCTTTGGCGCGACGTGCTTCTACGCCGCCATTGCCCTGGGCATCGCCGTCCTCCAATTCCAGCGCGAAGAGGTCCTCTTCCGCGCATGAACAGGAAGTTGAGGAAGTAAAGGAGGTAGAGGAAGTAGAGGAAGATATCTCGCCACCCAACAATTCGCTCTCTGGTTTCTCCTTTACCTCCTTTACTTCCTCTACCTCATCTACCTCCTTAACTTCCCTTCCTCCACCCTGTGTTCCATCCCGCGCATGTTAGAATTCTCGCTCCATGCCTGCCGCCCCGCTCATCTCCGTCCGCGATCTTTCCAAGCATTTCCGCACCTTCAAGCGTCGCGAAGGCGTGTGGGGCGCCATCCGCAATCTCGTGAAGCGCGATTACCAGTCGGTGCACGCCGTGGACCGCGTCACCTTCGACATCCAGCCCGGCGAAATGGTCGGCTACATCGGCCCCAACGGCGCCGGAAAATCCACCACCATCAAAATGCTCACCGGCATTCTCGTGCCCACCGCCGGCGAACTCCTCTCCAACGGTTTCGTCCCCTGGAAGCAGCGCCGCCAGTATGTGAAGTCCATCGGCGTCGTCTTCGGCCAGCGCACGCAGCTCTGGTGGGACATCGCCGTCGTCGAGTCCTTCAAGCTCCTGCGCAAAATCTACGATGTCTCCCAGCACGATTACGACGCGCGCATGGAATTATTTAATCACGTCCTCAAGCTCAAGGATTATCTGGACACGCCGGTGCGCAAGCTCTCGCTCGGCGAGCGCATGCGCTGCGACCTCGCCGCCGCGCTGCTGCACAACCCGCCCATTCTTTTTCTCGACGAGCCCACCATCGGCCTCGATGTTGTTGCCAAGGACCACATCCGCCAGTTCCTCAAGGAGATCAACCAGCGCTATCGCACCACCGTCCTACTCACCACTCACGACCTCGACGACATCGAGGAACTCTGCAAGCGCATCATGATTATTGACCACGGCCGCTTGCTCTACGACGGCCCGCTCGCGCTCCTCAAGCAAAAACTTCTGCGCACCAAGCAGGTAAAATTCGTCGTGAAAGACAGCGAGCAGGCTGCGCGCCTCCCGGCGCTCGAAAACGACGGCCTGAAAATCGAGCCAGTGGACCACCTCACCTACCGCATCGTTTTCGACCGCACCAAAATCTCCGTCGCCGATTTGCTGCGCCAGATTCTCGCCGAAGTCGAAGTCCGCGACCTGCTCATCGAAGACGAGCCCATCGAAGAAATCGTGAAACGCATCTACGCCGGCGAAGCCCTCAAGGAAGTCACCGCATGAACGTCCTCGCCCAAACCCTATCGCCCTACCTCGAGTTCACCCGCATCGGCTTCGTGAACATTCTCGCCTTCCGCCTGCGCTACTGGACCGGCATCATCACTTATCTCATCAACGTCACCGTGTACTACTTCATCTGGAAAGCCGTGTACGGCCCGGCGGCGCAAGCCTTCGGATCCGCCGGCACGATTGCCGGCTACGACCTCGCCCAGATGATCACTTACGTTTCCGTCGGCTGGATCATCCGTTCGTTTTACTGGAACACGATTGACCAGGAAATGTCCTACGAAGTGCTCGAAGGCAAGATCGCCATGGCGCTCATCAAGCCGCTTTCCGTGCAGTGGATGTGGTTCTCCCGCGCGCTCGGCGAATCCGTGTTTCGACTGGGCATGCTCACGCTTCCGACGGCCGTGGTCGTCGTGCTGCTTTTCCCTGTGCGCCTTCCAGCCTCCGCGGTGCACTTCGCGCTGTTTGTTCCCGCGGTGCTCGGCAGTTTTTTCCTGATGGGCGCCATCAACTTCATGATTGGCACCTGCGCCATCCAGTTGAAATCCATCCTCGCGCTGATTCGCGCGAAGTACTGGCTCATCGAGCTGCTCTCCGGCCTGCTGATTCCCATTGCGTTTTTCCCCGCGCCGATCCGCGCGGTGATGGCCTGGCTGCCCTTCGCGCACATCGCATCCACGCCGCTGCAAATTTATTTGGGCAAGTTATCGCCGGCAGCCGCCGCTGTCGCGCTCGCCACGCAGTGGGCGTGGGTCGCGGCGCTGCTGTGGCTCGCCGGCCGTTGGTGGACCTTCTCCGTGAAGCGCATCACGATTCATGGTGGCTAGATTGCTCCGATGAAAAAACACCTCCAGCTTCTCGCCGCCTACGCCGTGCAGTTCATCAAGGTCCGCTTCGCCTATCGCGCGGACTTCCTGATCAGCACCGGTGCGAGCGTGCTGGCCACGGTGTTCGCGTTCGGGTTCCTGCTCGTTCTTTTCCAGAAGGTTCCGCAACTCGCCGGCTGGAAATTCGAAGAGGTGCTTTTTCTCTACGGCTTTTCGCTGATTCCCTTCGGCCTGTTCAACGTCGTCAGCCTGAACCTCTACAATTTCGGCAACGACTTCATCATCGAGGGAAAGTTCGACCGCGTGCTTTTGCGCCCCGTGGCCTCGCTGCACCAGGTCATCTTCGAAGTCTTCCGCATCGAGTCTCTGCACGAAGTCGTCGTGGGCCTGCTCGCGGTGTGGCTCGCGTCTTCGCGCTTGCGTCTTGCCTGGGGCCCCCTGGAATTCTTGCTGCTGGCGTTCTTCGCTTTGTGCGGCGGCATCATTTACGTTTCCATTTTCCTCATGCTCACCTGCGTCAGCTTTTGGGTGGAGGACCGCGTCGGCGTGCATCCGCCGGTGTGGAACCTCATCGCCTTCGGCCGTTACCCGCTCTCCATTTACAGCGGTTTCGTGCAATTTTTGCTGAGCTGGATTATTCCCTTCGGTTTCGCCACGTTTTATCCCAGTGTGCGCCTGCTCGGCCGTGCCGAGTTCCGCCTCTACGCCTGGCTCGTGCCGGTGGTCGCCGCCGCATTCTTTACGCTGGCTCTGGCGCTGTGGAACCGCGGCGTGCGCAACTATGCCTCCACCGGCAGTTGATGTATACTTAGTTCTACCTCCCCGGAAACTATTCCGTTTCCGTCCTCGTAACAACTTTAGGAGCACCATGAAACACGCGCGATTGAGCTTCGTGCTGGCAGTTGGGCTGCTTCCGGTTTTCGCCGGCATGGCCGGAGCGATGCTGGGCAGCGGCATGCTCCATCCCATGCGCCGCGAGCTATCTCCCGAACTCATCGCGCGCGCGGACCAGGCCTTCACCCGCGTCCACGCCACGCGCGAAGATTTCGAAGTCCGCGCTCCCGATGGCGTCCTTCTGCGCGGATGGAAGGTGCGTTTTCAACAATCAAACGGCGACTGGGTGATGCTGTTCCACGGCGTTTCCGACAACCGCGTTGGCATGCACTCCTACGCCGAATTCCTGCTGCGCCATGGCTACAGCGTTCTCTTGATGGACGCCCGCGCGCACGGCGCGAGCGAAGGCCCCCTGGCCACTTACGGCTGGCTCGAGCGCCATGACACTTCTGCCATTGCAGGCGCGCTTTTTGCGTCCGAGCAAGTGCACTGTTTCTTTCTTTTGGGGGAATCCATGGGCGCGTCCATCGCCTTGCAGTCCGCGGCCGAGGAGCCACGCGTCTCCGGCGTCGTCGCCGAGAGCGCCTTCGCCAATCTGCGCGAAGTTTCTTTCGACTACGCCGGCCTGCGCCTCAGCTCGTTTCTCGGCCGGACGCTTTTTCGCCCGGCCTCCACCATCGCCATCCGCGGCGCCGAAAAAGAAGGTGGCTTCAAGGCTGACGATATTTCGCCGGAAAAAGCCGTCGCCGCGCGCGCATTTCCCGTTCTTCTGATTTGCGGCTTGAGCGACCGCAACATTCCTGCGCGTCACACCAAGCGCATCTACAAAGCCGCTATTGGTCCCAAAGAAATGTGGCTTGTTAAGGGCGCGGGACACACCGCCGTTCTCGGCAAGGAACCGTTGGAATTTGAGCGCCGCGTCCTGACTTTTTTCGGGAAAATCCACGACTCCAGAATGTAGCGGCAACTTGCGCGATTTGTGCACGAGTTACACCCTCGAAGGTTTTGGGGGGGCCTCGTCTTTCTGGGAGAGTGCGTTGCAGAATGTGGCCGGAGTGTTCGCGCTCAACTGCCGGACTTCCCGTTCCTCAATCACTAAATCACAAATCACTCAATCACTCAATCGCTACAGCGTCTTCACAATCAGCAGGATGCGGTCGTCTTCGTGCGGCCCGCCGCGCGAGAAGCGGTCCACTTCGGTGAGCACGCTTTCCACGATGTGCTCCGCGGGTGATGTGCGTTCGCGCCCGATGGTAGCCACCAGCCGCTCCAACCCATATTCATTCGATTGCACGTCCATGGCTTCGGTGATGCCGTCCGTGCAGCCGGCAAAGACGTCTCCGGGCTCCAGCTTCAGGTAGCCGCGCTCGTACGCCACGCCCGGAAAAATCCCCACCACCATGCCGCCTTCCCGCAGAAACACGTGGTCGCCGTTGGCGCGCACCACTGCCGGCGGCACGTGCCCCGCGTTGATGTAGTGGAACGTGCGGTTGCGCTGGTCCAGCAGCCCCACGAACATGCTCATGTACTTTTGCGCCCGCGTGTCCGCCAGGATCATGTCGTTCACCGACGCCACAATCCGCTCCAGCGAGTGCAGGTGCACCACCAGCGCACGCAGCGTGGCCTGCAAATTGGCCATCACCAGCGCCGACGCCACGCCTTTTCCTTCCACGTCCGCGATCACCAGCAGCAGCGCTTGCGGGCCCAGCGCAATGAAGTCGTAGTAATCCCCGCCCACCATCTGCGATGGCTTGTGCGATACCACGATGTCGAAGCCTTCAATGCTCGGCGGGTGTTCCGGCAGCAGGCCGCGCTGGATGCTCCGCGCCAGGGCCAGGTCGCGCTCCAGTTTTTCTTTGTGCAGCAGCTCGCGATGCAGTTGCGCGTTTTCGATGGCGATGGCGCAGTGCACGGAAAGCGCGCGCAGGAAGTTGGTATCCTCGGTGATGAACGGCCCGGTGGACTTGTTCAGCAGTTGCAGCACGCCCACCACGTCGTTGTCCTTGTTCAGAATCGGCAGGCACAGCAACGTGCGCGTGCGGTAGCCCAGCCGGCGGTCCACGTCCGGCTCGAAGCGCGGGTCTTCGTAAGCATCCAGCAGGTTCACGGTTTCCCCGGTGCGCGCCACGTGTCCGGCAATGCCCTTGCTCATGGGGATGCGGATTTCCTGCTGCGCCAGCCCCAGCCCCACCAGTGACCAGATTTCCTGATGTTCCTTGTCCACCAGGAACACCGTGCCACGGTCCGCGCCGGTTTGCCGCGTGGCCAGTTGCAGCACGATGTTGATCAGTTCGCCCAGGTCCAGCGTGGAGTTCAATTGCTTGGTGGCTTCCACGATGCTGGAAAGCGTGGCGATGCTGCGCTGTCGCTCGATGCCCGTCAGCAGCGAGGACGCGAACCGCGCATACAGCGCCAGCACGCTGCGCTCTTCTGCCGGGAGCGGTTTGGCCGCCGCTGTCTCCAGCAACAGCCCGGCATGCCCGTCGCCCGCGCCCGCAAAATACCAGTCCGATGTGCCGCTCGAGGAAACCAGTCCGTTGAAGGCTCGTGCCGCCGCGGCTTCGTCCGCCGCCGGCATTTTTCCGGACGCCTGCCACGCCGCGGGTTTCGCGTCTTGCATGCGCCACAGCCGCGCGCCGGCGACGTGGAAGCGCGTCGCGGCGATGTCCACGGTTTGTTGCGCCAGTTTGTCCGGCGCGGCTTCCAGGTTCAAGGAAGCCAGCGCGTCAGCCAGGAGTGCAAGGCCTCCGGCAGACTTGCTGGCGGTGGACGGCGAGCTGGGCTGGTTCTTCATGCGGCTGGGCCCCGATAGTGTACTACGACCAGCGTCATATCATCCGACTGCGGTGCGCCGCCGGTAAACGTGCGCACTCCCGCCTGAATCGCATCGGAAAGCTCCTGCGCCGTCGTGCCGTTGAAGGTGCGCAGGATTTCCCGCAGGCCCATTTCGCTGAACATTTCGTTGCGCATGTTGTGCGCCTCGGAAAACCCGTCCGTATAGACAATCAGGAAGTCGCCCGGCTGGAGTTGCGCGCGTCCCGCGTGGTATTCCGCGAAATCAAACATGCCCAGCGGGAAATTGTCCGACGCCAGCGTGTACATCTGCCCCAAGGTCGTGCGCACCAGCGGAGAGCAGTGTCCCGCGTTGATGTACTCCAGGTGCCCGGTCGGGTCCAGCACCGAATAGAACAGCGTCGCGTAGCGGTCGTCGCCCGTCCGCTCGCAAAGATATTTATTCACCCGCGCCCCGATGGTGTTCAGCGCAATGTCCATTCCCGCCGTCGCCGAAAAAACTCCTTGCAGCATGCACGCCAGCAGCGCCGCCGGAATTCCCTTCCCCGACACGTCCGCCACCACCACCCCGCAGCGTCCTCCGGGCAGCCCGATCGCATCGAAATAATCTCCGCCGATGGACTGGCACGCGATGTTCAGCCCCGTAATCGAAAACGCTTTTGACTCCGGAAACGTTTTCGGCAAAAGCTGCTGCTGGATTTCCGAGGCGATGCTCATTTCGTGTTCCAGCCGCTCTTTTTCCCGCGACGCCGAAAACAGCCGCGCATTTTCCACCACCGTTGCCGCTTCCAGCGCCAGCGCCCGCAGCGTTTGCCGGTCGAGGTCGGAGAACGCGCTGCCCACCGCCCGGCTGTCCAGATACAGCACGCCCAGCAGTTCCGCTGGTTTCCCGTACACGGTCGTATCCGACGAGCCCAGCACCGGCATTTTTTCCAGCGGGATGGCGATCACAGTGCGCAGTTCCAGCCGCGCCATGCTGTCCTGTTGCCGCCGGTCGAGCGAGCCCAGCGCGTCGCCGGGATCGCTCACAATCAATTCCCGCCGCGACTTGATCACCTGCTTCAGGATGCTCGACGAAATCTGCAATTCTTTGGGGTCCAGCGTTCCGTGCCGGTGGTCCCGCGCCACGCTGGGCCGCAACTCGCCCTCCGCCGCTTCCGGCACGCGCAGTAACAGCACGCCGCGCTCCGTGTGCGTCACCTGGATGGCCGCGTCCACCACCGACGTCAGCAAATCCTCCAGCGCCAGGCTGGTGTGCATCACGCGCACCACTTCCAGCAGCACGCCCAGATGGTACAGCTCCCGCGAAGTCGCCGGAGTCGCTGGCGTGGCTTCCACGCGGTTCACCAGGTCCGCCACGCTGGTCTCTTCGCCCACTTCGTACACCAGCCGGAACGAATCCGGCACGCCGAACTCGATCGTGTCCCGCGCTTTCAACTCGTGCCGCGCGGAAATTTTCTGCCCGTTCACGAACGTGCCGTGGCGGCTCTGCAAATCCTCCAGATAATATTTTCCGTCGGCGATATCAATCTTGGCTTGTTGGCGGCTGATGCGCGTATCGCTCAGCGTCAGCTCATTGCCCTTTTGCCGCCCGATGGTGAAGGGTGTGCTCGCGATCGGCACCTGTCGCTCCGTGCCGCCCGTTTCCAGGACCCGCAATCGTGGAATTCCTGATGACATTTTCCGTCCGCGCAGCGCGGGGTTTATCCCCGCGCCGCATCTTAGGCTCCCGATTCTTCGAAGCAGCCTGTACGCACTTCTGTGTTTTTCCCGCGCCCCGCCTGGGCAACTTCCGGGCACACCTTAGCACGCATTCCGGCGGGATTCCACCGCGCGCCTGCACATGGTAGGGAAATTGCCCCCCGAAGTAAATATGCGATTCGTCCGGAGCCGTTCGTTCCACGCGTTCGTTGACTTGCCTTTCGCTGCGGCCTATGATGCAAATGAGGCTGCGCCTGGGGAGGCTCCTCCCCATGATTGGCAAGGTCACCACGTTTTACGGCATTCCGCGAAATTTCTGCCCACGCGGCTACTACCTCCGCCACGGAATTGGGAAAAGCCAAATGAAGTGCCAAGCGGCTTCATTTTGCCCGGATGTGTGTGCAGGACCGTCCTGAGCGGCAAAGAAGGAGGGTGTCATGTTTGAAGTGCCGAAAGACGAGCAGGAAACGAAAAAGATGCGGGAGATTATTGGCGCCGCGGCACTGGCAATTGTCGTGGTTGTGGTGGTTATCTATTTCACCTCGCAGCGCGGAGAGCAGGGCCCCGCGGCTTCGGCTATGCCGGCCGTCGCCTGCGTGCCGGATCCCGTGAAGGACTTGGCAATTCTGGACGCCAAGATGGACAAGGACCGCACCGGCACCACCGCGGTTTGGATCGTCCACCTCCGCAACAAGTCCGCCGGCTGCGCGTACACCTCCATCGAGTACGAGACGACCTACGTCCGCGGCGACGAAACAGTCATCGCCGTCAACAAAGGCACGCTCCCCGGCACCATTCAGCCCGGCGAGGAAGTGGGTTACCCGGAGTTTCGCGACATCCTCTTCCCCACCGGCGCGGCGTGGTTCCGCTTCAAAATCACCGGCGCAAAAGTCGCCACTAAGTAGCTTCTAGGGAAGAGTGTCACCGCTGGGCCACGGCCACGCTGGTCCCGCGCCCCGTTGTTTTTACGAACTCTCTCCCGTTCCACGAAAGCACCGAGAACAGCTCAGCCTCATCGCGCGCCCCGAAGCGATGTTTCAGGCGTCCCATCATCTCCAAGCGGTTGTGCGCGTCCCGGTAACCGTCGCCGGAATTCGCAGCTCTCAAGTGAAACTCCGCATCCAGCTCATAGAGCGCGTCTGCAAGGACTTCGACCTTGTCGCTTTCAAATGTGTGCCCTGCATGCAATACCGTGATGACGAAACTGTCCTCATCTCCAATGCGAATCTCGCGCACGAACGGTCGAGCGTCGAACTCGCGTGAAATCTCCATTTGCGGAAAAAGCAGGAACGCGAGAGGCGTTCCCGCCGGGCAACCTTTGCATTGGTACTCGTCCTTCACCGCGGGCGCCGACCCGGAAGGATTCTCATAGTCCAGCACAGCCAGGCTCGCGGTTTTATGCTCGTTGTTCATCCCACCCGCCAGCAGGACTCGCCGCCCGCCGAGCACCGCGTCTTTCACGAGATGAATGTGCCCGTTGCTCCAATATTCCCCGGCCACCCTTCCTTGCGGCGTCAGCTTTTGCACGACCGCCGGGAAATTTAGGTTGTGCACGCTTACTAACCAGACGGATTTTCTCTGCCCGCTGTCCGCAGTCACCAAAAACCTCGTCGGGTGGAATGGAGGTGCGAATTTCTCGCTGCCAAATCGCACCGCACCCGACACGTTTTCGGAATTGCGCGAAAACCGAACAGCGCCGCTGGCTTCGAAGCAGTAAAAAGTGTTTCCGCCGAGCCTTGCGCTGCGCGCCAGCGCCAGCACTTCGGGCGCGCCGTCACCATCCAAATCCACGATCTTCACAGGCGGCGAAGGCGTGCGGCTCCCCGCGCCATAGGTCGGCGCATCCACCGCCTCTTTGAAACGGAATTCCCAAAGTTGTTCACCCTGCGCGTTGAACACCTTGAGCGCGTTGTTTTCGACGCGCCAATCTTCGGGCTGTCTGCTCGCCGCGTGCGCGCTGTTGATCCGCGGCCACACCCACACCCATCCCGCGGCAATCGTCGCTCCGGCTAGCAGCATTATTGCCGCCGCGCGCCAGGCCACGCTTTTCCAGCCGTTTCCCTGCTCGGAAATCGCTCCTGCATTTCCACTGTTCAACACTTCTTTATTTCCGTTCCTTACATCGTGCTCGTCCCGATCGGCAGTCAATGAGCTTTGCGTTTCCGACTTGGCCAGCCAAGTATCCAGTTCGCCGCGCATCGCAAAAACGACTTCCCCGCCGCCTGTGTGTATCCGCCGCACCGGAAGCCCCAACTCCTTTTCCCAGCGCTGCGCTGTGCGCACACCCCGCCCCAGGAAAGAAGCAATCTCTTTCCATCCATTCAACCGTTCATGGTTTGTTCCGTTTGAAGCCCCGGTTTCCATTTCACCCATTTGTGTTGCCTCTGAAGTGTTGGAACACTCTGCGGTTATGTAGCGCCCACCTTTAGGTGGGCATCTTTCGTAGAGGCCACCTTTAGGTGGGCATCCTCGACCTCGAATGCCGGTTGTAGCGCCCACCTTTAGGTGGGCATTCTACAAACCAACTTCCGCGGAGTATATCACCGCTCGCCACCCTCGGCCCTGCTCTCGCTACCCGCGAAATCTTCCGCCAAACCCCCTGTGGCGCACTTTGACGCTTGCCTGTCTATCGAAAATGCGCGTATGCAGCTTGTGGATGTGTGTAACGCCCGCCTTCAGGCGGGCAGCAGTAGCGCTTGTGGATGTGTGTAGCGCCCGCCTTCAGGCGGGCAGCAGTAGCGCCGGCGTCTCGCCGGCTCAGCTAGGCATTTCAAAGGCTCCGGGGCAGCCTCCATGCCAAATCGCTCAAAATATCCTATTCCCATCTTCAAGACTTTCTTACTCGCCGCCATTCTCTGCGCCGGGATTGTAACCTTCCTCTCCTGCGGCGGTGGCTCTTCCGGCGGCAATCCTCCGCCTCCACCGCCCCCGGCCAATCGCGCACCCTCCATTGCCAGCTTTGCGGCCACCCCCAACACCGGCACCTCGCCGGTCGCTGTCACTTTCAGTTGGAGCATCAGCGACCCCGACGGCGACTCCATGACCTGCGAGATTGACGCCGACAACAACGGCTCCACCGACTACACGGCCAACAATTGCACATCTTCCTCCACGCAGCAGCACACCTACACCAGCGCCGCAGGCGCTACGTTCACAGCCAAGCTTACTGTGCGCGACAACCGCGGCGGCGTTTCCTCGCCGCAGAACACTTCGATTACAGTGAACCCACAGAAATTCGATCTCTCCGGCACGATTTTCAAACTGATTGCCAACGATGGCTCGACCATCGGCCAGGGAACGGTGAAGATGGTGAGCAGCGCAAACACACTGCAAGCCACCGTCAATGCCAATGGCACCTTCACCATCGCCAACGTCCCGGCGGGGACTTACACCTTCCAGTACGATGACGCCGCCAACAGCTCCGTCGCCGTCGCCCACGAAGACGCCAATCAAACTGTGAGTGGAAACTTACAGAACTACAACCACTGGGTTATCGAGCGCGGCAACAACCGCTTTGGCGTTCCATTCGACGCAACAATAGAAAACTGGTACAAGTTGTTTGGCCAGGGCGAAAATACAGCCGCACCAGGCGTTCTTAAATGGGATCTGCAAGGCGCACCCCCAACAGCAATCGTGTTTGATGACAATCCAGCTTTGCCTCAGACATGCCTACAGCAGTTGGAAGCGGTTTACGACCAATTCAAAGACGACGCGATATCGATTTTCACCGACGGCAGAATCACAATCTTGCCGAGAAGAAGAGGCCAGGGAAGCAATGGAGTTATTTTTATCAGCTTGGATCCCAATTTGGGCAACGTATCGGCAGGCACTGGCTTGGCAACAAACGGTAAAACCATAATTCGCTCCGATACAACATACAACCAGACATCAGTCTGCCAAGCGCTTGCGTCAAACAGTGACATTTCATCACTGATTTACGAAGAAATGGGTCACAACATGGGGATTCCCGACTATCAGGACCCCAACGTGGCGGACGTTTCGAACGAATTCCCCGGCCTGAGAACACAGAGACCGACCGCCGCCGGAAAACTCGGCTGGGCCATTCTAAATCATCCTCACACGAAACCGGGCAACCGCGCCCCCCACAAGAACCCGTAGACAACTTTTTTGTTAATTCGTTATCAGTCACGTTCGGTTTCTTTTGTTACTCTCAAACAATTTTTGCATAGACAACCGATTCGCAATGCTACACGACCTATGTAGAGGCCACCTTTAGGTGGGCATCTTCGATTTTGAATGCCGGTTGTAGCGGCCACCTTCAGGTGGGCATCTTCGACTTCGAATGCCGGTTGTAGCGGCCACCTTTAGGTGGGCATCTTCGACTTCGAATGCCGGTTGTAGCGGCCACCTTCAGGTGGGCATCCTCGACCTCGAATGCCGGTTGTAGCGGCCACCTTCAGGTGGGCATCTTCGATTTTGAATGCCGGTTGTAGCGGCCACCTTTAGGTGGGCATCCTCGACCTCGAATGCCGGTTGTAGCGCCCACCTTCAGGTGGGCATTCCGGGACCGGCCATGGAACCTGCCGGCCTGAAGGCCGCCGCTACACGGGCTTTCTCCATGGCGGGACCCATTCCGACGTGGGCTTTTTCCTTTTCTGCCAATCCGACGTGAACGATCCTGACCATGGATACTCCTCGTGCTGCGTCACCATTCCCTTTCTCACGGGATTGAGCCAAATGTACCATGCAACGCTTTCCGCGTTTTCCTTCGGCCGCAGAATGTGGTCGTAGAATTTCTTCTGCCACAAGCGCTGGCCCGTGGAATGTTTGTATTCGTAGGCGGTTACCTGCTTGAACCGTTTCATGAAATCCAGGAGATCACTGATTTCCGTTGTTCCTCTCACCAGCAAATGGATGTGCTCCGGCATGACACAATAGGCGTCAACCGCAAAGGCACAGTTCGAGGCAATCTCTCGAAGACGCTCGATCACCCACTCCGCCCGCTCGGCCGCATGAAACACGGCTTTCCGTTCCTCACAACAAAGGGTTACAAAAAACCAATTCTGGCCGCGGTAGTTCTCCTCGTGCAAGCGGATGTTTTTGCGCTCAAAAGGCGGACGATTCATTCCAGGGATCATACCCTGTAGCGGCCACCTTTAGGTGGGCATCTTCGATCCTCAATGCCGACCTAAAGGTCGCCGCTACATGCCCGGCGGGCGATGGCGGAGGGTGGGCGCGAGGCCGCTGGACGGAGGCGCGGAGATGCGCGCGGAGCGGTTCTCGAGGGCATTGCTCAAGCGGCGAATCGTCTCGCGCAGACGGATGGCCAGCTCGGCGATGACTTCCAGCCGCTCCACCATATCCGCCGAGAGGCGGTCGCGCCGCGAGAGCAGGAGTTCCGCATTCCCCAGAATCCCCGTCAGCGGATTGTTCACTTCATGCCGCAGCACTTCGCCGAAGTCCCGCGGCGCATGGTCCGGATCGAGTTGCACGCGCTCCGGAACATGCGTCACCAGCGCCGGCGACGCGTGGCCTCGCGTCCCCAGTCCGCGGATTTCGGAATGGTTGTGCGCGTGGCGCTCGATCAGCCGCGTGGCCAGCGGCACGAAATCACCGTACCGCGGCACGCATTCCACGTGTCCCTGCGTCACCAGCTCCGACAATTCGCTCAGCGCACACCACCGCGCCAGGTTTTCCGGCGCCGCCAGAAAAATGATCGGCGCGAATCGCGAAAGTTCCCGCAGCACGTCCGTGAACAATCCCGCCGCGGCCACGCTCTCATCCAGCAGGATCACCGCCGGCACCGCGCGCCCGATGCACGAGCGCGCCTGCGCGAAGCTCGTGGCAATGGGAAGCTGATACGCCCGCGTGTCCTCCTCGCGCGGGAAGTCTCCTTCTCCGTTCAGCGCGTGGATCAGCCGCCGCGCCAGCGCGGTATCTGCCGTGACCAGCAGCACCACGCTCGCCTCGCTCGGCGTGGGCTCGGCGTGCGCTACACTCGTCAATGGATTCGCAGCTTTCATGGTTTCCTCGCTTCGTCCGCTCCTCGCGCCATCGGATGGAGCATGGCGTCCTCGTGCGGCGCCGCGGCAGCGAAGGGGTCGAACCTCTGTGCACCGGCGTCTTCCGAAAATCGTTTCTTCGGCAACAGCATGGAATTCAGCGCGCGGTACACCACGCTTTTGAGTTCCTCCACCAAGAACGGCTTGGCCAGGCACGGCAGGCCCGTCTCGCCCAAAAAGTCGTGCGTCCGCGGAGAAAGCGTATCCCCGGTGACGAACAGGATGCGCAGTTGCGCCGCGCGCCCGCTGCTCATCAGCGCGCGATAGAACGCCCGCCCGTCCACCCGCGGCATGCGCAGGTCGCAGATGATCAAGTCGTAGCTGTAGCGCCCGGCCCGCGTCAGTCCTTCCCGGCTGTCCAGCACCACGTCCACCACGTGCCCGTCCTCTTCCAGCACGTCGGCAATCAACTGCGCCACCGTGGGCTCGTCTTCCACCACCAGAATTTTCGCCCGCGCCGCTCGCGCCGAGCCCGACGGCCCCTCCGCACCGGAGCCCGGTTCCCCGCCGCCGTCCTCTGGACCGGGCGCGGCTTCCTCCTGCGCCGTGGGTTGCGCCGCCGCGGATTCCAGCGCAATGAACACCGGCAATTCCACCACCAGCGTGGCCCCGCCCAGCCGCGGCACTCCGCTGGGAGCGTGCTCCGCGTCGAGAAGATAGATTTCCCCGCCGTGGTCGTGCACGATTCCGTACGCAATGGAAAGTCCCAGGCCGGTGCCCAGTCCCGTCGGCTTGGTGGTGAAAAACGGATCGAACAGCCGCGTAACAATCTGCGGCGGCACTCCCGGCCCGCTGTCGGATATTTCCAGCGCCACCCGCGGCGGCGACGCTCCAGGAACCGCATACGTCCGGATGCGAATCGTGCCCAGTTCTGCGGAAGCCGCCGCCTCGCTGCGTTCCTCCGCGTGGCTCTCCAGAATCGCCTGCTCGGCGTTCACCAGAAGATTCAGCACCACCTGTTGCAATTGGTGTGGGTCCGCCAGGCAAGACTGCAGCGTGCCATCCAGCTTCAGTTCCAGGTGAATGTTTTCGATTCTCAGTTCGTAGCTGCGCAGCGCCACCGTGCGCTCCACCACTTCGTTCAGGCTGATGGCCCGCCGTTCGGCGCGCGCCCCGCGCGCAAACAGCAGCAGGTTTTTCACGATGCGGCCCGCGCGCTCCGCTTCCAGGCAGATTTTTTCCGCCGCCCGCAGCACTTCCCGTATTGCGCCGGCTTCCGGAAAAAGTTTCGCCCCCGCGCTGCGTCCGCTGGGACACCGCGCCAGCAGCAGTTGCGCGTAGCCCAGGATGCTCGTCAGCGGATTATTCAGTTCGTGTGCAATCCCTGATACGAGCTGCCCGATCGCCGCCATTTTTTCCGTTTGCAGCATCCGCAGATGCGAGGGCGCTTGCCCGCTGCGGTCATGGAACAGTTCCAGCCAGCCGATCGTTTGCCCCTGCGCGTTGCTCACCGGCGTGCAGAATCGCTGCAGCGCACGCCCGGGCGACCGGCTGAGTTCCACTTCCTCCCAGGAAGAGGAATCGCTGAGCGCAGTCAGGTCCCGCCAGCGCACGGCAAACGTCTCTGGGTCGCGGACCGCCGGCGAAAGTCGCGCCAGCAGTTGCGCCGTATCGCACCCGATCAAGTTCACCACCGCGCTTCCTTCCAGGCCGAAGAGTTGCACCAACCGCTCGTTCAGCGCGCGCACGCGCCCGGCAGCGTCCAGCAGCAGCACGCCGCAATCCACGGCCTCCAGCAGCGCGCGCAATTCCGCCGCGGATTGCTGTGCGCGCTCCTGCCGCAGGTTTTCCAGCGCTTCGTGATCGCGATGCGCGCGAAACGCCAGCGCAATTTGATCCAGAAACGCCCACACCTGCGGAATGGCCGTCTGCGGCACGCTCCGCTGTTTCGCCTTGAATCCCAGCAGCACAATGCCGAGCCCTCGGTCCCCGCCGCGCACCGGCCACCACACCGCACGCTCCATTCCGCTGAGCACAGGAAACTGCGCCGTCTGCGGCTCGCCGACGTCGGCAATCACCGGAGTCGTTCCGCGCAAAGCGCTTTTCCAAGGGAACGTGGGGAGCTGCAATTGTTTCCATTCCGCGGGCACCGCGCTGGCCTTCTGCTCGACCACGACACCGCGCAAAATCGCGGCATCTTCCGTTTCCAACCACACGCCGGCGCGGTCCGCATGAGTGATTTCCAGCAGAAGCCCCGCCGCCAATTCCAGCAGTCGAGGCAGAGTGGCGCCCTCTGCCGCCGCGCGTGTAAACGCTGCCTGCCCGGTCGCCGCGCCGCGCTGTTTCGAAAAGGCGCGCCACCATCCCCCGATTCCCATTGATCGGCCTACCACGGAATCCGCAGAATGAAGTAGCTGCCCGCCAGCGCCGCCGTCACCGCAAACACAAACTCCAATGCGCGCCGCACTCCTCGATTCATCTGCAACGGTCTGTACACGTTGAACCTCGCGAACACACCACTCTGCAACTGCACAGGTACTGCCAGATGCAGCACATCTCGTAAGTGTTATGGATTCAACCGGTTCAGAGTGATTTGCGACGCCATGCGCAATGCCACTTTCCCAAAGCGAGACTCCCCGCCCTTTTCTCTTCCCGCAACGGTAAGGGGTGAATTAACTGGAATTATTGGACTATTGCGGCAAAAAAGCAGGTGTTCGGATCAGTGTCGCGCTTCGCACTGTCTGAATCTTCTGTACAGGGCTGTTGGCCCGCGCATTGTTCTTCGGGATTGAGTCTCGGGGAAAACGGGGACAGCCTGAAGTGCGTGGTTTTTGAGGCGTGGAGTGAAAGACGATGTAGAATTCCGGCCATGCCGCGACGCGGACGCTGCGTGCTGCCGGAGATGGCCTGCCACATGACGCAACGTGGTGTCGATCGCCGCGACACCTTTTCCGCCGACGAGGATCGCCAGACTTATCTGCGACTGTTGCAAGGCACCTTAGAAATGACCAGTTTCTGCTTTTCTGATTCTGTTCCGGTGAAAGGGGTCAGTTCAGGCTGTCCCCTTTTTCGAAGCTGGCTTCATTACCAACGAGACGGATAGGGCCAAAATCGACCAGAGAACAAAGGAAATAGCGGGGCAGATTGCGACTGGCATAATAAACTTTATCAAGAACCAGTAAGGAGGGGAGCATGAAAACAGCGACAGAAAAGACCATAGCCTTGATCGTCATGGTATTGCTCTCTCCAATCGCGTGCAGCGCTACAGAGACTGAGTTTTTGTATGGGTTGTACACCTATCGCAGTTCAGATCTTTCATTCGAGTTCCACTTGACCGATGGTGGGATCACGCACTTCAGATCCAACGATTTTGTATGCCCGACGCTTTCATGGAATCCCCTCGGCGACCTGCGTAACACTTCGGTTTACGAGTTAACCTGCAAGCAGACTGAGCGGAGATATAACCTTGTTCGTCTCTTCGTATTTTTCGCCAGAGGCAAGGTACTTAAGGTATCGGGCCTATATGCGGATATCGAGTACCAGAAGCCAAAGGAAGAGATATTCGAAGTCAGAATGGTCAGAACGATTGAGATGAAGTTTACTCCGCTTTCTGAAATCGAGAAGCCACGAAAGCAGAAGGAGGCCAAGAAGCAGAACAGGCCCACGCGCTGAGGCTCTGCCGCATCGTCAACTCTTGCCGTGGGGTGCTGGGATAACCGGGGACAGACGGGACGTTTTCTGATATTTTTTGTTGGCTGTGGCTCGCTTGGCTCGCGAAGTTCGAGGGTGGCGCTACGACGTATTATCACGAAGACCATCTCTCGAACCGCCTGACGACGAACTCATCCGGCACGATTGTGGCGACCAGCGGGCACTATCCCCTACGGCGAAAACTGGTATGAAACCGGCGGCGCGAACAAACTGAAGTTCACCAGCTACGAACGCGACACCGGCGTCAACGAGTCCGGCAACGACTACGCCCTGATGCGCTACCACGTCAACCACCTCGGGCGGTTCAATTCCCCCGATCCCATCGCTGGCTCCGTCGCCGATCCGCAGTCTTTCAATCGCTATGCTTACACGCTCAACGACCCGGTGAATTTGGTCGATCCTCTTGGTCTAAACGTTTGCTACCGGGACGATGGCACCGTGATCCCTCCCAACGAAGGAGGCGATACGGAAGCGAACTGCAGCAAGAAAAATGGAACATGGATAGCGACCATCGCCCAGACCGTCATAGTGAGTGGGGGCGGTGGAGGGGGCGGCAGCACCATCGTTCTTATCGGCAGCGCTGGGAGCGGATGTGTCGATGTCTACGTGGAGGGTTTTCTCGTGGGTAACACTTGCGGCCTGAATGCTCCGAGTGGGTCGGATGCTGCAAATCAGGAAGGCGGCGGCACGACCGTGCTGGACGACAGGGCGAATGCCCTAGGTCGGGCACTCAACGCAACCGGTATCCAGGCCCTGAATCCAGAACCGTGCGGCGGTGGTTATTTCGCTGGTCGAGGGGAAGAGCGTGAAGCCGGAGTTGCCCACGGCGGCACTTTCGTGCTAGTTAACCGTGATAGTCGATCGGGAACTTCGGTTGGAGTTTTGGCTGAGGGAGGAGTGGGACCAGTTGCCTACGGATACGAAAAGTCAGTCAACCCCTCGTCCGGCGAAGTTGAGTCCAGCCATCTGCTATTCGTCGGGAAGGATGCGGGAGCTTTCGTTGCTGTCAGTGGCAGCAAGTCGCCCATTCAATTGGGAGCTTACTTTTTCGCTTTCGGTCGTGGCGGGGGAGCCTACGTCAACGTGGTTCCAGGCGGGCAATGCCATCCATGATTGCCGAAATTATGCTCGGTTGTTGGCTCGTCGTTCTTGCGCTTCTGCCTGGCGGAAGATTCTTTGAAGGAGGGCCGACACCGGGGAAATGGCGCCTGCCGATAGAGCCCCCTTGGATCGGCAGACTCGTCATCGGCGGAATCGGGTTGGGCGTGCTTCTGGACGGCCTGTGGGAACTCTTTAAGCACTAACTCAATGCTCGTGCAATGTCCGGGCGGAAAACCGGGGACGGGACGTTCTCTCGCATTCTTACCGGCCGCGGCGTCCCGGGATGACATCTTGGCCGTTCGAGCCTCACCCCCAGACCTCGACTGCCGGGCGTTCGCACCCGGCTAAAACGTGCTCCCGCATTCAGTGACCTTGCTGTCGCTTTCCATACCTCAACTGCCGGGCGCTAGCAACCGGTGACGGAATGCTGTCTCACGGTTTGATCAGTCCTTCCTCATTCCTCCTTCCTCTTTCCTCCCTTCCTCCTTCGCCCTCCGCATTCTTCACATTGCGACACACCAATCCCCCCACCGCCCTGCCCGTCTGATTGAATGGAATCTTAGTGCTGCGCTTCGTACTGTTTCAGTTTGCGGTACAGCGTGGTTTTCCCGATGCCCAGCAGCCGCGCCGCGGCCAGTTTGTCGCCACTGGTTTCCCGCAGCGCGCGGAAGATTGCCCGCCGCTCCAGTTCCTCCAGCGGCAGCAGCTCGTCTGCCGACGCGGGGCGCTCCAGCGCTCCCGCCGACGACCCGTACTGCAAATTCGACGGCAAATCGCCCACGTGCAGAATCGGTCCCGACCCCAGAGCCATGGCCCGCGCGATAGCGTTTTCCAGTTCGCGCACGTTTCCCGGCCAGTCGTAGGCCATCAACCGCCGCATGGCATCTTCCGAGATGCTGCGGAACGGCCGCCCGGGCTCGCTGAATTTTTCCAGAAAAAAATTCACCAGCAGCGGAATATCGCTTTTTCGCTCGCGCAGCGGCGGCAGCTTGATGGACACCACGTTCAGCCGGAAATACAAATCCTGCCGGAACGCACCGGAGCGAATCGCCGATTCGATGTCGCGATTGGTGGCCGCCATCACCCGCACATGGATCGCCACGCGGTCCACCGAGCCCACCGGCTTCACTTCGCGCTCCTGCAGCGCGCGCAGCAGCTTGGCCTGCAAGTCCACCGGCATGTCCGCAATCTCGTCCAAAAACAGCGTGCCGTCGGCCGCCGATTCCAGCAGTCCCTGCCGGTTTTGTAAGGCGCCGGTAAACGCGCCCTTCACGTACCCGAACAGTTCCGACTCAATCAGCGTCGGCACCAGCGCCGAACAATCCACCGGCACGAACGGTTTTTTCCGCCGCGCCCCGGAAAAATGGATCGAGCGCGCCACCAATTCCTTCCCCGTCCCGCTTTCTCCGAGGATCAGCACCGGATAATTGTGCTGGCTCACCTTCTCGATCATTTTGTACACGCGCTGCATCTTCGGCGACACGCCGATCAGCCCGCCGAATCCCGGCCGGCTGCGCAGTTGTTCCCGCAGCACGCGGTTTTCCTGATCCAGCTCGATGGCTCGCACCAGACGGTCCAGCTTGCTGCGCAGTTCGTCCACGTGAAACGGTTTCGTCACATAATCCGCCGCGCCCAGCCGAGTCGCTTCCACCGCGGTTTCAATCGTGCCGTACTGCGTCAGCACCACCACCGGCACCTGCGCATTCGTCGCGCGCACGCGCTTCAGCAACTCGATGCCCCCCAGCGCCGGCACCTTCAAGTCCGTCAGCACAATGTCCACGGGAAATTGTTCCAGGATTTCCAGCGCCTGCTCGGTGGTAGTGGCCGTGCGCACCAGCAGCCCCGCCTCGCGCGCCACGTCCGCGCACAAATCCCGCGCTGGCGCTTCATCGTCCACGATCAGTATGCTGCTGGCGGGCGACGCCGTTTCGCGGGACGGTTCCATCTCGTCGGTCATTGTGGTTGTCACGGCCCATTTGGGTGCACGAGCCGTGCCAGTTCAGCATCCCGGTGCACTTGCCTATAAATCAATCGCTTAGACGGAATTACGGGGACAAAACAGCAGCGGGAATGCTACCACAATGAAACATGGTATTGTCAAAACAATCCACAAACTCATGGTTTATCTTTTGGTTTCAAGGACATACACAAATGGGAAGCCCCGCAGTCCCCAAACGGGAATGCGGGGCTCCGTTTTGCTGCTCTCTTTTACCTACCCCTTCACTTCAATGCTCACTGGCTGGCTCAGCTTGAAGCTCAGTTGCGACTCCGCCGGAAGGACGATGTCCTTTTTCCCGGTCGCGGCAGCCGTCGCCGTTCCAGCGCCTGCGCCGACCGCAGCGCCAATGGCCGCCCCTTTGCCGCCTCCGGCGATGGCACCGATCGCGGCCCCGGCTCCGGTGCCGCCGCCGATGAGCGTCCAGTTGCGCTTATCGTGGTTCTGCCCGGAGCGCGTCAGCGACGTGGTCTGCAGGTCGTAGCTCTTGCCTGCGATCTCCACGGCACTCAGTGCCAGCCGCAGCCGCGCCACGCCCTTTAGCCGTCCCGATGCCCGCGCTTCCACCACGGTGCCCTGCACATGCGCGCCCTTGGGGATCACCGTCTTGCCGCCGATCACCACCGGCTCGGCCACCGACGCGTCGAACGGATCTCCGCTGTTCGCTTGCGCGCTGGAGATGGACTGGTCGAGCACGATGACAATCTCCGTGCCCGCTGGCACAGCGACGGGCCTGGTGGACTTCAGCAGGCTGCTGAGAATGCCCGGTTGCTCCGGCTTGGGCTGGTCGCTGGCCTGTGTGGATTGCGGAGCGTTGGCGCACGCCGCAAGGCTCATAGCCAATACGGAAACACACAACGAACGCAGAACGACTTGTGTGCCTTTCATGGGAACCTCCAAGTGAAGACACCCTGTAAAAGGCAAGCTGGATTCCATTTGGCCAGGCTGTAAAAAATTGAAAAGAAAGAAGATGGAAAAAGCGTGGAATCCTGACCCCGGTAAAAACTACTGCCTTCGAGAAACCTAGGGTGTGGGCGGGGGCGACCCGGAAGTGGCGAGTTTTGCGGGAAGTTCGACGGCATACAGCCCTTCGGTGGACGATGCCGCGTACACAATAGCCGCCGATTCACGCGCCGTGACCACAGGAAAACGTCCTTCCGCGAGCGTGCCTTCGATGCGCGCCCAGGTCTCGCCGCGGTCGTAGGAAATGTACAGCCCTTGCGACTGCATGGACACCAGAAAGATATCTCCGATCACCGCCAGGTCCTGAATCGGCGCCTGCGGCAAACCGTTCGCCGCCTGTTTCCATGAGCCGCCGGAATCGCGCGAGATGAACAAGCCTTTCCCCGCGACGGCCAGCAGCGTTTTTTCACCGGCGGCATCCAGGCGCAGCGCGCCGCCGGCTTCGAGTGGCAGGTCGCGCCACGCCCATGTCGTTCCCGAATCACCGGAAAAAACCATGCCGCGCAGCGTGACAATCCAAAAACTTTTTCCGTCCGGCGAGACACGCACCGAGCGCGCGGGCAGCACCACCGGCCCCACCGGCGAAATCGTCCACGTCGCACCGGCGTCGCGCGACACCAGCAAGCCGTCATCGGTGGCCGCGTACCACGCCTCGCGCGTGAAGGCCATGTCCAGCACAATGTGATTTAATGGCCGCGGCCCAGTCATTTTTTTCGGCGGCTTACTCTTTCCTTTCTTCGCTGGGACAGTGGAATCCGTGCTGAACGCCGGTTCGCCGCTCACCGTGCCGATGCGCTTCCACGAAGATTTTGCGGTATCGTAAAAAAACAGTCCGCCGCGCTCCATCGCCGCCAGCCACCCGTCGGGCACGGCATACACCCGCCGCACCGCTTCCGCTTTCAGCCCAGGTCCGAGGCGTTTCCAACTGCGCCCGCCATCATCGGTGGCCAGCACCGCCTCCGGCGCATTGGCGAGCACGGCGAGCACGCGTTCGGGGCGCTCGCGGTCCAGCGCCAGCGCGAGGATTTGCCGGTGAAAAAATCCGTTGTTCGCGGCGCGGAATTTTTTTCCGCCGTCTTCGCTGACCATCACGCCGAGCTTGTCCGTACCCATCACCACGCGCCCGGGGGTTTTCGCGTCGAGCACCAGCGCGTTGATCACCCAATCCGCGGGCGTCAACCGCTGCCATGTGGCGCCGGAATCGTTCGTGCGCCAGAGTCCCTCAGTCGTGCCCGCAAAAATCGTTTGCGGGCGGTGCGGGTTCTGACGAATCACGTGCGTGCGCCGCGCGGCGTAGGGGATGCCCTGAATTTTCCGCCACAGCCCGCCCGCGTCGTCGCTGCGATAGATTCCCGAGCAGGCGCTGGCGAAAATGCGCCGCGGGTTGGAGCGGTCCACCACGATGCTCATCACGTCCGAGTCGTCGATCATCCCGTCGTGGATCGGCCGCCAGGAGCGCCCGCCGTTCATGGTTTTCCACGGCAGATGAAACGTGCCGGCATAAATAATGTCGGGATTGCCGGGGTCCACGGCGACGGAATCGATGTTGCGGATTTCCTCGTGATCTTCCGGTGAGATGCGCTCCCATGTGCGGCCGGAGTTGAGCGAGCGATAGACGCCGTCGAGCGCGCCGGCGATGAGCATGTCCGCCTTCGACGGCGCCCGCGCCAGCGCGCGCACCGCGTGCTCCTCGAGCCCGGATTTTTTCCACGTGACGCCCGCATCTTCGCTGCGGAAGATGCCGCCTCCGCCGTTGTTTTCGCGTGACCACGCCGAGGCCAGCAGAATTTGCGGATTGCGCGGGTCCACCAGGATGGCGGTGATGACGCCGTCGCCGCTCGCGCCCGCGCGCCCCAGAATTTTCCAGCTTTCCCCGGCGTCCGTCGAGCCGAAGATGTGCCCGTCGGCCGTGCCGAGATAGATCCGCCGCGCGTCGCTGGGGTCCGCCACCAGCGTCAACACGTCGCCTCCCGGTGGCCCCATCGCCTTCCAGGTCTGCGCAGGTAGGCAACATGGCGCGAGCAGCAGCAGCGCGAACATGTTCGTCAGTCGTGGCATAAGTGAACAAACATTGTAGCGCCTCATCCCGCAGGCTGCACGGCCGCTTTGTCAGCGAAGGTGCGAAACCTGCATGATCTGCGCCCCGCCGCCACTTGCACTTGACACTATTCCCCACTCGATCAACGATCCGATCCGCTTTGTAGGGGCGCAGCATGCTGCGCCCGCTGACGTCGCTTTTGTAGCGCCGGCTTCTAGCCGGCTCCTGTGTAGGGGCGCTGCTTGCTTGTCCTGAGCGAAGCCGAAGGGCTGCGCCCGTTTTTCGGTTTTCGATTTTCGTTTTTCGGTTTTTTGCCATGCCCAAATCTGCCGACATCTCGGCCTCCGCATCGCCCTTGCCGAAACCCGTCTTCCACGATTCCGTGCACCACATCAAAATTTTCCAGGGCGATTGTCTGGACATCCTCGCCAAAATCCCCGCGGATTCCATTGACCTCATTTTCGCCGACCCGCCCTATTTCCTCTCCAACGACGGCATCACCTGTCACGCCGGACGCATGGTCAGCGTCAACAAGGGCCAGTGGGACCGCTCCCCGGGCCCCGACAAAATGCACGACTTCAACCGCGCCTGGCTCGAAGCCTGCCAGCGCGTCCTCCAGCCCAACGGCTCCATCTGGGTCAGCGGCACCTCCCACGTCATTCACTCCGTCGGCTTCGCCATGCAGCAGCTCGGCTTCAAGCTCTTGAACGACATCACCTGGGTCAAGCCCAATCCGCCGCCCAATCTCTCCTGCCGCTACTTCACCCACGCCACCGAAACGCTCATCTGGGCCGCCAAAAATAAAAGGAGCCGCCACACGTTTCACTATCGCCTGATGAAGGAAATCGCCGGCGGCAAACAGATGAAATCTGTCTGGCCGTTCTATCCGCCTTCCGCCGACGAAAAACGCTTCGGCAAGCACCCCACCCAAAAACCCGTCGCCCTCCTCGAACGCATCATTCTTGCTGCCTCCAACGAAAAAGACTTAGTGCTTGACCCCTTCATGGGCAGCGGCTCCACTGCCATCGCTGCAATTCGCGCTTCTCGCTTGATCATCGGCATCGAAGCTTTCCCAGAATGGAACTCGCTTGCGCTGCGCCGCATCATCGCCGAACTAATTTTTGTGCAGATTTCTGTTGATCTGTGCAGCGTTTCCGTGGATCGATCAGTTTGCGCGAAAGCTCGCGCAAGGAACGGCGCAGCTTTGCAGAAATTAGTTCAGAGCGAACGGAAGTTTTATTTCATCGGAGCAAATCAGCGGGAAGTGATCTATTCAGTCGAAGCCGATTCCCTGGACGAAGCCTGGCAAAAATTCCACGCCACCGCGTACGCTCGCACCGAAATCCTCTTCGTCATCAAAACCGAAACAGAGATTTATCTCGCCCAAGGAACATGATCTAATGCGCGCGTGCGACTTGTACTTCCCAAAGGCGGCCTCGCCGATTACACAAGTCCCTCACAACGCGCACGCGTCGCTACCGAAGCTTGGGCGGAATCGAACCTGTATTGTCCCGCTTGCCCTTCGCCGCGCTTGGCGCTGTCCGCCGCCGGAACGCCTACAATCGACTTCACCTGCCCGCGCTGCGAATCTTCATTCCAGTTGAAGAGCCGCTCGGCGCCCTTTGCAAGCAAAATTGTGGATGCCGCGTACAAGAAAATGCGTGAAGCCATTCTCGAAGACCGCACACCGAACCTCTTCGCGCTGCACTACCAGCCCGCCTCGTGGGAGGTTCACAACCTGTTCCTTGTGCCACATTTTGCTTTTCCGCTCGCTGCCATTGAAAAGCGCAAACCGCTCGGTCCGCAGGCTCGCCGGGCAGGCTGGATTGGCTGCAACATTTTGCTCACCCAAATTCCCTCAGATGCTCGGATTCCAATCATTCTCGACGGCTCGCCGCAACGCGCGTCGGTTGTCCGCGAACGCTATCGGCGACTTATTCCGCTTGCTGATCTCAAGGTCGAGCGACGCGGATGGACGCTTGACGTCTTAAACGTTGTCCGTTCCATTGGTCGCGCTGATTTCTCCCTCGACGATGTTTATGCCTTTGAACGTGACCTGTCACGACTTCATCCTGACAACCGTCACATCCGCGACAAAATCCGCCAGCAACTCCAAATCCTCCGCGACATGGGCCTCCTCGACTTCCTCGGCCGCGGCTCCTACCGCCTCACGTGACGCCGGCAGGTTATGTAGCGCCCACCCGCGCTGCTCCTGCGCGGGTGGGCATCCGGCTTTCCTGGCAACCTGCGCAAGAACCCCGCAGCTTGCCGCTACATCCCCAATTGAATCTGTGCCATCTGCGTTGCCTTTTCCGCTGCGCTGTGTGCGGCGAATCTGCGGATGTCTTTGTCTTCTCCTTATTTTCCTTTCAAATTTCCAATCTCCAATTTCAAATCCGACTTGCGCCTTTGCTTTTCCCCTTTACCGTTTACCCCTTTTAACATTTACCCTTAATTTTTCTCTTGACACGGTGTTCTCTATTCGCTATAATTCGTAGGTGAAGGTAGTCTTGCAGATTAGTTTCTGTTACACCTATCAGTTTTTGACCCCTGCCTTTTTTCGCTCACTATCTAACCCCTGTGGAATGAACAC
>JAMCWK010000113.1:0-7158 GCA_023481105.1 Acidobacteriota bacterium | reverse complement strand
TCGACCCCTCTGTAACTCTGCAACTCTTCAACCCTTTAACTCCACTTTTCACCGAGGCTCATATGACTACAGCACGCAAGCACAATTCTCGTTGCGAATTCCTTTTCGCCGATGGTCGCCGCTGCCGCCAGCACCCGGCCGATCCCACGCTCACGCTTTGTCTGCGCCACTTGCAGGCCCGCGAACAGCAGCAAGCTACCCTCCGCATCGGCGACGAAATCGTCGGCCCCGCCGGCGGACTGAACACCCAGGAAGGCATCCACGCAGCCCTCTGCAACGTTTTCGCCAATCTCGCCCGCGGACGCATCTCCCCGCGCAGCGCCGCGGTTCTCGGCTACGTCGGACAACTGATGCTCGTCAGCCGCCCGTCCCTCGAGCGCTCCTTGAAGTTCGATCTGGCCGTGGCCGCGCTTGCGCAGAAGGCCGCGCATCAAAAGGCACAATCGGAGGCCGCCGATGCCGACCGCCTCCACAAGCACGCCCTGCTCGAGCTGGCCATCACCAACGGCGCCATCGACCTCTTCAAGACCTTTCGCGCTATGACTCCCGACGAAGGCATGCGCTTCACGCAATTCGTCCGCGACTTCTCCGGCAAGGACGAAAAAGCACCCGCCCCCGCCGCCAGTCCTGCATCACCCTTCGCCGCTGCCTCACACGCCGCTTCCGCCGCCGCCGCGCCGAAGCCAACTCCTCACAAGGAGGACGCCGTGCCGCCCCCGGCCAAAAAATCCGCATGATTTGGAAAACTACAGCGAATCCAAGGGTAGAATACTGCGGCGCGCTGGACAGCGGGGCCGGGCGCGCAAGGCGGAGCGGACGTGGTAAAGACGGAAAAACCCAACAAGGCCGCGGCGGCGACATGGGAGGAATTGCAGGCGCGGCTGCGGCAGCTCGAGCGGCGCGACTGGTGGCTGTGGTCAGCGTCGGTGGTGGTGATGCTGCTGCTCACCGCGGCGGTGGTGGCGCTGGCGCTGCCCACGCTGCTGAACTGGGATGCCGGCGAACAGTTCGCGCTGATCGACCTGACCATCTCGCAGGGCGTGCGCGGGCTGATCGGCTTGGTGCTGCTGTTCAACACGTATTCCATCTACCAGCAAATCCTCATCAAGCGGCTGCGGCGGAATCTGGCGGAACAGATTTCCGTCTCCGCCGACTCGCAACTGCGCGCGGACGAGCTGCACCTGCAACTGCTCGAAAAGCAGAAGCGCGACCGCGCGCTGGCGCAGAGCATCGACACGCTCTCGATCATTGTCGATGCCACCAAGCAACTGAATTCGACGCTGGACCTCGGCGAGCTGATCCAGATCGTGCTCGAACTGGCCACCAAACAGACCGGCGCGGACCGCGGCACGATGTTTCTGGTGGACAAGGTGCGCCAGGAAATCTGGTCGCTGGTGGGGCTGGGACTCGAGCAGCACGCCATCCGCATCCCCATGAGCAGCGGCATCGCGGGATACGTGGCGCGCACCGGAGAAACTATCAACCTGGAGAATGCCTACGACGATCCGCGCTTCGAGGAAGAGGTGGACCGCAAACTGGGGTACCGCACGCGCACGCTGCTGTGCCTGCCGATTCTGAACAAGGACAACGACGTGGTGGGCGTGCTGCAACTGCTGAACAAAACGCCCGGGCCGTTCAACGAAGAAGACACCAATTTCCTGCGCGCGCTCTCCGTGCACTGCGCCATCGCCATCGAAAACGCCACGCTGCATCAACTGGCCATGCACGACCCGCTGACGGGACTGTACAACCGACGGTTTATCGAGGAGAACATGGCCGTGGAGTTCGCGCGCTCCGAGCGGCGGGAATACGCGCTCACGCTGCTGATTATCGACCTCAACAACTTCAAGGAGATCAACGACCGCCACGGGCACGCCGCGGGCGACCAGGTGCTGCGCGCGTTTGCCGAACAACTAAAAAAGGCCTGCCGCGGCTGCGACCTGCCTGCGCGCATCGGCGGCGACGAATTCATGCTGCTGCTGCCGGAATGCCTGCCCGGACAGGCGCCCGTGGTGCTGGCGCGCTTGAGCGGGTTGCAGGTGGAATTTGGCGGCGCGAAGATTCCCGTCACCTTCGCGGCGGGATGGGCGGAACACCGCGCGGGCGAAAAGCCGGCGGAATTGCTGGAGCGCGCGGACAAGAATCTGTACATGGAGAAACGCACGGGAAAAATGGAGGAAGGAATCCGCCAGGCGCAGCGGCTGCAAACCGTGGGGCAGCTCACCGGCGGCATCGCCCACGACTTGAGCAACCTGCTGATGGTCATCAAATCGTACAGCGAGCTGGCGCTGGACGAGCAGGGCCTGGACGAGAAGCTGCACAAGAATTTGCTGGAAATTCAGAAAGCGTCGGACCGGGCCACCGCGCTGACCCGGCAGATGCTGGCCTTCAGCCGCAAGCAGGCGCTGCTGCCGGAAAATTTGTGCCTGAACACGGAAATCGGCGATGCGAAATCGCTGCTGGCGCGGCTGCTGCCGGAAAACATCCGCGTGGAAACCAAGCTCGATCCGTCGCTGGGACGGACGCGGGCCGACCGCACGCAAATCGAGCAGATTATCTTGAACCTGGCGGTGAATGCGCGCGATGCCATGCCGCAGGGCGGCACCATGACCATCGAAACGAGCAACGCGGAACTCGACGAAGCCTACACCCGCACGCACAACGGCGCGCGCGTGGGCGCGTACGTGCTGCTGCGCGTCCGCGACACCGGCTGTGGCATGAACGAAGAAACGCGGGCACGCGTGTTCGAGCCGTTTTTCACCACCAAGGAAATCGGAAAAGGCACCGGGCTGGGATTGGCCACCGTGTACGGAATCGTCAAACAGTCCGCCGGATACATCTGGGCGGACAGCGAGTTGGGAAAAGGTTCGACGTTCAGCGTGTATTTGCCACGCATAGCGAATTAAGAAGTGGCGAGAGAGAAAGAAAAAGGGGCTCTGCGAAGTTCGCAGAGCCCCGGATTGTTTTAAGAACGCAGGCGCACAGGCTAAAAGCCTGTGCCACGTTTTAGTACGTGGCGCCTTCGGGGATCCAAATCACATCCACGCGGCGGTTTGCTTTGCCGGCGCCGGCCTGGCCGCCAGCCGTTTTCGTGTCAATGCGCGCGTCGGCGATGCCCTTGCTGACCAGATATTTCTTGGCGGCGTCGGCACGGTCCTTGGCGAGCTTCTCGGGCCTGCGCTCCTTGGGATCGGCGTAGCCGATGATGGCCACGCGCGCCTTGGGATCGTTCTGCATGCGTAGGGCGACGTCGTCCATCACGCGCTTGCAGACGTTGTCCACGCGCGCGCTGGAGGCGCGGAAGAAGCACTCGGAAAGCTTCATGGCTTGCGGCGGAGGAGGAGGCACGCGGACTTCGACCGAGGTGGAGCAATCGGCCGCGCCGCCGCGCCCGTCTTCGACGCGTCCGGTGACGGTGTAACGTCCGGCGGAAAGTCCGGAGGTATCGAGCTGCACCGATTGGCCGGAGCCAACAATCTGCCCGGCGTTGGCGCGCCAGGAGTAGCTGAGCGGATCGTTATCGGCGTCGGAAGCGGTGGCGGTGACGCGCACGCGCTCGCCGGTGAGCACGGAAGAGCGATCCACGGAGCAGGACATGGTGGGCGCGCGGTTAGGCCGCGGATCCACCTTGATGTCCACGGCGCAGGAAGCCGTGCCGCCCTTGCCGTCGGAGACGTTGGCGGTGACCGTGTAAGTGCCGGTGCGAGTGCCGGCAGAATTCCAGCGCACGGCCGGGCCAGTGCCTTCCACGGCGCCGCCGGAGGCGGACCAGGAATAGCTTAGCGGATCATTGTCGGGATCGCTGGCCATCACGCGGACGCCAACGGATTCGCCGGATTCGGCGTAGACGGAAGCTTTTTCGGCGGAGCAGGAGGCCATGGGCTGGCGGTTGACCGGCTTGGGTTTTTCATGCCAATACACCGTGCCCATCTTGATGACAAAGCCGTTCTTGTCGCCATGCTCTTTGAGATTGCCGGTGCGGCGGTAGCCGACGTCAATGGCGAAATTCGACCAAGGATAGAGACGCACGCCCCACACGCTGTCCATGGGGTCGCGCGCGCCAAAAGTGGTGTTCTGCGTGGCCGGGCCGAGGTAGATGTTGAAGACGGTTTCAGTCATGGGCTGAATGCGATACTTGGGCAGGAAAATGGTGCCGCCGCCGAGGCGCAGTACATCGGCGCTCTCGAACATGCGCACGCGATTAGCGCGAGGATCGCGCGTAATGCGGTAACTCAAGCTGGAACTGCTGACGATGCGATCCTTCCACCAGGTGCGGCTGGCGGAAACACTGCCTTGCCAGCCGAACTGACCGGTCTGCGTGGTGTTGTCGAGCAGGTCGCCGAAGGAGCGCTGTGTGGGAATAAAGAAATCATTGCGGATGGCCAGAGAGAGCCAATCGCCACGCCATTCGGACCACGGGCCGATCTTGAATCCGACAACCACCTCGCCGACACCGCCGGTATTGCGGTTGGCAAAGGGGAATTCCTCGACGTACCCCGGAGCGGAACCGGGCACCACAGTCAGCCCACGAAAGATGGTCGGGTTCGTCGCATTGGGGTAAGGCGGATTAGTGACCGGAGAGCGCAAGCTCAACTGCGAAGGCGCGCCAATGTGAATGTAGCGATAGGGCTCCCAGCCGACGTGCACGTTAAACCAGTCGGAAATGCCGGCGCTGACAAATGTGCCAAAAGTGAGGATGGTGGTGTTGCCGGGCATGCGGGAAAACTTGTTGGCGTAGCTGGTGATGGCGTAGGCGCGCCGGGGAAGCAGGTAGCCGGAGTCCACGGTGAAAATGCCGAGCGTGCCGGTGGTGGCGGGCATGGGGCGCAACGGAAACGGCTCTTTGGCCGGGCGCCCGCTTGCAGAGCCTTGCGCGGGAAATGCGGAAGGCGTCGCGGGGAAAAGCGAAGCCGAGCCGCGCGGCATGGGGTCCGCAGGCAGCGCGGAAAGTCCGCGCGCGGAGCCAGCGTCCATCCCCACCAGTTTTTGCGGGGCGGATTTCTGCGCAGCAACCGCGTCCGAATTCTTCTTCGCCTTGCTCTTATTGGTGTCCGCGTCGTCGGCAAACGAAGCCGGCACCAGGGCCAAACTCATCAACAGCGCAGCAGCACGCAAAACGGCTTTCATGAAAGCCTCCTCCGAATTGGCCCACGAACGCAACGAAATGATCCGCCCAAAGTCCGGAGAAGCAAGACACACGAAATCCGGGCCGGGGCAAACGTAAGCGAAAAAACGAATCAAGAACCGGGGCCCCCGGACACATCCCCCAGGGGCCCACGTCGCGCAGTATTATACGGCAGGAAAAAAAAACCAACAAGGTTCTTGCAAGATATCAACAGCCAAAACGGCACCGCGAAGACACGCCCCAGCGCACGACCCGAGGCGCGAATCCGCGGGGCGCAAGGGACTTTCCATCCAATCAATTTGTCAGATGCAGGCCACCCGCGCGGCGTTGGATTCATCCCATGAGGGGGCAGCCCAGAGCCCGCCGGAGAGGAGAGCGGCATCCATGGCGCAGGAAAAAACGAAGGCAGGAAGCACAGCGCGGAAGTGGCAGGGAATTTTTGCGGCGGTGACATTGCTGGCCCTGCTGTCGCTGGCCACGGCGGCGGCAGGACAAACGCAAAGCACGGGGCAAGCGCCAGCGACGGCGCTGCCGAACGTGGCCAACGGCACGCGGTTCCTGGTGAAGCTGGACGACAAGTTAAGCACGCGGAAAGACAAGGTCGGGAAAAAGTTTGATTTGAAAACGCTGGAGCCGCTGGTGGCGGAAAACGGCGTGGTGGTGCCGCCGAACACAAAAATCAAAGGACACGTGAGCCGCATTGAGCCCGCCGGGTTGACGGGACGCGCGCGGATCTGGCTGTCGTTTGACGAAATCCATACGAAACAGGGCAAGCTGCCCATCGTGGCGCACGTGTCGAGCGTGCCGGAGGAGCACAGCGTGCGCGCAGGCGAAAGCCGCGAAGGAGAAATCGAAGCGCGCACCAGCAAAGGCAAACAGGAAGCGCAAGCGGCGGCGGCGGGTGCAGCCATCGGCGCGGTGATCGGAGCGACAACGAAAGGCGGCAAAGGCGCGGCGTGGGGCGCGGTGCTGGGCGGCGCAGCGGGGTTTCTGATTGCGTCGGGGATGGGACAGGAGTTGGAACTGCAAAAGGGGACGAAGCTGGAGCTGGAGCTCAGCAGGCCGCTGTATGTGGCGAGGCGGTAAAAATAATCCGCAGATTTCGCAGATTACACAGATTGAAAAAGCAAGTGTAAGTCGAAAACTGCAAATCCGTTCGACAGCCCGGACAAGTGCATTCCCACGCGATTGACCGCAACGAAAGCAATTGACGCGGGGGCGGGGGCGGAGTACAAACGAGGCCTCCCTGCCCTCGCCCGCTGGGGATTTTTGCGTCCGGCGGGAACGCCTCAAAGAAGTTGCAGAAGCATCCAGAAGGAAAGGGCGGACACATGGGTCCGCCCCTACGGAGCGCTTGCCGCTGGGGATTTGTGCGCCCGGTGGGAACGCTCGAAGGAAAGTGCACTGGCGCGCAGCGCTGCACGGATGTTCCGTACAGGCCGGAAAGCCTGTCCTGCGAAAGTGCGGGGCGGTCTAAAGACCGGCCCCTACATTCCACACCGGACAGGCTGGAAAGCCCGTCCGACGAGCTTGCTCACTTGGCCCCGCCGCGCGGGGTGCGCCCAGTGGTACACTGCAAATCAAATGGCTGAGACCACGCAGAACTCTGAACGCATATTGATAGTGGAAGACGAAGCGAACGCGCGCGCAGGCTACGAGGCGCTGCTGCGGAAGTGGGGCTGCGAAGTGCTCAGTGTGGGCAGCGCAGAAGAAGCGCTGGCGCGCATCGCGGAGTTTCGTCCGGCGGTGGTGCTGGCGGACGTCGAACTGCCGAAGATGGACGGGTTGGAGCTGGTGCGGCGACTGGGAGAAGAACTCGACAACGTGCCGACGATCATTGTCACCGGCAAAGGAAGCGAAGAACGCGCGGTAGCGGCGATCGAAGCGGGCGCGTTCTGGTACATCGAAAAACCGCTGAAGGCGCCGGTGCTGCGCGCATTGATTGACCGCGCACTGGGCAAAGTGCGCGACGCGCGCGAGGTGGCGACGCTGACGAAAGAACTGCGCGCGGCGGGGCGGCTGGGAGTCCGCTT
>JAMCWK010000025.1 GCA_023481105.1 Acidobacteriota bacterium | reverse complement strand
GGAAGGCCACCTTCGGGTTGGTCTTGCCCAGCACTTTGGTGATCGCCGCCGTCAAGGTGGTCTTGCCGTGGTCAATGTGACCAATGGTGCCGATGTTCACGTGCGGCTTGGTGCGTTCGAATTTTTCCTTGGCCATAAGTGCGTTAGCTCCTCAACTTCTGCGTCGTACAGAACCCCTAATATCTTCATCGGGCGGACACGCTGGTCCGCCCCTACAACTACCTCGCGACTCGCCCGGTAGCCTTGGCGACGACTTCTTCCGAGACCGAATGCGGCGCTTCCTCATAATGCGAAAAATGCATGGTGAAACTGGCGCGGCCCTGGGTGCGGCTGCGCAATTCCGTGGCGTAACCGAACATTTCCGCCAGCGGCACCTGCGCACGAATAATCTGACTGCCGGCGCGCGATTCCGTGCCTTGAATCTGCCCGCGGCGTGCATGCAGGTCGCCGTTCACCGGGCCCATGAAATCCTCGGGCACGACGACTTCGACGCGCATGATGGGCTCGAGCAGCACCGGCTTGGCGCGCGCGCAAGCTTCCTTGAAGGCCATGGAGCCGGCAATCTTGAAAGCCATTTCCGAGCTATCCACTTCGTGGTAGCTGCCGTCGTAAAGCACCACGGCAACGTCCACCATTTCGTAGCCGGCGAGCGTGCCGGTTTCCATGGCTTCGCGGATGCCGTGCTCGATGGGCGGAACGTATTCCTTGGGAATCGCGCCGCCGACAATTTTGTCAATGAAGAGCAGGCGGTGCTCCTTGTCGAAGCGCCACTTGCCGCCGGAGCCGCCGGCGACCTGCTTGGCGAGCACGTCGAGCTCGTCGGTGGACATTTCATGCATGTCTTCGTGATTGGAACTGGGCAACGGATGAACCGTAATCTTGCAGTGGCCGTACTGGCCGCGGCCGCCCGTCTGACGAATGTAGCGGCCTTCGGCTTCCGCATTCTTGCGAATCGTTTCGCGATAGGCGACCTGCGGGCGGCCAACATTGGCCTGCACGTTGAACTCGCGCATCATGCGGTCCACGATAATTTCCAGATGCAGTTCGCCCATGCCGGAAATCAGCGTCTGCGCGGTGTCTGGATCGGTGTGCACGCGGAAAGTCGGGTCTTCCTGTTGCAGCTTGGCCAGCGCGCTGGACATCTTGTCCTGATCGGCTTTGGTCTTGGGCTCGATAGCCACGGAGATGACCGGCGCGGGGAATTCGATGGTTTCCAGAAGAATGGGCTTGTCTTCGTCGCAGAGGGTGTCGCCGGTGGTGACGCTCTTCAAGCCGACACAGGCGGCGATATCGCCGGATTGAATGGATTCAATCTCCTCGCGCTTGTTGGCATGCATTCGCAGCAGGCGGCCGACGCGCTCGCGCGTGCTCTTCGTAGAATTGAAGATGTAGCTGCCGGCATTCAGCACGCCGGAATAAACACGGATGTAAGTGACGTGGCCGACGAAGGGGTCGGTGGCAATCTTGAAAGCCAGCGCGGAAAAGGGCTGGTCGTCGCTGGCGCGCCGCAGCACGGCTTCGCCGGAATCTTTGGTGAGACCTTCGACGGGCGGCACGTCCAGAGGTGAGGGCAAATAATCCACGATGGCGTCGAGCAGCGGCTGCACGCCCTTGTTCTTGAAGGCGGCGCCGGCGACAACGGGCACGAGCTTGAGCGCGATGGTCGAGCGGCGGATGGAAGCGCGCAGTTCTTCGGTGGAGAGGTCGCGATTTTCCAGAAATCTTGCGAGGACCACGTCGTCGTGCTCGGCGATGTATTCGACTACTTTCCCGCGGTGCTCGGTGTAGAAATCCTTATTGATGGCGGAGGCCTTCAGAGCAGCTTCGATTTCAGGGCGGGAACTGACGAACGCGGCATCCCAGAGCTTTTCCACTTCAAACACTTCAAACTTGGCGCCGATGGTTTCTTCCTGCCAGACGATGGCCTTCTGTTCGATGAAGTCAATCACGCCGATGAAGTTGTCTTCTTTGCCGATGGGAAACTGGATGGGGACGGGGTGGGCGGAAAGGCGCTGGCGCATGGTGCGGATACAATGGTCAAAATCGGCGCCGACGCGGTCCATCTTGTTGATGAAGGCGATGCGCGGGACGCGATACTTGTCGGCCTGGCGCCACACGGCTTCGGACTGCGGCTGCACGCCGGCCACGGCGTCAAACACGGCCACGGCGCCATCGAGCACGCGCAGCGAGCGCTCGACTTCCACGGTAAAGTCCACGTGGCCCGGGGTGTCAATGATGTTGACGCGATGCTCGGTGCCGAAGCGCTTCCAGAAGGCGGTGGTGGCCGCAGACGTAATCGTAATGCCGCGCTCGCGTTCCTGCTCCATCCAGTCCATGGTGGCGGTGCCTTCATGGACTTCACCGATCTTGTACGTCACGCCGGTGTAGAAGAGGATGCGTTCGGTACACGTGGTCTTACCGGCATCAATGTGGGCCATGATGCCGATGTTGCGCGTGTGCTCGAGTTGTGTCGTTCGTGGCATTGCGTTTTTTTCTTAAGCAGGGCGGACACGCAGGTCCGCCCCTACAAAGTCATTTACCAGCGATAATGGGCGAAAGCCTTGTTGGCCTCGGCCATGCGGTGCACGTCTTCCTTTTTCTTCACCGCGCCGCCCTTGCCGTTGGCGGCGTCCATCAGCTCGTCGGTGAGGCGCTCAATCATCGTCTTGCCGGCGCGATCACGGGAGTACTGCAGCAGCCAGCGAATGGCCAGCGACTGCTTGCGGAACTGGTTCACTTCCACGGGCACTTGGTAGTTGGCGCCGCCCACGCGGCGGCTCTTCACTTCCACCAGCGGCTTCACGTTCTCGACGGCCTTCTTGAAAACTTTGAGCGGGTCGTCGTTGGTCTTCTGCGCGATGTTTTCCATTGCCGTGTAAAAAATTTTCTGCGCCTTGGAGCGACGTCCCTGCCACATCATCGAGTTGATGAACTTCTGGACAAGGTCGCTGCCGTACACCGAATCGTTCGGGACCGTGCGGCGCGAAACAAATCCTTTGCGAGGCATTGCTTTTTTCTCTCCTGCGGGGCGCAGCAAGCAGCGCCCCTACAAAATCCAAAGCTCCGGAAAATCGCCAGAGATACGACTACTTCTGCGCGGCTTTGGGCCGCTTGGCGCCGTATTTGCTGCGCCCCTGCTTGCGGTTCTCAACGCCGGCGGTGTCGAGGGTGCCGCGAATCACGTGGTAGCGCACGCCGGGCAAATCCTTCACGCGGCCGCCGCGCACGAGCACGATGGAGTGCTCCTGCAAATTGTGGCCGACGCCGGGAATGTAGGTGGTCACTTCAATGCTGTTGGTCAGGCGGGCGCGGGCGACCTTGCGCAGCGCGGAGTTGGGCTTCTTCGGCGTCTGCGTGTACACGCGAATGCACACGCCGCGTTTTTCCGGACAGCCCTGCAGCGCGGGCGACTTGGTCTTGGCCTGCACCTGCTCGCGACCATAACGAACCAGTTGTGAAAACGTTGGCACGGCTCTCCCTCGAATCGAACGAAAAAATTGTCTTATCCGCGTGCGCCGAGACGGACGCGGACTCATGATGTCGGATCAACCGACAAGAAAGGTCAGTTGCAACCAGGACCGTTAAGAGACTCCGCACCCGTGCGTATTCGGCAAGCGAACAACACTGGGCAGAACGGAGAGGCTTACTCGGCTTTGCGGGGCTGGCGCCCCATTCCGGCCGCTCTCCTCACTTCATTCCATCGTTCTTGTTCTGAAGGAGGAGACCTACCCTTCCACAACACCAGCAGGGCCGACAACTCCCTGACAAAACAGTAAGTATAAGGAAATTAGGTAGTCCTGTCAAACAGAAAACGGTGGGAAAATCACGCGGCAGTGGAAAAACTTTTGCCTAGTTGAAGTCATTCGAATTCCACATTCATCAACCGCCAAAACACAGGTTCGGCCAAAATTCGGATGCCGTATTCGCGCGCTTTCTTCGCTTTGCCGGACATGGAGTCTGGATCTGCCATGACGAGCATGTCTAACTTCTTAGAAACACCGCTCTTAACCACCATACCCATCCTGGCGGCGAGCTCCTCGGCAAATTCGCGAGATGGCACCTCACCATGGATTCGGCAGGTGAACTCCCCCGTAAAACAAATTGACTTGCCCGCTAACGACTCTTCAGATGACGACACCTGACTGGCGCTGTTGCCCTGAATTTCCTGAATCGCATGATTCAAGAACCCCTTTGGCGTACAAAGTATGCGATCTACTTCCTCAAGATCTCTTCTTTCTGCCGGGGTGATGACACGATCCGCCAAAGCCACACAGACCAGATTGTGCAAGTAAGCCTTATGTGCTCCCGTTACAATGTCCTTTGAAAGTCCCAGCGATTTCGCGAACTTGAACAGCATTTCCAACTCGCCTGGGACGATACGTCGGTCTTCCAGAACCCTGTCAAGGAGCGCGAGGTATTCATCCAGTTCTGGCTCTGAAGCAGCTGCCGCTGGAAGGCGGCTCACCATCTTCTCTAAGAAGGAAGGCTGTTCGGCACGTCTCAATTCCGCGTCACTTCGAGTTAGAGTCTTCCTACTTAGCGGAAGCGTCGGCCATGACTCTCTCACTGGGGGAGGGGGTTCAACTCCAAAAGATGATGTCCCAACTGTAATCCGCCGAAGGCATTCAAAGAGAAGCCCAGCCGTCGCTTCAGCATCATGGTAGGCGGAATGGGAACCGTGCTGTCGGACGCCGAAATGACTACAACAAACGGACAGTTTGCGTCCAGGAAGATCGGGATCGGCCCTTTTGGCCAATTGCATCGTGCAAAGGAGGACTGCGTCATCTGGCAGACCAAACCCCAAGCGTCGACACTCTGACTCAAGGAATCTAAAGTCAAATGTCACGTTGTGCCCAACCACCACAGCCCCGGCAATTCGTGAAATCACGTCTCCCGCGATCTCATCAAAGGTGGGTGCTCCCCACACTTGGCCGGCAGTGATCCCGTGAATATGTGTGGGGCCAATATCTCGGTTTGGGTTGACCAACGAACAGTACTCGTCTAGCCGATTGGCATTCGAGTCCATCCGTATAACAGCAATTTCCACGATTCGATCATGCCTCTCGGGATATAGACCGGTCGTCTCAACATCCACGACGGCGTATTCAAAAGACCCAGTTGACTGACATTGATGAGGCGACGGGTTTGCGACTCGCCGAAACCATCCTGCCAGATCCATTCCAGACCTCCTTACGCATTCTCCGAGGCCAAACGACTGGCTGAACAATACTTCCAATATTAGTATCATGTCTTAATTATCTAAAACGAAATATGCAGGGTGAGGGGTGCAAGGCATTGAGAAGCATATCTAGGATCGTTCGACTGCCCTTTACGGGCTCGAAAACATTCAATAGACTGCGGAGGAAGGATTGAGAGGAGAATTGCGAATGCCGCATGGGCGTTTGAAGAATGCGTTGCTAGGGTTGCTGCTGATCCCCGTGGTGCTGTTGGCGCAGGAGAAGGCACCCGCTCAAAAAGCAGCGCAGCCGCCGGCGCAAGCAAAAGTCGAGGAAAAGAAAGCGCCGGATTATTCGCAGGAAGCCTTCGTCTTCGAGAAGTGGCACACGCGCGTGCGTTTCGAAGCGGACGGCACGGGGCGCCAGGAATCGCTGGCCGTGGTGAAGGTGCAAAGCGCCGCGGGCGTGCAGCAGTTGGGCGAGCAGAACATCGGCTACAACTCCGGCAACCAGAAAGTGCAGATCGAATACATCCGCGTGCGCAAGGCCGACGGCAGCGTGGTAACGGCGGGCGCCGACGCGGTGCAGGATTTGAGCACGCCCATCGCGCGGGAGGCGCCGGTCTATACCGACTACCGCATGAAGCACGTGAGCGTGCCCGGACTGCGGCCGGGCGACACGCTGGAATACAAGGTGGTGACGCTGACAGAGACGCCGCTGGCGCCGGGACATTTCTGGTTCGATTACGAATTCGAGAAAAATGTGATCGTGCTCGACGAGCGGCTGGAGATCGACGTGCCCAAGTCGCGCGCGATCAAGCTGAAGACGCATCCGGATCGCGAACCGACCATCACCGAACAGGGCGAACGAAAAATCTACGCGTGGACCAGCCGCAACCTGGAACGTCCACCGGAGGACGCCGAAAAAAAACCAAAGCGCGAAGAGCCGAAGGGACCCGCAGTGCAGTTGACCACGTTCCAGAGCTGGACAGAAGTGGGACAGTGGTACGCGACGCTGGAAAAGGACCGCGTGACGCCGACAGCGGAAATTCGCGCGAAGGCCGCGGAGTTGATCGCTGGGCGCACGACAGAGTTGGAAAAGATCGAAGCGCTCTACGATTTTGTCGCCAAGAATTTCCGCTACGTAAGCCTGTCGTTCGGCGTGGGCCGCTATCAGCCGCACGCGGCCGGCGAAGTGCTGGCCAACCAGTACGGCGACTGCAAGGACAAGCACACGCTCCTGGCGTCGCTGCTGGAGGCGGCGGGGTTCCGCGCGGAAGCGGTGCTGATTGCCTCGCAGAGAAAATTGGCGGAAGAGATGCCTTCGCCCTCGCAGTTCGACCACCTGATTACGACCGTGCGCGTGAAACCGGAAGACGACAAAGCCACCACCAAAGACTCGAGTCTCCTGTGGATGGACACGACGCTGGAAGTGGCGCCGTTTCGGTTGCTCAGCCCCAACCTGCGCGGGAAAAAAGCGCTGCTCATTTCGCACGACGCGCCGCCCGGCCTGGTGGACACGCCGCAGGACCCACCGTTTGCGTCCACACAGGCCGTGGAGATTTCCGGAAAAGTGAGCGAGCTTGGAAAACTGACGGCACGCATCAAGTACACGCTGCGCGGCGACGCGGAGCTCGGCCTGCGCGTGGCCTTCCGGCGCACGCCGCAAAACCAGTGGAAACAAATCGCGCAATGGGCGGCAATCAGCGACGGCTTCCGCGGCGAGGTCGGCGAAATCAAAGTGGGCGACCCATCAGCAACGGCCGAGCCGTTTGCGTTTGAATATGAGCTTTCGCAGGCGAACTACCTGGACTGGTCGAACAAGAAGTCGCAGATGAACGTGCCGCTGCCGTCCATGGGACTGCCGAGCGCGCCCGACGAAAAAGAAGAGACTACGGAAGAAATCGAGCTGGGCACGCCGATGGACGCAGTGACGAAACTGTCGCTGGAGCTGCCGGCAAACTTTACCGCGCGGGCGCCGGTGTCGGTGGCGGTGAAGCGAGACTACGCGGAGTACCGCGCCACGTACAAGATGGAACAAAACGTGTTGCACGCCGAGCGCGTGATGAAGTTCCAGATGCGGGAATTGCCCGGCGATCGCGCTGGAGATTACCGCGCGTTTCTCCGCGCCGTGCGCAACGACGAAGGCCAGGAATTGTGGGTGGAGAGCACGGCTGCCGCGGGCGCGCCAACTATTCCGGAAAATGTGAAAGCACCGGAACTGTACGAAGCCGCCGTGGCTGCGCTGAACGGCGGGAACTTCAACGTGGCGGTCGATCTCCTAGAGCGCGTCACTGTGCTGGAGCCAAAGCACAAGTTTGCATGGAACAACCTGGGGCGGGCGTACCTCGCGCTCCAGCAGCGGGTCAAGGCCGAAGAGGCTTTCCGCGAGCAGATTCGCGTGAGTCCATTCGACGAGTTTGCATACAACAACCTGGGACGTGCGCTATGGCAACAGCAGAAATGGGATGAGGCCGCGGAAGCGTTCAAAAAGCAAATCGAAATTGTCCCGCTGGACAAGTTCGCGCACGGCAACCTGGGGATGATGTTTCGCGAGCAGCGGAAATACGCGGAAGCCGTGCCGGAACTGGAGAAGGCGGTGGTCCTCACGCCGAACAATGCGTCGCTGCATGTAAACCTGGGACAGTGCTACTTGAACCTGGACCAAGCGGAGAAGGCTATGGCGGCCTTTGACAAAGCCGTGGAACTGGCGCCCTCGCCGCCAGTCTGGAACAACGTGGCCTATGAGTTGTCGGTCAGGCGGGTGCACCTAGACCGCGCACAACAATACGCGGAGTCTGCGGTGGCAGCCACTGCCGCGGTGTTGCGCAATCTGCAGCTCGAGCGGATTACCATGAACGAAATGGGGCTGATATCGAGCATCGCGGCCTATTGGGACACGCTGGGGTGGGTGTACTTCCAGAACGGCGACGCCGTGAAAGCAGAAAAATTTGTGCGCGCAGCGTGGCTGCTTGGACAGCACAGCGAGGTGGGCGACCATCTTGGCCAAATTTACGAAAAGTTGGGTCGCAAGGCGGAGGCCATCAAGACGTATGCGCAGGCGCTGGCGGCCACGAGGCCCATGCCAGAAACGAAGGCGCATTTGGCGGCCCTGGCAGGCGGCGAAGGCAAGGTCGATGAGCTCAAGCAAATTGGCGGTGCGGAATTGTCCGAGATGCGCACGGTGCAGCTCGGGAAACTCCTAAAAGAGAAGGCCGAGGCCGACTTCTTCGTCGTCTTCAGCCCGGCCACGGGCGCAAGTCCTGCAGAAGTGAAGATCCTTCGTGGCAACGAAAAAATGCGCGTGCTGGAGAAAGCACTGGCTGCTGCAAAATTTCAGACCGCATTTCCCGACCAGACGCCACTGCGAATCATTCGCCGCGGAATGCTGACGTGCATCCCCGAGGGAAGCTGCATATTCGTGTTGCTTCTACCCGACGGCGTGACGTCGGTGCAGTAAGCGGAAAACAGCGGCCAGCAGGCGGCGAACAGGGCGAAAAGTGCAAGCGAGATTCCTTGCTTCGCCCAGGATGATTTCCAGTAACAATTGCGCCAGCAGAAAAATCGGGGCACGGAAAACCGTGCCCCGAAGGGAAATGTGCGAATGGACGCGCCTTACTTCTGCGCGGTTGAGTTCTGGCTGGTGCGTGTGCGCCGGCGGACCAAGGTGGCAACGGCGATCAAGCCGGTGCCAAAGAGCGCCAGCGTGGCCGGCTCCGGAACCTGGCCGGGCGGCACAATGATGATGAACTCCTGTACTTGGCCGGTGAGATAGACCGGGGCCACGTTGGTGACCACGCGGAAATTGGCAAAGTTAATGGAGCTGAAATTGGCGGCGGCGAGCGCCAACCAGGCGTTGGAGCCCGAGGAGTCCGGCGCCAGGCTGGGGTTGAACAGATTCCAGAGTGCGTATTGCAGGTTGACGTAGTCGCTCGAATTCGTAGGGAATTGGCTGATAAGCCAGGCAGCCTGTTGATAGAGGGCCAGCCCCTGGGGCAAGCTGCCGTAACGTGTGTCGCTGAGGTTGGAGCCGTTGGTGATCGTGCTCAGGTTGGCTTGCCAAACCTGATTCCAGTGAACGGTGTTGGCGATATCCACGCAAAAGAGCGTCACCGGCGAACCATTCATGGTGGCGTAGTAGGGGCTCACGTAGTAGCCGCCACCCTGGGCGCCGTTGACGCCGACAAATTGCATCGTGACCGAGTCCGCGTGCACCGCGGGGGCCAGCAAAAGAATAGTTAACAAAAGCCAAGGTTTGCGGAGATTCATGAACGCCTCGTTGTCTGTGTACAGCTCCCCTGCACGATCCATTCTGCGAGGGAGCCCTACGGGGTGAAATGGGGCATCGGTACTGCGCGAGAGCGCCGCGCGCTCTAGTACTACTGTCATTTTGGAATTAGCTTAAGTGGTGTATTTTCTATTCTTTACGTTTTGCCCTGGACATTAAATGAGGTTGCAGAAGCAAAGCTCGGGCAAAGCATAGGCGAAGAGGCGGTACCCATGCCGAGATGGAAATGAATTGTGCGCAGGGAGTGAAATCAGCCGGCGCTAGACGGACATAACTTCTTTTTCTTTTGCTGCCGAAAGGTCTTCGAGCTTCTTGATTTCGGCGTGCGTGACTTTTTCGAGCTCGTCCAGCGTGCGCTTCTTGTCGTCTTCGCTGATCTTTTTTTCCTTCTCGATTTTCTCGACGGCTTCCTTGATGTCGCGGCGGATGTTACGCACTGCGGTGCGATGGTTCTCCAGAACTTTGTGCAGATGTTTGACCAGTTCTTTGCGGCGATCTTCCGTGAGCGAGGGGATGGGCACGCGAACCACCTTGCCGTCGTTCGCAGGATTCAGGCCGAGGTCGGCGGTGCGTATGGCTTTATCCACCAGCGGCACCACGCTGGGGTCCCACGGCGCGACGACAATCAGCGTGGGGTCGGGGACAGAGAGCGTGCCGAGTTGATTGAGCGGCATGGGCGTGCCGTGATAGTCCACGCGGATGTTGTCGAGCAAGCCGACGTTGGCGCGCCCGGTGCGCAGGCCGGCGAGCTCTTTGCGAAAGTCCTCGACGGCTTTTTCCATGCGCGTCTTGGATTGCGCCATGGCGTCTTTGGTGTTGTTGATAGTTGTCATTGTGAGGCACTCTCCGGGAATCCCCGCCTCTGAAGAGGTGGGCTACAGACCCCTACGTGCGGACAGTGGAACCGACTTTTTCGCCCATCACCACGCGCTTGATGTTGCCCGGCACGGACAGATCGAAAATGATGATGGGCAGCTTGTTGTCCATGCACAGGGAAATGGCCGTCGAGTCCATTACAGAAAGGCCCTTCTGAATCACGTCCATGTGGCTGATGGTTTCGAATTTCTTGGCGCCGGGGACTTTCTCGGGGTCGGCGTCGTAGATGCCGTCCACGCGTGTGGCCTTGAGGATGACCTGCGCATGAATCTCCATGGCGCGAAGAGCGGCGGCAGTGTCCGTGGAAAAATAAGGATTGCCGGTACCGGCGGCGAAGATGACGATGCGGCCTTTTTCCATGTGGCGCATGGCGCGGCGGCGGATGAACGGCTCGGCGACTTGGTGCATTTCGATGGCGCTCATCAGGCGCGTGAAGCAGCCCTGCTTTTCGAGGGCGTCCATCAGCGCCAGGCCGTTGATGACCGTGGCCAGCATGCCCATGTGGTCGCCGGTGGCGCGGTCAATGGCCAGGGACTTCTGGCGCGTGCCGCGGAAAATATTTCCGCCGCCGACCACGATGGCCAGCTTCACGCCGAGCTCGTAGGCCGCCTTCACCTCTTTGGCAATGGCGTGGACGGTTTCTGCGTGAATGCCGTAGCCCTGCGGGCCTTGCAGGGATTCGCCGGAGAGCTTCAGCACGACGCACTCATAGGCGCAAGCGGGTTTTTGCAGGTCTTTCGCAGCCATATCCAAAGTGGCCATTCGTCTGCGCGCCCCCTGCGCGCGTCAGTCGGAGGCATTTTAGCAGAAAAGGTGACAGGTGGCAGGTGTCAGGTACAGAAAGAAAAAGGGCGACCCGGCGGGTCGCCCCTACGAATCCTGCAAATGGAGCGCGAACTACTGCGCTGCGGGAGGTTCCGCGGAGGCGGCGCCTTCGCCGACCTTGAAGCGCACGAAGCGGCGGACAGAAATGTTCTCGCCGATGACGGCGATGCGCTGCGCGATGAGGTCCTTGATGGTGACGGACTCGTCCTTGATGAAGTGCTGTTCGTAGAGGCAGGTTTCCTCGTAGAACTTCTCCATCTTGCCGCTGACGATTTTTTCGATCACCGGGTCCGGCTTGCCGGTGGCGCGGGCCTGCGCGCGATAAATTTCGCGCTCGCGTTCGAGGATTTCCGGCGTGACCTCCTCGCGGCGGACAAAGCGCGGGTCGAGCGCGGCGATGTGCATGGCAATCTCGTGGCAGAGCAACTGGAACTGCTCGGTGCGCGCCACGAAATCGGATTCGCAGTTGACTTCCACGAGCACGCCGATTTTCCCGCCGGCGTGAATATAGTGGCCCACAAGGCCTTCGCTGGCGGCGCGCGCGGATTTCTTCTGCGCGGCGGCCTGGCCCTTCTTGCGGAGAATATCAATGGCCTTTTCGATGTTGCCGCCGGATTCCACCAGCGCGGCGCGGCAGTCGCTGAAGCCGGCGTTGGTGCGTTCGCGCAACTCCTTCACAAGCCGGGCGGGAACATTCGTCTGTTGCTGAGGTTGTGTAGTCATGACGTCTATCTGATCCTTTTTTGTCCTCGGTAGCGCTGGGTAAACAAAGGGCCCTGCGCATCCTGGACGAGGCGGCACAGGGCCAGCCCGTCCCGCGAAGCGGGAAGGGTCTTGCTAGCGTTCGGCTTCGGGTTCGCCCGAGGGAACGGTCTCTTGGGCGGCCGCGGCCGGTTCGACTTCCGGCTCGACGACCGGCTCGGGGAGCGGTTCGACGCCTTCGACGAAATCGCGATTCCCTTCCGCGGGTTCGTACTTATCGTAGGCGCTGGTGTCCACGTACGGAGCGTTTTCCTCGCCTGCGGCGGCGCCTTCCGCGGCCTTGGCATCGGCGATCTGGTTGCGCTCCAGAAGCGAACGGCCTTCCAGCACGGCATCGGATATTTTTGAAGTGAACAGGCGGATGGCGCGCAGCGCGTCATCGTTGCCGGGAATCACCCAGTCCACCACGTCCGGATCGCTGTTGGTGTCCACGATGGCCACTACGGGCACGCCCATGCGGCGGGCTTCGCGTACGGCAATTTCTTCGGAGTTGGAGTCAATCACGAACATCAAGTCGGGAATGGTGGCCATGCTTTCGACGCCGGCGAGATTCTGCAGCAAGTGTTTTTTCTCGCGCTCCAGCCGCGCCGCTTCCTTTTTGGAAAGCAGCGACATGCGGCCGTCTTCGCTCATGGCCTTGAGTTCCTTCAGGCGCTTGATGGACTTTTGCAGCGTGGCCCAGTTGGTGAGCGTGCCGCCGAGCCAGCGGTGGTTGACGTAGTACATGTTGCAGCGCTGCGCTTCTTCGGCCACGGCTTCCTGCGCCTGGCGCTTGGTGCCGACGAACAGCACGGTTTTGCCGAGCGCGGCCATTTCGCTGACGTACTTGGCCGCCTCGCGGAACATCTTCAAAGTTTTTTGCAGGTCAACGATGTGAATGCCGTTGCGCTCGCCGAAAATGTACTCCTTCATCTTCGGGTTCCAGCGGCGCGTCTGGTGGCCGAAGTGAACCCCGGCCTCCAGCAGCTCCTTCATGGTGATTTCAACTGCCAACGTGCCTCGCTTTCTAAGGTGGATGTTTCCATCCCGGCGAGCCGGGACAACATCCCTTTGCCGGCGCCTTGCCGGCCGTGAATTTACTGCCAACTGCGATGAAGCCATGCCGGCCTGAAGGCCGGCGCTACAAAAGCTTAGCGCTTGCTGAACTGGAAGCGCCGGCGCGCGCCCTTCTGGCCGTACTTCTTGCGTTCCTTCATGCGGGAATCGCGCGTCAAAAATCCGTTGGTGCGCAGGCTGGGCCGCAGCTCCGGGTTGAAGAGCGAGAGCGCGCGGGAAAGTCCCATGCGCACGGCGCCTGCCTGCCCGCCGGCGCCGCCGCCCTTGCAGGTGGCGCTGACGTCGAGCAGATCTTTCGTCTCGGTGAACTTGAGCGGCTCCACGGCCGCATTCAACCAGTTCACGTTGCGGAAATAGTCGGTGACCGGACGGCCATTGACTACAAACTGGCCGGTGCCGACTTTGACGTACACGCGGGCCACCGCTTCCTTGCGGCGGCCGGTGCCGTAGAATTTCTGTTTGCCGTTTTCCGGCACGATGGGTTGTGCTTCGCTGCTCAAAATTCCCCCTGACTCTTAGGGACAAAAGTCCCCACCTCTAAAGAGGTGGGCTACAAATGCATTCTGGGCGGCTACAGTGCGAGCGGCTGAGGCTTCTGCCCGGAATGGCGCTTCAGCCCTTCAGCATCGAGATAGACGCGCAGCTTGCGAGCGCGTCGCGCCTGCAATTTATTTTTCGGCAGCATGCCGACGATGGCTTCACGCACAATGCGGTCGGCGCGCTGCTGCGCCTTCAGGCGCTTGGCAGGCACTTCCTTCCAACCACCGGGGAAACCGCTGTGGGACTGGTACACCTTTTGTTCCAGCTTGTTGCCGGTCATCTTAATCCGGTCGGCGTTGATGACAATCACGTGATCGCCGGTGTCCATGGACGGCGTGAAGACGGGCTTGTCCTTGCCCATCAGCACGCGCGCCACGCGCGTCGCCAGCCGGCCCAACACTTGTCCGGTGGCGTCCACCACGTACCACGTACTGCCTGCTGCCAGTTCTTCGGCCTCCCGGCCGCTCGGAACATACGTCCTCATGCGCTCAACCACACCTTTCCACCCAAAGACAAACGTCAATGATACGGAAGCGAGCGGAATCTGTCAATGAAATGCTGCATGAATGGAATCGTTAAATGTGGAAAGGAAAAAACTAATTCAGTGGCGCGCGTCGAGGCGGCGGAGGCCAGAAGCACGCGCGGCGGCGAAAGCGTGCTGGCACTCCGCGTCGGAGATGGAGCGGTTGATGATCGGAAATGTGGCGGCGTTTACTTTGCCGGTGGGACGATACTGCGTCATCAAGTTGACGTAGGTTTCCGGCCCGAGTTCGCGGGCGATCCATTCAACGATTTCTTTCGTGCCGGCCACGCCCCCGGGCATCAGCAGATGCCGCAGCAAGACGCCGCGCAGCGCGAGGCCGTCTTCGTCGAAGACCAGCAGCCCGACCTGGCGGTGCATCTCGCGGATCGCGCACTGCGCTGCTCCCGGATAGTCCGGCGCGCGGGCGTAGACCAGCGCCATTTCTGTGTCCCAGAATTTGAAGTCGGGCATGTAGATGTCCACCACGCCGTCCATCAATTCAAGCGAGTCGAGCGAATCGTAGGCGCTGGTGTTGTACACCAGCGGCAGCCGCAGGCCGCCTTCGACCGCTAGTAGCAACGCTTCGAGGATCTGCGGAACGACGTGCTCCGGCGTGACGAAGTTGATGTTGTGGCAGCCGCGCGCCTGGAGTTCGAGCATCATCGCGGCGATGTCTTCCGGCGGCGTGGCGCGCCCCTCGCCGAGCCAGCTCGTCTCGTAGTTCTGGCAGAACACGCAGCGTAAATTACAGAAGCCGAAAAAAATTGTGCCGGAACCCCGCCAGCCGCGGAGGCAATCCTCCTCGCCAAAATGCGCGAAGGCGCTGGAGACAACGGCATAGCGCCCCGTGCGACACACAGCAAATTTATCGTCGAGGCGGTTGATGTGGCATTCGCGCGGGCACAGGACGCAGTCGCGCAGTTTTTCCCGTGCCGTCACCACGCGGCGCGCTAGTTCACCGGATTCGTAGAGCCGCAAATAGACAGGCGCGAACTGGCTGCGCTTCACAACATAGGGGCCATTGGCCGTGGAGCCGTTCTTGCGAGGCAAGGGCCGCATTGCAAGCGCAAGGATAGCGCAAAAAAGGGAGAATTTAAGTGGGCGGGACTGAAACGCAGGGGCGCGTAGAATTGCGCCCCTGCGACCAGAAGTAAAACCGACGGCTGGCTTTAGTCTTTTTGGGCCGCGGCCGCGCGCGCAAAGGATTTCTCGGGCGTGGCGCCAGGCTGCACTCCTTCGCGCTCGATCTCGATGGAGCCTTTGAAGTAGGCGCCGTCTTCGATCATGATGCGCGCGGTGGTCAGGTCGCCGATCACGGAGCCATCCTTCTTGATTTCGATGCGGTCGCGCGCGCGCAGATTGCCCTTTACCGTCCCGAAGACGACGATCTCGCGGGCGCTGATGTCCGCGCTGACCTTGGCGCTGGCGCCGACGGTGAGCTTGCGGTCCTCCAGCGAGATCAATCCTTCGACGCTGCCGTCCACGTGCAAATCTTCATTGCCGTTGATTTCGCCCTTCACGTGCAGGCTGGGGCCGAGGCGCGCACCGCTGCCGGAAACGGGTGCAACTGGACGCATGTCGTTCGTCATGGGAGTGATCTCCTGTTTGATTTCGGGTGCAGTGTACGCGGGAGGCGGTGCCGGAGAAAACGGCACGGGCGCCACCGGCGGCGTTGTTACCGCTACGGGCTTGGGCGCTTCGGGTTTCTTGCTGCCCCACATGTTGAACCCTCTGGTAGAGACGTCCACCGGAAAAAAGCGGACGGGACCGGGGGGAAAAGCAGTGTAGTCCCCTGCTGCAAAGCGGTGCAAGCAGAAAAAAACAGGTGTCAGGTATCGGGTAACAGGGGTCAGGCACCGGAAATGCCAGAAGCAGCCAGTGCGCAAGCAATTCTTGTGCGCAGGCCTATTTTCTAATTTCTATTTTCTCTTTTCTGATTCTCAGTATTTGCGGAGAACGCCGATGACTTTGCCCTGAATCTTGACGTCGGCGGCGGGGACGACGATGGGCTCCATCTGGGAATTGGCGGGCTGGAGCCGGACTTTGCCCGGGCCTTCGCGGTAAAAACGCTTCAGCGTAGCTTCATCGCCGCCGACGAGCGCGACGACAATTTCCCCGGCATTGGCTACCTGCGACTGCTCGACCACGACATAGTCGCCGTCGAGGATGTGGTCGTCGCGCATGGAGTCGCCCTTCACTTGCAGCACGTACACGTTTTGCGAACGGACGAAGTCGCCGAGGGAAATCGTCTGCTTATCTTCCAGCGCTTCCAGCGGGCGGCCGGCGGCGATGCGGCCGACCAGCGGCAGCTCGACGGCGCGCTCAATCATGTGCTCGCGGCCGGGCTTGGGCAGCGGCGTAACTTCGATGGAGCGGCTCTGGTTGTAGCCGCGGCGGAGAAAACCTTTACGCTCCAGCGTGCCGATGTGCTTATGCACGGTGGCCAGCGAAGTGAGCTTCTTGCCGCCGAAGCGCTTGTCCTTCAGCCCTTCGGCAATTTCTTCGAAGGAGGGCGAGTAGCCCTTCTCTTCGAGAAACGTTTTCAGAAAATCGAGGACTTGCTTCTGGCGCTTGGTGAGAACCATGGCACGCTCCCGTCTTGTTCCACCGGCTGGGCCACTGCAGGATAGGCGAAGACAAGGCGAAAAGTCAAGCGGGAAGTTGGCGCCTGACAAGTGTCAGGTAACAGGGCGGTGGTAGACTTCGCGCCAGCCCGAGGAATTTGCCACAGAGACATAGAGAGAAACGAAATGATTCGAAGACCGGGAAGCTCCTTTTTGCGTGTCGTGGGAATTGTGGCCATCGCGCTGTCGGTGCTGCTTGTGGGATCTCGTTCGGGAGGCCAGGCACAGCAGTCGAGCTCCGCAGCCGACGCGATTCGCGAGCAGGCGCGCGCGGCGCTGGCGAAGACGTCGGGCGAATTGAGAATTGCCGGGCTGAAGAAGCCGGTGGAAATACTCCGCGACGCGTGGGGCGTGCCGCACATTTACGCGAAAACAAAAGAGGATTTGTTCTTCGCGCAGGGCTTCGTGGTGGCGCAGGACCGGCTGTGGCAGCTCGACGTGTGGCGTCGCAAAGCCATGGGCGCGCTGGCGGAAGTGCTCGGACCGGAAGCCGTGGAGCGCGATCGCTTTGCGCGCCTGTTGCAGTTTCGCGGCGATTGGCAAGCGGAGTGGCAGAGCTATTCGATGGACACCAAGCCCATCGTGGAATCGTTTGTGTGCGGCATCAACGCATACATCGAAAGCATTGGCGAAAATCTGCCCATCGAGTTCACGCTTGCCGGGACGCGGCCGGGAATGTGGACGCCGGAAGTGGTGGTGTCGCGCATGGCGGCATATCCCATGACGGGCAACGCGTCGCGCGAGTTGCTGCGCGCGACGGTGGTGGCCGCCATCGGCGTGGAACGCACCGCGCAACTTTTCCCTACGGATCCGTCGCGCGCGCTGCGGCTTGACGAAGGCTTGGACCTGAATGGAATCGACACCAGCGTGCTTGCCGGGCTCGAGGGCACGGCCGGAAATGTAAGCTTTGACGGCGATTGGCAGGACTTCGAAGGGAGCAACAACTGGACAATTGCCGGCGCGAAAACAAAAAGCGGCAAGCCCATCCTCGCAAACGATCCACACCGCGCGCTGCTGCTGCCGTCGCTGCGCTACATCGTGCATCTGGTCGGGCCGGGCTGGGATGTTATCGGCGCGGGCGAGCCGGCGCTGCCCGGCATCAGCATCGGACACAACCAGCGCATTGCCTTCGGCCTGACCATTTTCGCCGCGGACCAGCAGGACGTGGTCGTCGAGCGCCTGAACGACGCGGGCGATGCGTATTTCGACCCGGAAGGACTGGGCGGCTGGAAACCCATCATTGTCGTGGAAGAAGAAATCGCGGTGAAGGGCGAGGCCCAGCCGCGCCACGTGCAGTTGAAATACACGCGGCAGGGGCCGGTAATTCACGAGGATGCCAAGCGGCACCGCGCCTTCGTGCTGCGCTGGGTGGGCACGCAGCCGGGCACGGCCGGGTATCTCGCGGGACTGGCCATCAGCCGCGCGAAAAACTGGAAGGAGTTTCGCTCCGCCTTGCGGCGATGGAAACTCCCGCCGGAAAATTTCGTGTACGCCGACGTGGACGGAAACATCGGCTACCAGGCGGCTGCGATGGTGCCAGCCCGCGCGTGCGACGGGCTGCTCCCCACGCGCGGCGATGCGAAGAATTGCGCTTGGCGGGGATTTCTGCGGCTGGAAGAGCTGCCGAACGAGTACAACCCGGCGAAAAATTTTTCTGCCACGGCAAACAACAACACGCTTCCGCCGGAGGAGGAAAAGCTAATCGGATTCGAGTGGTCCACGCCCTACCGTGTGGAGCGCGTCCGCGAAGTGCTGGCGGCTGGGAAATTGCTCACCGTCGAGGATTCGGAGCGATTGCAAGCGGACGTCACTTCCCTTCCCGCGCGGGAATTGCTGGCCCTGGTACCGCGCATTGCCGCAGGCAACAGCAAACGCATACAAGCGTTGGAACTGCTGAAAAAGTGGGACGCGCGAATGGAAAAGGATTCCGCCGCGGCGGTGCTATTCGAAGTGTGGCTCAGCCGGTTAAGCGCGGACGTCTTCCGGCCGCTGGTGCCGGCGGAAGCGTGGAACATTGCGCGGCGCATGGTCTCCACCAAGACGGTGCTGCGCGCAGTGCGCGAGCCGGACGCGACATTTTTTCCGGGCAGCAATCCTGTGGAGCAGCGCGACGCGGTGCTGGCGAAGTCGCTCGACGCAGCCATCGCCGACGTGGAGCGATTTCTCGGCGCGGACATGACCAAATGGCGTTGGGGCGCGCTGCACACCGCGAGCTTTACGCATCCGCTGGCCGGCGCAAAACACCCGGAGCGCGCGGCGTTCAATCTCGGGCCGGTGGAGCGCGGCGGCGACGGCAACACCGTCAACGCCACCGCCGGCGGAAATTTCCGGCAATCGTCCGGCGCGTCGTACCGCCAAGTGTTGGATCTTCGCAATTGGGACAATTCCACGGCCACCAACACGCCGGGACAATCCGGCCAGCCCGGCAGCATGCATTACGACGACTTGCTGAAGTTGTGGGCCCGGGAAGAACATTTTCCGCTGGCGTACTCGCGCGCAGCAGTGGAAAAGAATTTGAAGGCAAAATTGCTGCTCGTGCCGGCAAAATGATGCGTTCAATATGCTGAACGCGCGTTACGGCCCCCGAAAAATCTGCACCCGAATATGTTAAAATAATCATTCATGCGGAATGGTTTTCCGCGCGCAGGGTACACAGTCCAACGGAAAGAAGGTCGCAAGTCATCATGGGCACGATCACGCAGTCCCCTCCCCGCAAGAGCAAAAAACGCGAAGTGCTGGAAAAGGCCGTCATCCGCTTCTGCGGCGATTCCGGCGACGGCATTCAGGTCACCGGCAACCAGTTCACCAACACGGTGGCGCTTTATGGCAACGACCTGGCCACGTTTCCCGACTATCCGGCGGAGATCCGCGCGCCGAAGGGCACGCTGCCGGGCGTGAGCGGCTTCCAGGTGCACTTTGGCTCGACGGAAATTTACACGCCGGGCGACGCGGTGGACGCGCTGGTGGCGATGAACCCCGCCGCGCTGAAAATGAATCTGACGGAACTGAAGAAAAACGGCATCTTGATCGTCAACGTGGACAATTTCGGCGCGGGCGACCTGAAGAAGGCGCAGATGGCGTCGAATCCGCTGGAAGACCACACGCTGGACGCCTACCGCGTGTTCCCCGTAGAGCTGATGAAGCTCACCAGCGCGGCTCTGAAAGAATTGGGCCTGGATGCCAAGAGCGTGGACCGCTGCAAGAATTTCTTCGCGCTGGGCATGTGCTACTGGCTCTACAACCGGCCGATGGAGTCCACCTTCCGCTGGATCGAAGACAAATTCAAGGCGAAGCCGCAACTGATCGAAGCCAACAAGCTGGCGATGAAGGCGGGCTACGCGTATTGCGAAGCGACGGAAGCTTTCCAGGTAAGCTACGAAATTCCGCCGGCCAAGCTGGCGCCGGGGCTCTATCGCAACATCAGCGGGAACACGGCGCTGGCGCTGGGATTCGTGGCCGCGTCGCAGCAGGCGGGCATCCCGCTGTTCCTAGGCTCCTATCCGATTACTCCGGCGTCCGACGTGCTGCATGAGTTGTCCATGTACAAAGACTTCGGCGTGGTGACGTTTCAAGCCGAAGATGAAATCGCCGCAGTAACCTCGGCCATCGGCGCGTCCTACGCCGGCTCGCTGGGCATCACCACCACGTCCGGCCCGGGCATGGCGCTGAAAACGGAAGCGCTGGGCTTGGCCGTCGCGGTGGAGTTGCCGCTGGTGATTTGCGACATCCAGCGCGGCGGGCCGAGCACCGGTCTGCCAACGAAGACGGAGCAGGCGGATCTGCTGCAAGCGCTTTACGGCCGCAACTCCGAAGCGCCGATTCCCGTGCTGGCAGCATCTTCGCCGGGCGACTGCTTCTGGGTCGCGCTGGAGGCCAGCCGCATCGCGCTCAAGTACATGGTGCCGGTCATCGTCCTCTCCGACGGCTATCTGGCCAACGGCGCGGAGCCGTGGCGCGTGCCGCAGCCGAGTGAATTGCCCAGCATCCCCGTGCACTTTACGACCGACGCCAGAGGCTTCATGCCGTACAGCCGCGATCCGAAGACGCTAGCGCGGCCATGGGCCATTCCGGGCACGCCCGGCCTCGAGCATCGCATCGGCGGCATTGAGAAACAGGACGTCACCGGCAACATCAACTACGAGCCGTTGAACCACGAGAAGATGTGCCGGCTGCGCGCGGCGAAAGTGGAAGCCGTGGCGCAGGAAATTCCGGAAGTGGTTCCCGCCGGCGATCCCTCAGGCGAGCTTCTAATTGTGGGCTGGGGTTCGACGTACGGCCCTATCACGGCGGCGATGAAGCTGAAGCGCGCCAAGGGCCACAAAATCGGCCACGTTCACCTGCGCTACTTGAACCCGCTGCCGAAAAACCTCGGCGAGGTGCTGAAGCGCTACAAGAAAATCCTGGTGCCGGAAATGAACATGGGGCAGTTGGTGATGGTCCTGCGCGCAAAATACCTGGTGGACGCGCAGGGCTACGACAAAATCCAGGGCAAGCCCTTCGGGACTTCCGAAATGGCGGCGAAGATTAAAGAGGTGCTGCAATGAGCACGGAAACGCTTCCCGTTTACACGAAGAAGGATTTTCAGACGGACCAGGAAGTCCGCTGGTGCCCGGGCTGCGGCGACTACGCGATTCTGTCCGCGGTGCAGTCGGTGTTTCCGGAGCTGGGGATTCCCAAGGAAAAATTTGTGATTGTGTCGGGCATCGGCTGCTCCAGCCGCTTTCCGTACTACATGAACACCTACGGCTTCCACAGCATTCACGGGCGCGCGCCGGCGGTGGCCACGGGCGTAAAAATCGCGCACCCCGAGCTGGAAGTGTGGGTGGCCACCGGCGACGGCGATTCGCTGTCTATCGGCGGCAACCACACGATTCACATGCTGCGTCGCAACGTGGGCATCAAGGTGCTCATGTTCAACAACCGCATCTACGGCCTCACCAAAGGACAGTATTCGCCGACGTCGGAAATCGGGAAGAAGTCGAAGTCCACGCCATTCGGCTCGGCGGATCGCCCGTTTTATCCACTTTCCCTTGCGCTCGGCGCCGACGCAACATTTGTGGCGCGCTCGGTGGACGTGTTCCAGCCGCACCTGAAGGCCACGGTGAAGCGCGCGGCCGCGCACAAGGGTTCCTCGTTCATTGAGATCATGCAGAACTGCAATATCTTCAACGACGGCGCGTGGGAAAGCCTGACCGAAAAAGAAGTGCGCGAGGACCACATCATCGCAATCGAGCACGGCAAGCCGCTCATCTTCGGCAAGAACAAAGACAAGGGCATCCGTATGAACGGCCTCGAGCTGGAAGTCGTGCAGCTCGGAAACGGCATCGCCGAGAAGGACCTCATCGTCCACGACGAAAAAAATCACAATCCGGCGTATGCATTCCTGCTCTCGCGCATGGACTCCACGCCGGGATTCCCCACGCCCATAGGCGTGCTTCGCGCGGTGGACGCTCCGCGGTACGAAGACCGCATCGCCGAGCAAATCCGCGAAGTCACCGCCAAGCGCGGCAAAGGCGACCTCGCCAAGCTGCTGCGCCAGGGCGATACCTGGGAAGTGAAGTAGTTTTCAGTTTTCAGTTTTCAGTTTTCAGTTTTCAGTTGTCTGCTATCAGTAATCAGAGGGGCGTCCGCGCAGTCGGGCGCCCTTTTTGTTTTTTGCGCGTAATTTGCCTATCGACTAGCGGCCAGAGGGAGCAGTGGAGGTTTGCGCAATAGCTTGAGCGAACTGTGTGACATCGGCATGGAGCAGCGGAACCCAGCGGTCGCGGACGGCGAGGAAGTCAGCCATGTCGCGTTTGCCAACGGGATTCGCCGGCGGCAAGCGCAGCGCTTCGAAATTGCGATACGCGCCGTGCTGAAGAATTCGGAAATCGAGATGCGGGCCGGTGGCCAGGCCGGTCTTGCCGACGAGGCCGATGCGTTCGCCCTGCTCGACATGCGCGCCGTTGCGCACGAGAATTCGCGAGAGGTGCATGTACATCGTTTCGTAACCGTTGGTGTGCTTGATGTGCACCATGTTGCCCGCGCCGCCGTTGCGTCCGGCGAAAACGACGCGGCCGTTGCCGATTGATTGCACGGGCGCGCCCGTCGGCGCAGCGTAGTCAATGCCCAGATGTGGGCGGCGGATTTTCAGGACGGGATGGAAGCGGCTTCTGCTGAAGCGCGAGGTAATCGGCGCGCTGAATTTCAGCGGCGAGCGTAGAAACGCTTTTTGCAGCGACTTGCCGTCCGGCGCGTAATACGCCGTGCGCCCGTCGGGATCGCGGAAGAGCACTGCCTGATACGGCGTGCCGGCGTTGTTGTACTCGGCGGCAAAAAGTTTGCCATACGAGGCGGGCTGGCCGTTGGAGTAGATGCGCTTCTCGACGACCACGCGAAACGTGTCGCCCTTGCGTGGGTCGGTGTAGAAGTCCAAATCCCAGCCGAAAATTTCGGAGAGGCGGATGGCCAGCTCCGCGCGCTCGCCAGCGTCTTCCACAGCATTGAAGAGCGAATCGCGGATTTCTCCTTCGATGCGCACCACCTCGACCGTCGAAGGAATCTCTTTGATTTCTGCCCGAAACTCGTCGCCCTGCGAGAAGACCCACAGCATGCGGTCGGGATCAATCTGGTAGCGCAGAGAGAGCAGGTCGCCGGCGATAGTGCGCGCGACAACCATCTGGTTGCCGGCGCGAAGGCGCGCGAGATCGTAAACAGGCCGTGCGGCGTCCACCACTGCCAGCACGGTCGCGCGCGCGACGCCCATCCCCTGAAGTAAGTCGGTAACGTTCAGTCCGGTGGGAACCGCGTGCTCGGAAAAATGCGGCGCCTGCGCGGCAATGAGCGGCGCTTCATCGCGGGCCAGCGCAATCTGCTGGGCGAGTTGCTGCTGAAAGGAGGAATGCGAGCTAGACAGATAGGCCAATAGCGTAAAGCCGGGAACGCCCAGCGCAACCACGATCATCAGCAAGCGACGTCGCAAGAATCCCCCAGAACTGCATGCCCGCTTCCGGCACCCTGTTCGTTTTGGAACGCGAAAGCGATCTTGCAGGATAGCTCAGATTGAGTTGTGACCCAAGTAGGATTCCCCGTCCAGCGGGAAAGTGACACTGTGCAGCCTTCTCATCAACATCTGGACTTGACACCAGGACATACATGCCAAGGCCACAGACGATCCGATGGCAGAGAAAATGCACAAGGTCTGGATGGGACGAAAGTCTCCTAAGGAGATGAAGGGCCAATTGAGGAGGTCGTGCAGGATCGGTGTGCCAACATCCCAAATTGGGACGAAATCCGTGCGTGAGAACTCAATGTCGGCCATAATGTGGAGATTGACTCGTCTGACGCCGAGTTACGCGAGCGCGCAAATCAGCCGGGGCGAAAACTATGGCGCAAAGAGATAGGCCGCTAAACGCAGCACAGGCTGGCGCACACCTCGCTGTGGCGCGCTCGACCTTGGGAATCGTGCTCCGGGCCATCTTAGTGATGTTAGCTGCCGAATTCCTCGGCAGCCTGACCATTCCCGTCCTTGGAATTCCATATGGCGTCTCTTACGAGATCATTGAAGCCCTTTTGTCCATCGCCATCGCCTTACCGGTCCTCTATGCGACCACGCATCGCCCGCTAAGCGAATTGGCGGCTCGGCACGCAGCGGCCTCGGCAGAGGCCCGCTTTCAGGCCATCGCCCACGCGGCGGGCGATGCCATCGTCATTTTGGATGCGAACTGGAAAGTCCACTTCGCCAACCGGGCCACGGAAAAGATGTTCGGTCTCGGACCGCGCGCATGGGAAACGCTTTCCATCGAATCCGTCCTTTCCGAAGAATCCAAGCCATTCTTGCTGGACGCCCACCGGCGATTCCTTGAAACCGGCGAACGCGTGTTGAGCAGCATGGGCACGATTGAGCTGGTGCTGTTGCGCAACGACGGCGGCCGCTTTCCCGCCGAAGTGCGCGTCAGCGAGCTGCGCGAGCACAACGAGTCGCTGTTTGTGGCCGTATTACGGGATATCGGCACGCGAAAATCTGCGGAACATGAAATCCAGGAACGTACTGCGCGCCTGAACGCCTTGCTCGCCAACAGCCCCATGGCCATCGTGGTGCTCGACAAGCAACGGCGGGTGCAGCTGTGCAACCCGGCCTTCGAAGAACTGTTTCAGTTTCGCAGCGCAGAGATTGCAGGCATGGAAATAGACTCCCTGGTTGCTTCCGATGAGTTGAAGGCGGAAGCCTTGGGGATGACCGAAAGCAATCTGCAAGGACAGGTAGCCCATTTGATTTCTCGCCGCCGGCGGAAGGATGGGAGTTTGGTGGACGTGGAAATCCATGGCGTGCCGCTGATCATCGGACAGCAAGTACAAGGCGCGTACGGAATCTACCAGGACATCACCGAGCGGAAGAAACTGAAACTCTACGAACAGTTGTTGCCGATCTGCTGCGTCTGCGGAAAAATCCGCGACGACCACGACGTCGCTTCCGGCCAGGGCGGCTGGGACCGCCTGGACCGCTACATCTCCAGGCACTTCGATGCGCAGTTGACGCATACCTTTTGCCCGGAGTGCCTGGCGCGATACCGAAAAGAGCAGGGACTGGGATAGGGTTTTGTCGCGCGTGGCGTGCCATTGAAAAACTTTGGGCGTTCGCCTTCCAACCATGGATCGTAGAAGAAGCAAAACTGGAATCGCAGGGAGCGCTTTATGCAAGCCGAAGTAAGTCGCCGTTCAGCCTCTGAGGGTGCCGCGCGGCTTGCCATCGTGCAATCGGTGGCGACGATTCTGTGGCGCAGCATCCTGGTGGTGGCGCTGACCGAACTCAGCGTCATGCTCTTACTGGAAGTCAGCGGCGAGCCGATTACCATTTGGCTGGCGTTCCTGGACACGGTGGTGCTTGCTGCGATTGCTCTTCCGGCGCTCTATGCCGTGATTCTGCGGCCGGTGACACGCCTGGCGGCAGCGCACGCGGCCGCGGCGGCGGAATCCCGCTTTCAGACGATTGCCCAGGTGGCCCAGGACGGCATCGTGATTTTCGGGAGTGATCGAAAGATCCGTTTCGCCAATACGGCTTTCGAGCGCATGCATGGCTTTGACCCCGGCGGTTTGCAGGGGCTGCAAATGGAGTCACTCTTGCCGCTGGATCTCCGGAAGGAATTCCGCGAGGGCGTAACCGCGCACCTGCAGGGGCGGAAAGGCAGCGTCATCGGGCAGGGAGTGAAGGAATTCGCAGGACTTCGCAGCGACGGGGAGCGCTTCCCAATCGAAATTTCTGTCAGCGAGCTGGCGGGCAACGGAGAAGTGCAATTTGTGATTGTGGCGCGGGACATTACGGAGCGCAAGCAGGCTGAAGAAGCAATCCGCACGAGCGAAAAGCGGCTCCACGACCTCCTTGAAGATTTGCCCGTGGCAGTGCGAGTCATCCACGAAGGGCGGCTCGTGTTCGTCAACCCGGCGGATGCGCACTTGCACGGCTTTGAACATGTGCAGGACGAGCTTGCGTTCGGAGACGTGTTGGCGCAAATCACACCTGACGACCGTGAGCGAGTGCGGGAATACTACCGCCGCCGCGCCGCAGGTGAAATGGTTCCCGCGGAGTACGAAGTCCACCGTCTGCGTCGAGACGGCACCAGCTTTCCGGCCTTGGTTCACGCCACGCGCATCGTGTACGAAGGCAAGCCGGCAAGTCTGGCGGTGATCCAGGACATCACCGATCGGCATCGCTTGAAAATGTACGAGCTGATCTTGCCGGTGTGTTGCGTGTGCGGGAAGATCCGCAACGATGAGGGTGTCGAGCACGGCCACGGCGATTGGGAACGCCTGGACCAATTTGTGGCGGCACATTCCGATGCCCAGGTGAGCCACACGTTTTGCCCGGAATGTCTCGTGGAATACCGCCGGCGCGAAGGATTGAGCTGAATTTGCGGCGGGATCAGTGCGAGCCGGAAGGGACCGCCTGAGCACCGGCGGAAACGTCCGCGAAAAAGTTCTGCTCGTGCAGGCGTGTGAACACGCGGCCTGCGACATCGGCCGCAGTATTGCCGTTAATCACGCGGCTGCGCCCGCGCAGCAGCACGGCCACCACCAGCCGCGGATTCACCTGATCGGAATAGGAAACAAACCAGCCCAGCCGCGAGCCTTGATCGGAGCAGGTGCCCGTTTTGCCCAGCGTCTGCTCTCCGTAGGGATCGAAGGCCGAGCGTCCCGTGCCATACAGCACCGCGGCTAGCATCCCTTCGCGCACGTCCGGCAGATAGGCTGCAATGTCTAGCTTGCGCTTCACCATTGGGGCGAAGTTGCGGCGCTCTTCCTCCGTGCGCGGATATTGGAGGTAGTACACCGTGCCGCCGTTGGCCAGCGTCGCGCCGATGGAGGCGAGTTGCAACGGCGTGATGTGAATGCCTTCGCCAAAACTGGACATGCGCGCGACTCCGCCATACTGCGGCGGTTTCTCCGGAAACAGCCCGGGATGCTCCTCGAAAATGTTGTAGCCGGCCGCTTCGCCTAGACCGAAAAGTTTTCCGTAGTGCGAAACGGTTTCAAAGCCCATCTGTTTGCCGAGCGCTTCGAAGAAGCGGTTGTTGGAATGCGCCAGCGCTTCCGTGAGGTTCAGATAGCGGCGGCGGGCCACCGGCAGCATGGTGTCGCGCGTGATGATGCCTTTCTCCAGTGCGGCGATGCCCACGACCGGCTTAAACGTGGAGCACGGCTGGAAGCCTTCGGAGAACGCGAGGCGCTGATTCACGATGGAAAGCACGCGGCCGTTGTTGGGATCCACCACGACCACCGCGCCGTTAAAACGTCCCAGAGCGGAGACCGCCGCCTGGCGCACCTGCGGATCGTCAAATTCGGGGATGTCGTCTTTCGTTGAATCCGCGTAAGTGGGAATTCCATAGCGCGATTTTCGCGGCGCGGGTTTGCGGGTCGTCGCTTTCGACGACTTGGAGGGCGCCTTGGACTGCTTGCTCTTGCTCTGCGCGGGCGCGGGGCGAGCGCCGCTAAACGAGGCGGATCCATCCAGCAGAAAAAGAGCCAGCAATATCGCCATGCACTTTCGAAGATTGGGCAATCGCCTCATTCGGATAATTAGACGCTGCTGGTCGAGAGTCGTTTCGTCAAACTGAGTACGCGCAACCGATTGTACGGGAGGCGGCGCAAGCGGCGCAAGCGCGAATCGCCGCGCACAAAAATTAGGGGTAACCGTTGCGAACATCGAGTACCACGAAGAGAAGGTGAAGAATAAAGGCCGGGTACTAGTGGCCAGCTGCCAAAGTTGCTGCGCGATGCTGGGTCATGTCGCGAGATGGTATTCGCTCTGCACCAAGCCGCTCGGATAGTGCCGTGTCGTGACGTGACGTAGCCGCACATCGCGCGGCAGAGAGCCGAAAAGCGGAATTCCCTCTCCGATGAGCACCGGCACGCGCGTGATGATGAGGCGATGCACAAGCCCCGCGCGCAGAAACTTCTGAATCGTGATTCCTCCGTCCACATAAACATGCCGCACGCCGCTGGCCGCGAGTTGCGATACAATCTCCGCGGGAAGTCCGCACATCTGTTCCACAACGCCTCCAATCGCTGCGGACAAATTCACTGGACGGCTGCTCAAAACCACGACGCGCTTTTTGCCATACGGCCACGTTTCAAACGTGAGTACCTTGTCAAATGTGTTGCGACCGATTACCAGAGCATCGACGCTGGCAAAGAACTCTTCATAACCGTGTGGTTCGCCGCCGCATGGTGGAAGAAAATCGAGGTCGCCGTTGCGTCGCGCAATGAAGCCGTCAACACTTGTGCCAACAAAGACGGATATCTTCATCGCAGAAACCTCCGCTGCGGCCGTCCAACAGAAATGATCGAATGCCGTGAGCGATTAGCGTGAAGTCTTTGGCTTCGCGCTGGCGGACGCCGCGGTGGCCAGTTGCGGGCCGGGGCGCGGCTCGCCAGCGACGGCAAGTCCGAGAGCCTTGCGCACAGCGGCTTCGAGCTTTTCGCGGATGTCGGTGTTTTCCTTCAGGAACGTCCGCGCATTTTCGCGGCCCTGCCCGAGTCGTTCGCCGCCGAAGCTGATCCACTGCCCAGCCTTTTCGACGATGTTCTTGTCCACCGCAACATCAATCAAATCGCCTTCGCGGGAAACGCCTTCGCCGTAGATGATGTCGAACTCAGCTTCGCGGAACGGCGCAGCCACTTTGTTCTTCACCACTTTGGCGCGCGTGCGCGAGCCGACCACGCGGTCGCCCTCCTTGATGGCCTGAATGCGGCGGATGTCGATGCGGATGGAGGAATAAAATTTCAGCGCGCGGCCGCCGGTGGTAGTTTCCGGATTACCGAAGAGCACTCCGATTTTTTCGCGCACCTGGTTGATGAAGATCAGCGAGGTCTTCGATTTGGAGACGATGGCCGTCAGCTTGCGCAGCGCCTGCGACATCAATCGCGCCTGCATGCCCATCGAGGGGTCGCCCATTTCGCCTTCCAGCTCGGCCTTGGGCACCAGCGCGGCGACGGAGTCCACTACGACCACGTCCACGCCGCCCGAGCGAATGAGCGCTTCGGCGATTTCCAACGCTTGCTCACCGTTGTCCGGCTGCGACACGAGCAAATTATCCACGTCTACGCCGAGCCGCCGCGCGTAGCTGGGGTCCAGCGCGTGCTCGGCGTCAATGAACGCCGCCTGGCCGCCCATCTTCTGCGCTTCGGCGATGATGTGCAGCGTGAGCGTGGTCTTGCCGCCCGCTTCCGGGCCGTAGATTTCAATCACGCGCCCGCGCGGCACGCCGCCCACGCCCAGCGCCGCGTCCAGCGAAGGGGAGCCCGTGGGGATCACGCTGACCGGCACCAGCACGTCCTTGTTTCCCAGGCGCATGATCGAGCCTTTGCCATACTGCTTCTCGATCTGCGCAATCGCGTTTTCGACCATCTTTGCCCGTTCGTCCGACATGACGCCGCCTTTGTCCTTGTGATTGCCGTCCGGATGAACCATCCCAGGGACCGGAAGTTTACCAGAGAGTTGCCCCGTTGCACCCGCTGAAACCATTGTACCCTCCTATTCGGGGAAGCTGGCTGCACCCCGTCAATTGAGGGCATCGTAGCAGAAGGCGAACAAAAAGCAAACATTATTTTTCGATTTTTGTTCGCCTCAGTAACCGGTAACCAACCTCCTTGGAAGTACCTCAAAATTGAGCATTTATCGTTTCATTGCGCTAACCGGGCCTTGAGGAACTCGATGGCGCGAGCGATGATTTCGCGGGAGCGCGCGTTGTCGTCGAGGACGTCGAAGCCGTGGCGGCCTTGCGGGTGCTCCATCAATTCAATCGACAAGTTGCGCGCGCGGGCCTCCTGCACGAAACGCTCGATGCCGGCGTTCAGTTCAGCATTGTCGAGGCCAGCGCGAGCGATGAGAATCGGCGCAACTCGCCCAGCACTGCGCCGAAGATTTGTGAGCGGCGACAGATCGGCGAGCCGCTGCTCTTCCTCGAGAGAGCGGCCACCGGGAATGACATCCAATACCGCGTAAAAGGAAAGTACCGCGCGGATGTACGGCGGCGCGTCACGCAGCGCGGAAGAAAGCAGAAACCCTCCCGCCGAAAATGCCCACACGGCCATGCGGTCGGGATTCACATTGAGCCCGGCGGAGTGCTCGCGGACATAGCGAATGATGTCGGCCAAATCGCTTGCACCTTGCGTGACGCCCTCCACGCCGCGCTGGTAGCGCTTGGTGAATGGAATGCCGACGAATCCGGACGCGGCAAGCAGACGGCCGTAGGATTGATAGACGACGGCAACGCGCCAGTCCATCGCCGGGTCCGCGCCGCCGCCGCTGATAAGCAGCACGGCGGGAAAGCGCTGGCCGGATTGCGCGCCGGCAGGCGAATAGACGTCCATCTTCAGCTCGAGCTTTGCGCCCGCGGAATCCACGGTCTTGTAAACGACGTCGCGGCGCACGGCGACCGTGTCCATGCCCGGCACGGAATAAACGATGGGCATGCGGAATACCTGATCCGCCGGTGGAGCAGGCGGCGGAGCAGGCGGAGGTTGCGGCGTGGAAGGAGCCGCAATCGGCGCGCCGAGCTGGCGCAACTTGCCTTCGGCGCTCTCGCGCAGCAGCTTGCGGAATTCCGCGTCCAGGTTGGGCGTGGACTCGAGCATCTGAATAGTTTTGCGCGAAGTCTCGATGGCCAGCTCGCGCTTGCCCGCGGCGACGTAGGCGTCGCCCAGGCTGTCGTACACATTGGGCGAAGCTGGATACGCGGCGACATTGATTTTGAAAATCTCCACCGCCTCCGCCGCTTTGGCGGCCTGCAAGCGTTCGTAGCCGAGGGCGTTCACGGCGAATTCAGGAAAAAGCACCATGTTGGGGTCACGCTTCTTCGTCTCCTCGTAATACTGCATGGCGCGCGCCGCGCCGCCGGATTCCTCCAGAAGCGACCAGAACTCCTCCTGCGGCGAAGGCTTCCTGGCGCTGGTCGAAGCGGCGGGCATTTTGGCGGGCGCATTGCGCAAAGTCTTGTCGAACCACTCCACAATCATCGGCTCGAGTCCTTTTTCAACCGCAAACATTTCCGTGCCATGGCCCGCGGCTTTGAACTGCGCGAATTTGTTCTGCGGGTTGTGCGAGAAGGCGAGAATCCAGCGCATCAGCGGCACCGCGTTGAAGTCATCGTCGCTGGCCGCGGCGAAAATCGGCAGCCCGTCGGCCGTGCGCAGAAATTGCCGCCCGGCGGTGTCCGTGTTCCCCGAAAGCAGCACGAGCGATTTTACTTGCGGATGCAGCAGCGCGAGCTGAATGGACTGGTTGACGCCGCAACTCGCGCCGGCGGCGCCGATGCGGTTCTTGTCCACGCCGCGCTGCGCGAGAAGAAAATTGAAGGCGGCGTCAATGTCGCCGGGCCACTGGTTGGCTTGCACCGCGACGCGCTCGTTCGGCGGCAGGTTGGCGAAGCGCGCGCCGGCGCTTTCGCCGAAGCCGCGGAAGTCAAACGTGAGCACGTGATAGCCCGCGGCGGTGAGTCGCGGCACCAGAGTGCTCCAGGATTTGCGGTCGCTATTGCACTGATGAAAAAGAATCACGCCCGGGCCGGGCTGCGCCGCCGGAGTGAAAGTGGCCTTCAGCAGCACGCCGTCCGCTGCCATGATGGTGGCTTCGCGAGCGGCCTGCGCGGCAGCCGCGGCGGAAAAGCAAAGTACAAGAACTAATCCCAGGAACACCCGCTTCATCGACTCCTCCTTCAACCGTTTCGGAAACTTCCCGATCTTATTTTCCTGCTGCCAACTAGACGCGCATTCGGCCTCGCGAATTACGATTTTCTGTTGCGCGGCAAGGCCGGCGCTACGTGTACGAATAGAACCCGCGGCCGGATTTGCGCCCAAGGCGGCCCGCGGCGACCAATTTTTTCAGCAGTGGGCAGGGGCGGTATTTCGAATCGGAAAAGCCGGTATAGAGCACATCCATAATCGCGAGACACGTGTCGATGCCGATGAGGTCGGCGAGCGCCAGCGGGCCCATCGGGTGGTTCATGCCTAGCTTCATGATGTCGTCCACGGCTTCCGGCGTGGCCACGCCTTCCATCACGCAGAATGCGGCTTCGTTAATCATGGGCATCAGCACGCGGTTGGAGACGAAGCCCGGGGCGTCGTTGACGGCGACGGGTTTCTTGCCGAGTTTTTCGGCGAGCGCCATGGTCGTCGCAAACGTTTCGTCGGAAGTTTCCAGGCCGCGAATGACTTCCACCAGCGTCATCACCGGCACCGGATTCATGAAGTGCATGCCGATGAATTTTCCCGGGCGCGACGTGACGGCAGCCAGCGCGGTGATGGGAATCGTCGAAGTGTTGCTGGCGAGAATGACATCTTTGCGCAGCAGCGCGTCGGCGGCTTTCAGCACTTCGGTTTTGATTTGCAGATTTTCGGGCACGGCTTCGACGGCGAAATCCGCGGCGGCTATCGCGGAAAGCTCGGTCACTGCTTTGATGCGTCCGAGGACAGCGGCTTTGTCGGTTTCGGGGAGCTGGCCCTTTTTGATTTGGCGGTCGAGGTTCTTGGAGATGGTGTCCAGGCCGCGGTCGAGGAAGCGCTGCTCGACGTCGCGCAGGACGACGCTGTATCCGCGCGCGGCGAAGACGTGGGCGATGCCGTTGCCCATCGTGCCCGCGCCGAGCACCGCGACGGTTCTGATTGTTTCTACTGACATGAAGCCTCCGAGAAAAAAGGTATCAGGTTTCAGGAATCAGGGTTCAGGTTAAAGGCGTTCCTTCTGTGATTTCACGCAAGATTTCGCGCGCGCGGGTTTCGTCCTCCGGGCGTACAAACAATGTGGCATTGCCCGGATCCAAAAGGACGAGCCGCGAAGGAATCGCATTTTCGCGAAGGCAGATACGCAGTGAAAAAGCGAATTGCTCGTCGGCACCTGTCCAAATTTCCAACTTTGCTTCGGATTCGTCCCAATTCTCCGGAATTTCTTTCTGCGGACCTGAATTGTGGGCGTCCTCCTGCGGTTCGTCATCCGCGAATTCGAGTTCTTCGGATTCCGAGTTAAGAATGCGCTCTAGTATGACCCTTGCCGAGTCAAGTTGTGACGGCATCACGAGAAGCTCGAAACCAAAGCGCGGATGAGGAAATGTTCGATAAGGGTCGCCTTGAGCTTGGTGGAATTCTTCGGGTTGCATTTCATAAAAGGGAATGCGCGCCCCATGCAGATCTTCTTTGATCCGCTCGTACACGACTGCATCCTCGCCGCGCCAAAGTGGCACCAGGAATTGCTCCACAACTTGCTCAGGCGAAGACATTTGATTCATTTCTTTCTCCGGCAAGAAAATGAGTTCCGAACCACAGTCGACGCAATGCGTGATTCCCTGTCGGTATTCGGAATGGCAGAGTGGGCAGATCATAAAGAAATGGTCAGTCGTCAGTGGTCAGCGCTCAGCAGCTAGTTCTAGGGCGCAGCAAGCAGCGCCCCTACAAGGTCAGCTCTACATTCGTTCAACGGCCAGGGCCACGGCGTTGCCACCGCCGAGACAAAGCGCGGCGATGCCGCGCTTCAGGTTGCGACGGTGCAGCTCGTAGAGCAGCGTCACGAGAATGCGCGCGCCGGATGCGCCGATGGGATGCCCGAGCGCGACTGCGCCGCCGTTCACGTTCACTTTTGCCGGATTGAGTTTCAATTCGCGGATGACAGCGATAGCCTGCACGGCAAAGGCTTCGTTCAGCTCGATGAGGTCCACGTCTTTGTCGCGGTCCCATCCAGTTTTCTTCAGCAGCTTTTCGACCGCGACCACGGGCACCATCATCACCCACTTCGGCTCCATGCCGCCGACGGCTTGCGCGATGATGCGCGCCATGGGCTGCTTGCCCATTTTTGACGCGAGGCGTTCGCTGGTGACGACGACCGCGGCGGCGCCGTCGTTGGTGCCCGGCGCGTTGGCGGCAGTGACCGTGCCGTCCTTTTTGAACGCGGGCTTCAGCTTGGCCAGCGATTCGAGCGTAGTGTCTTCGCGCGGCGATTCGTCTTTGGAGATGCGCAGCGGCTCGCCTTTTTTCTGCGGGACTTCGACGGGAATAATTTGTGATTCGAACCAGCAGTTTTTCGTCGCGGCGACCGCTTTCCTGTGACTCTCCACGGCGAACTGGTCCTGCTCCTGGCGCGTGATGCCGTATTTTTCGGCGACAAGCTCGCCGGTCATGCCCATGTGGAAATTTTCGTAGGGGTCCCACAGGCCGTCGAGAATCATCGAGTCCATGGCTTGCGCGTGGCCGAGGCGATAGCCGGTGCGCGCCTGCGTGAGCAGGTACGGGCAATTCGACATGGACTCCATGCCGCCGGCGACGACGATTTCCGCTTCGCCGAGCTGAATCTGCTGCGCGGCGAGGCCCACCGCTTTCAATCCCGAGCCGCAAACTTTGTTGATGGTCATGGCACCGGAGCGCGGGTCGAGCCCGCCCTTGATGGCCGCCTGGCGCGCGGGCGCCTGGCCGAGGCCGGCGCTCACCACGTTGCCCATGATGCATTCGTCCACCTGGCCGGGCTCGATGCCGGCGCGGCGCACGGCTTCGCGCACCACAATGGCGCCGAGGTCGGTGGCGGAAAACGATGCCAGGCCGCCCTGGAATTTTCCAACTGGAGTGCGGACAGCGCTAAGTATGACGGGGGTGTCCATGAGGAGGTCTCCTTCGACGACGGGCGAGCCAACAAAAGATAAGTATAGGCGCGCCCCACGGCGGGGTCAATTTCCCGGCATGACACGGACCGAAGGAGGATTCTGAAGGGACCATGTTCCCCATCTTCCAAGGTCCAGTCGCAAGCCGATTTTCCAGTTTAAATTGGGGTCGTTGGTTCCTGCGCAAACGGAAGGTTTTCTTGGGACAAGAAAATGACCTCTGAGCGCATAGAATCCATCAGCCACCTGCTCCTTACTTATTTCTGAATAGAAGGTGACTGAGCAAATGGGGTCCAAATCGGGTATCTCTTCATCGTCTTCCAGGACTTCATCGAATGCGCTTAGGAATACCACCCATCTTCTCGGCACGATGGACATTGTCGCCGGGATTCGGATGTCACAGCACATCATTTCTCCGGCATGTATCTCGTCAGGAGAAACTGTGATTTCTGTCTTCCGAAGTAGAACAAGCGGGTTTCTATGCTTGCGCCAATCGGACCTGAAAAATAGAACACTAAGACTGAGTAGTATTAGCGGAACGAAATACGCGAAATACCCTGATTGAGTTTGAAAAACGATAGACGTTGTGAGGAGACCGGGTGCGCCGAACCCGATGCCAATGACTGCAGGCCAGCGTACTGATTCCTCAATTTTCCACTCTGCCATATGAAGAGGAGTTTACCTGATTTCATGTCGCAGTTGACACCCTTTGCGTAGTGCGCCGGCCTTCCCATAGGCAGTTCGCGAAAATGGGAAACCTGCCTCTACAAAGCTTAAGGAAAATCCGCTACGATGCAGAGATATGGCCAAAACAAGAGAAGTGCGTGAGACGCCGCTGGAATTGAATGCGGCGCAGCGCAAGGCTGTCGAGCACGGCGGAGCGCCGCTGCTGGTGGTGGCGGGCGCGGGCACAGGCAAGACGCGCGTGATCACCGAGCGCATCCGGCGGCTGCTAGAAACGCAAACCGAAATCACCGGTAAAAATATTCTGGGCCTCACATTCACCGACAAAGCCGCGGGGGAAATGAAGCACCGCGTGGAAAAAGCCGCCGGCGAGCGCGCGGAAGGGCTCACCCTCACCACGTTTCACGCGTTTTGCTTCAGCCTGCTCAAAGAAGTCAATCCGGGCGTGCAGTTGCTCGACGAAGCGGACCACTGGATCCTGATGCGGCGAAACATGCCGCGGCTGGAGCTGAAATTCTACAAGCGCGTGGCCGAGCCGGGGCAGTTCCTGCGCGACTTCGTGCAGTTTTTTTCGCGCTGCCAGGATGAGCTGGTCGAGCCCGCGGACTACGAGCGCTACGTCGCGGGGCTGCACAAAGCGCACGAGGAAATGAAGGCGGATCTCGACGCCGAGGAGCGCGCTGAGCGCGAAGCGGAACTCGAGCGGCAGACGGAATTGGCGCGCGTCTATCGCGTCAGCGAAGCGCTGCTGCGCGAGCGCAACCTGATCACGTTCGGCGGGCAACTGCTGGGGGCGGTGAAGCTGCTGCGCACGAACGCCGCGCTGCTGGAAACTCTCCGCGAGCGGCTCCAGTACATCCTGGTGGACGAATTCCAGGACACCAACATCGCGCAAATCGAATTGCTGTGGCTGCTGGCTGGCGGGCATAAGAATATTTTTGTGGTCGGGGACGACGACCAGGCCATTTACCGCTTCCGCGGAGCGTCGTTCGGGAGCTTTCAGCTTTTCGCGGAGCGCTTCCTCGGCGGACGGGGCGCAGCAAGCAGCGCCCCTCCGAATGAGCATGTACTTGCGCTGCTGCAAAATTACCGCTCGACAAAAAAAATCCTGCGCGTGTCGGGACAAGTCATCGCGCAAAATGCGGATCGATATATCCCCGACAAGCAGCTCCACACGCAGAACGCGGAAGGCGAAAAAATTCAGGTGGTGGAATTCGGCGCGACCGGCGACGAGGCCAATTGGGTAACGGGCGAGATCGAACGGCTGCACGCCAAGGGACACCGCTGGGGCGAGTTCGCCGTGCTCTACCGCATGCACACGCACCGCGAAAAACTGGTGGCGGCGCTGCGCGCGCGGAAAATTCCGTTCGTCATCAAGAATCTTTCCATCCTGGAAAATCCGCTGGTGCGCGACGTGCTTGCGTACCTGCGGTTGATGGTGACGCCGTCGGACGACGTGGCCTGCGCGCGCGTGCTGGGCGCGCCGGCGTGGGGATTCGACGCGGCAGACCTGGTGCGGCTGTGCGCGAAGGCGGCCAAAAACAAACGACAGCCGCTGTGGGATGCACTGCAAGGAGCGCAAGGCGAACTGGAGTTTGCGAAGACCGGCCGGCGCATCACGGAGCTGGTGGAATTCGTCATGCGCCTCCGCGCACGGGCGTGGAAGGTGCGCGCGTCGGAGTTGCTCGACGAATTGATTGCGGAGCTAGGGCTAGTGTTGCCCGAAGACGACCTGAACCGTCCCTATCTCGCACGACTCGGCGAATTCGTGCGCGAGTGGGAGCACAAAGCGCTGACGGAAACGGGCAAGCTGGCGGAGTTCGTGCAGTACCTCGACGACTTCGCTGCGGCGAACGGACAGATCAATCTCGCCGAGAGCGGCGGGCGCGACGCGGTGCAACTGATGACCGTACACGCGGCGAAGGGCCTGGAGTTCGACCACGTCTTCGTGCTGCGGCTGGTGATGGGAGGATTTCCGTGCCGCTGGCGGCAGCCGGTGATGGAATTTCCCGACGCGCTGATGAAAGAGCAGACGCCGCAGGGCGATTTTCACATCCAAGAGGAGCGGCGACTTTTCTACGTGGCGCTGACGCGGGCACGCAAGCGGCTTACGCTGACAACGGTGATTCATGCGCGGTCGAAGTGCTCGGAATTTCTGGAGGATTTTCTTTCCGTGCCGGAAATTAAGAAAAACGATGTGCAGCAGTTGGCGCCGAAGGCTTCCGCGCAACAGCCGGAAAAGAGCCGGCAAGATGCCGGCGCTACGGCGTCGCTTTTTGGCGCGGCGGACCCGAACTCACGCGCCTATTCGCGCATCGCGCACTGGGCGGAGACGTTTCATCCGTCGGCAGCGCTGCCGCTCAAGCTGAGCGCGACCGCGGTGGAGGGCTACAACTCCTGCCCGCAGAAATTCCTCTTCGACAACGTGTGGGGCCTGCGCGGCGGCCCCCGCGCGGCGACGACCTTCGGCAACGTGATGCACACCACCGTGCGCATCGTGGTGAAGGAATGGAAAGAGAAAAAGCGGCTGCTGCCGTGGGACGAAGTGGAAACGATTTTCCGGCGCGAGTGGCGCTCGGCGGGCTACGAGGACGATTACCAGGAAAAAGAATACCAGCGCGAAGGACTCGAGCAACTCCGCGCGTTCCATGCGAGCGCGTTGCCGCGGCCGGAAGACGTGCTCGGGCAGGAAAAAACTTTCGAGCTGCCGATGGATGGAAACGTCGTCATCACCGGACGCATGGACCAGGTGAACCGTTTGGGCCCGCGCGAAGCGGAAATTGTGGACTACAAAACCGGCCGGCCGAAGGACGAGAAGGCCGCGCGCGCGAGTTTGCAACTCAGCATCTACGCGCTGGCCGCCCGCGACGTGCTGGAGCTACAGCCGCTGCGCCTGACGTTTTACAACCTGATGACTAACGTGCCGGTGTGCGCGACGCGCGACGCCAAGCAATTGAAAAAGGCGGAGGACAAGGTGAAGGAAGTTGCCGCCAACATCCGCGCCGGAGAATTCGAGGCGAACCCGGGATTTGCGTGCCGCCACTGCGAATACCGGCCGGTGTGCCCGGCGCATGAAAACAAGAGTGGCTAGAAAATAGCAGCGGGGTGCGTTGCCGCACCCCGCTTCAACTTATTGGCCCCGTTTCACTGCTACATCGCGCATGGGAACTGCAACGTTCTCCCGAAAGAACCGAAGCACTCCAAGTACATCGTGTTCGATTCCACAACCTGCTTTGTACGAGGCCGAGCGGGGGAAGTCAAGAAGAAATTATTTGCCGGCGAGAAAGAAGAAAAGAGATGCGTATCCCGTTTGCAGCGCGCAGAGCAGTGCTTGCCTCGATTTTCCATTTTCGTTTTTCGATTTTCGTTGCTTACGGAGTGGGAGTAGTGAAATAGCCGTCGCGGGGCGGCACGGAGAGGCGGTCGCGCTTCACTCGCACTTCGATGGAGTGAAAATCTTTGGTGCGGTCGGTGCCGCGGGGCGCGTAGGCCAGCGTGTACTGATTGCGGGCCTGTTCGGTGACGCGCGAAAAAATATTTTCCAGGTCCGCGCGCGAGGTGGCGTAGAAAACATCCCCGCCGGTGAGGCGCGCGAAGCGCGTCAGCGGGGTCAGCCCGCGATTCAGCGACGCCTGGCCCACGCCGATGGCGTACACGGAGATGTCCGCACCGAGTAGGAGCTTCAGCGTGTCGTCGAAGTTCATCTCGTTGTTCGGCGAATTCCTGCCGTCGGAAACAAGAAAAATAATCTTGCGGCGATCGCGCCCGCGTTCGCGCAGCAGCAGCCCGGCGGCGTACACGGCGTCGTAGAGGTGCTTCATCCCGCGCGAGGCGCGCGACGTCTCCGCCCGCGTGGGCACTTTGGCTTCCGGCGAAACCTGGTTCACCTTGGGGCCGGCGGTCATGGGGCCGGAGCCCTGCCCGGGAAACGTCGAAGCCATCTGGATGCGCTTCAGGTTGTCGTAGAGCTTGTCGTTGTCGCGCGTGAACTCCATCAGGTTTTGCGGGTAGGCGTCGAACAGCGTGATGGCGACTTCGTCGGATTCCGCGAAGCCCGCGGCAATGGCCGGCGCGCCGGTTTCCAGTTGCCGGGCGACATTTTGCGGCAAGGCATTATCCAGCAGGACCACGGCCGAAAGCGGAAAGGCCTCCACGGAGAAAACGGAAATTTGCTGCTCGACGTCGTCTTCGAGAATGCGGAATTCGTCGGCGAGGATGCCGTGCACCATTTCGCCGGAGGAATCTTTCACCGTGACCGGCACGACCACCAGCTCGGCGCGCGTGCGGATACGGTACGGCGCGTCTTCCTGCTGCTGGGGCGCGGCGCGCTTTGCGGGCGGCTGCTGCGGTTGCTGCGCGTCCCACGGCAGGGCGAGCACCAGAAATATTGCGGCGAATTGTCGTGCAAAGGTCATCGGCGAACGCTAGACTTTCTCCGGCCGCAACCCCAGGCGCGCGGTGCGCATCGGAAGAATTGGGCCACGACGCCCGAGATTATACATAGGAATGCGAAAGCCCACACCGAAGTTGCCTCTGCTCTGCATGCTCTTGCTGCTGGCGTTGCTCGCGCCGATGCTACCCTGGCCCGCGCGCGCGCAGCAATCCGCGCAGCAGCAGGAAAGGCCGCAAGAGACGATTCGCGTCGGCGTCAACCTGGTGAACCTGTACGTCACGGTGCGAGACAAAAACAAACGCATCTTGCCGGACTTGACCGAGGAAGACTTCCAGATTTTTGAGGATGGACAGCCGCAGAAAATTGACTCCTTCGCGCGCGAAGTGAACCTGCCGCTCACCTTCGGCATGCTGATTGACACCAGCATCAGCCAGGAGCGAGTGCTGCCCATGGAGCAGGACGCCGCAGACCGTTTCCTCGAGCGCGTTCTGCGCGCGAAGGATCTGGCGTTCGTGCTGAGCTTCGACGTCAACGTGGACTTGCTCGGCGATTACACCGGAGAGCGAAGAGAATTGATGCGCGCCATTCAGCGGGCGCGAATCAATTCTCCGATGCCGGACGGACCAGTGGCGCGCAGCGGGCCCGTGGGAACCAAGCTCTACGACGCGATCTATGCGGCGTGCAAGGACCGGCTTGCGGGCGAGGCGGGGCGCAAAGCATTAATCATTTTGACTGACGCAGTGGACGCGGGCAGCCAGGTGCCGCTGGAGGAAGCGCTGGAAGTCGCGCAGCGCAATGACACGGTGATCCACATCATCGGCGTGGCCGATTACGGGTTCTATGGCTGGGGCGGCTACAGCGGCGAAGGCTACGCCAAGAAACTCGCCGAGCAGACCGGCGGGCGCTCCATTTTTGTGAATAACGAGAAGAAACTCGAAGAAGCGTTTACGCAAATTTCTGAGGAGTTGCGCACGCAGTACGTCCTCGGCTACTACCCCACCAATCGCTCGAAAGACGGAAAATTCCGCAAGATCGAAATCAAGGTCAAGCGCAACGACGCGAAAGTGCTGGCACGGAAGGGCTATTACGCACCAAAGCAGTAGAGCAGGGGTTAGGGAACAGATCTAGGCCACTAAAAGTCAGCAACAAACACTCACACAACAAGTAGAGACTGAGTTTCGAGTTTGGAACTACTGCCCTGCGGGTTTGGGCGGGCGCGGCGCGAAATAGCCTTTGCGCGCGCGGACGTTGAGGCCGGAGCGCGTGGATTTGATCTTGATGGTGCGGAATTTTCCGTCCGGATCGCGATTGGTGGGCACGTAGGCCAGCGAATACTGGCTGCGCAGCTCGGTGCCGATGTCGGCGAAGGACTGCGCGAGGTCGTCAATGCGGTAAGGGAAGAAGGCGCGGCCGCCGGTTTCGTCGGCGAGCATTTGCAGCACCTGGTCCCCATCGGTACGGAAATTCCAATTACTCCCTGGGGGGCGGGTGGCTTCGGGGAGCGGTGCTCGCGGAGCAGCCGGCTTTTCGAGAGGCGGCGGTAGACTAGAGTCTCATGGAAGGTGATGGTAGAATTCTACGCGCAAGGAGCGACAAATGCACATGCGCAAGTTCTTTCTAATCGCACTAATGCTCTTCGCCATCTCCGCGATTGCTCAGCAAGAACCAGACTGGTCCAAGGTACAAATCAAGGTCACCAAGGTATCCGGCAACATTTACATGTTGGAGGGGGAAGGCGGAAACATTGCCGCCTCTGTCGGCGAAGACGGGATCGTCATCGTGGACGACCAGTTCGCGCCCCTTGCCGACAAGATACAGGCCGCCCTGAAGAACCTCGGTATTACCGACAAGCCCGTACGGTTCGTGATCAACACCCACTATCACGGAGACCACACGGGCGGGAACGCTCCCTTTGCTAGTTCCGGATCCACTGTCATCGCCCACGACAATGTGCGCAAGCGGCTCGAAAGCGGCGGCATTGGTGGCAACGGCGGCTCGTTGCGTTTCGAGGCCAAGCCCGCACCCAAACCCGCCCTGCCCGTCATCACCTTTGGGCAGGACGTCACCGTTCACGTGAACGGTGAGGACATCCGCGCCCTGCACTTGCCCTCCGGCCACACCGACGGCGACTCCATCATCTTTTTCCCCAAGAACAACGTCGTCCACATGGGCGACGATTTCGTCCGCTACGGCTTCCCGTTCATTGATGTGTCGAGCGGCGGCAGCGTCCAAGGCATGATCGCCGCAATGGAAAAAGCCATGGCCCAGTTGCCCCCGGACGTAAAGGTGATTCCCGGCCACGGCGCCATCTCCAACCTCGATGACGTTCGTGAGTTCGTGAAAATGCTGAAGGACACCTCGGCCGTCGTGGAAAACGCTCTCAAGGCACACAAGACGCTCGAGCAGTTGAAACAGGACAAAATCCTCGCTCCCTGGCAAAAGTGGTCGGGCGACTTCATCAACATGGACGCCTTCATCGAGACGCTCTACAACTCCCTGACCGGCAACAAAGGCCAGTTCCTCAAGCACAATTGATCTCAGATAAGATCGTCAATCTTGCTGAGTGGGCAAGGAGTCCAGACATCCAAAGAGTTTTTCCCGGTTTGGCTGGCAGTGTTCAGTAGTCAGCCAGTCCTCTGCAGCGGATCCCGCCAAGCCGCAGTTCCATCCTTGGAGAATCTCGCTCTACTCTGAAGCGGGTTTCGGGGGGCGGGGAGCAAAATAGCCCTTGCGGGCGCGGACGTTGAGGCCGGAGCGCGTGGATTTGATCTTGATGGTGCGGAATTTTCCGTCCGGATCGCGATTGGTGGGCACGTAGGCCAGCGAGTATTGGCTGCGCAACTCGGTGCCGATGTCGGCGAAGGACTGCGCGAGGTCGTCAATGCGGTAGGGGAAGAAGGCGCGGCCGCCGGTTTCGTCGGCGATCGTTTGCAGCACCTTGTCGCCTTCGGTGAAATGATATTTCTGCGGCTTGGTGCCGGTGACGGACATCCAGTCCGTGCTGGTGCTGATGGTGTACACGGAAACGTCGGCGCGCTGGGCCATCTCGATGGCTTCCGAGCGGCTGTGTTCGCTGGGCAGAGTGTCCTCGCCGTCGCTGATCACCACCAGGATGCGGCGAATGGAGGGATTGCTGCCCGTGGGCAGCGGAGGATTCGCCAGGCGATGCCGCGCGGAAATCCAGATGGCGTCGTAGAGCGCGGTGGCGCCGCCCGCACGCTGCTTCTGAATGACCTCGGTGAGCTGGCCAACGTCGTCGGTGAAGTCCTGGATGAAAGACGGCTCGTTGTCGAAGGTCATCAAAAACGCATAGTCCTGGCGGCGGCGCATGACGTTATAGAGGAAGTCCACGGCGGCTTCCTTCTCGAACTTCAAGCGGTCGCGAATGCTATTGGAGGTATCCAGCAGCAGGCCGATGCGCAGCGGGAGATCCGTCTCACGGCTGAAATTGGTGATTTTCTGCGCGACATTGTCCTCGGCGACCTTAAAATCTTCCTGCCTCAGGTCGGTGACGAATTTTTGCCGGCGGTTCAGCACGGAGAAAACCACGCTGACCAGGTCCACGGGAAACTTCATGGTGGTGATTTCCTGGTCTTCGGCTTGGGCCGGAGGACGTTGCTGCGGGGCGGGAGCCTTGGGCTGCTGCGGCAACGCGAGCAGCGGCAGCACGAGTCCCGTGAGAATGATCGTCGCGAGAATGGGTCTGCGCATCGGCACCTTGATTCTAGAGAGTCCCTTGCCCAGCGTCAACGACCGTTGCCAGTAAGTCTTCTTGGATACCGCAAGCCCGCGCAAGTTCCCGCGCGTACTGGCGGAGGTCTGCGGGAAGCGGGGCGGTGAGCGTCACGCGCTTTCCGGAGCGCGGGTGCTCAAAGGAGATGCGCACGGCGTGGAGAAAGTTGCGTCCGAGCGGCGCGGGGGCGGCGGCGCCGCGCGGCACACGCGCCTGGCGCGGCGCGCCGTACAGCGTGTCGCCGACAACGGGATGGCCGAGCGCGGAAAAATGCACGCGGATCTGGTGCGTGCGGCCGGTGTGAATGCGCACGGCCAGCAGCGTGAAATTGTCCAGCCGCGCGAGCACTTTCCAATCGGTGCGCGCTGCGCGGCCCTCGCGACGGCGCGTGGTCATGCGGGTGCGGCGAACGCGGTCGCGCGCAACGGGCAGGTCAATCGTGCCGGATTCACGTTTCAGCTTGCCGTGCACCAAGGCCATGTAAGTTTTCTCCACCGTGCGCTTTTGAAATTGTTCCGCGAGGCCGTGGTGCGCGGCGTCGTTGCGGGCGACCACCAGCGCGCCGGACGTATCCTTGTCGAGGCGGTGGACGATGCCCGGGCGCAACGGCCCACCGACCGCGGAAAGTTTTCCAAAGCGGTGCAACAGCGCATTGACCAGCGTGCCGTGCGCGGCGCCCGCACCGGCGTGCACGGTCATGCCCGCAGGCTTGTTCACCACCAGCAAGTCGTCGTCTTCGTACAGGATGTCGAGCGGAGTCTCTTCGGGCACGACTTGCAGCGCGGGACGCGGAAGCAGCGCAATTTCGATGCGCTCGCCGGCAACAACGTGATGCGCGCGCTTGGCCCGCGCGCCGTTGACGCGCACGTGCCCCTCATCAATCAATTCGGCGATGCGCGAGCGGCTCAGCGTGGGGAGTTGCGCGGCGAGAAAGCGATCCAGGCGCTGGCCAGCGTCGTCGGAGGAGGTGGTGAAGTGGCGCGTGTCAGGCATGACGAGAAATCGAAGAGAGATCCTTCGTCCCGATCAAAACCATCGGGACTCAGGATGACAAAATCAGTGCGCGCGGCGCTTCGCGGCTGTGGGCGGAACCTGCGCGACAGGCTGCGCGGCCCCGCGGCGCCACAGCCACACGCCGGAAACCATCAGCGCCACGCTGACCACCTGCATCAGCGAAAGCGCGCCGCCAAAAAGCTCCGTGCGCCCGGGGTCGCCGCGAAAGAATTCCGTCGTGAAACGCATCAGGCCGTAGAGCATCATGAACATGGCCCAGAGCTGGCCCGGAAATCTCTTACGGCGGCGCATCAGCAGCAGCACCACCAGAATGCCGGCCGCGGCGAAGGAATCGTAGAGCTGCGTGGGGTGCAGGCGGACGTGCAGCGGCGTGCCCACTAAATTGCTGGCGTATTCGCTGGTGAACGTGATTCCCCAGGCGACTTCGGTGGGCTTGCCGTAGCAGCAGCCAGCGGAGAAACATCCGATGCGGCCGAGCATGGCGCCGAGGGCGGCGCAAGGAGCGTAGGCGTCGGCCAGCGGCAAAAAGGGCAGCTTAGCGAACCGCGCGTAGAAAATCACCAGCACCAGCGCGCCCAGCACGCCGCCGTAAAACGTGCCGCCGGATTGCAACGTGGAGAGCGCAAAAATCTCGCGCGGGTTGGCCACGAAATAGTCCCACATCGCCAGCACCAGCCACACCTTGGCCACCACCAGCCCGGAAAGGACTGCGTACACGCCGAGGTTCCACACGCGGTCGCCGTCCAGACCGTCCTCGTAGGCGTTGCGCCGCGCCAGCCACAGGCCGAGGAGCACCGCCGCGGCCAGCATCATGCCGTAGGTGTGCAGGGTGATGGGGCCGATCTTGAAAAGAACCGGATGCATTTCTACTCATTCTCTGATGCAGCGGACGTGCCGCCGGATGCGCGCGCGTCGAAAATCATTTCCCAAAAAATCAGGGTCACGCCGATCGAGAGGCAGGTGTCGGCCACGTTGAAGGCCGGCCAGTGCCAGTCGCGCACGTAGAAATCGATAAAATCGAGCACGGAGCCATACAGAATGCGGTCAATCACATTGCCTGCGGCGCCGCCAAGCACCAGCGCAAAGCCCCAGCGCTCCGCGCGCGTGCTGGCGCGCCCGGTCGCGAGCATCCACGCAAACAGCGACACGGCGACCAGCGCCAGAACGATCAGGCCGCCGCGAAGCCAGGGCAATTCTGAATCCGCAAAAATACTGAAGGCCACGCCGCGATTGCGCGCGTGCACCAGGTTCAAGAAGCCGGGAATAATGGCGCGATGCAAACCGGGTTCCGTGGTGCGGTCGAGAACAATTTTGGTG
>JAMCWK010000083.1 GCA_023481105.1 Acidobacteriota bacterium | reverse complement strand
CCACCAGCAGGATGGCCGCCGCGGTCGGGCTGGAGCGCCACGACTTGCGCCGACGACTTCACCAGCACCCGCTGCCCGAGCGATTCCGCGGCCACTCCAACCGGATAGAGCGTGCGGTCGGGTGCGACGAGCGACACTTCGCTGCCCGATGTGTCAAATAGCAGCAGGCTCAGCCGCTCCTGCACGGGCAGCGTCGCGCGGAGCAGCAATTCGATTTCGATGAAGCGCCCGGCGGCCTTCACCCCGGCGTAGCTTTCCGGCGTGGACACGCCGCCAATGCGCAGCTCCCAGCCGTCCTTGCGCACCGCTTCGTTGACGATGCGCGCGCGCGACTCGTCGCCCAGCGCGTAGCGGTCCAGCCACGCCGCCATCTGGCGAAACTCTTCGATGCGGTGTTGGGGCTCCTCGAAGCCGTGGCCTTCGCGCGGGAAGCGCACAAACTTCACGGTGCGCCCTAGCGCGCGCAGCGCCTGGTACAGTTCCTTCGAGTTGGAGATGAAGGTATTGTTGTCGTCGTCGCCGTGGAGAATGAGCACTGGCGTGGTAATCTTCGTCACATTTTTGAATGGCGATCGCTCCAAGTAGAGCGGCAGATTTTCCCAGTAAAACTGCTTCAAGTAATCCGTCTCCCAGCTCGGAAAAACAGAATTGGAAAAATCGGTGATGAGGTTGAAGATTCCGTAGCCGCTGACGGCGGCCTTGAAGCGCGTCGTCTGGCCGATAATCCAGTTGGTCATGTAGCCGCCGTAGCTGACGCCGGTGACGGCCATGCGCTCCGCGTCCACGCCGCCGCGCGCGATCAGAAAATCCACGCCGCTGAGGATGTCCTCATAGTCTTTTCCGCCGAGGTCGCCGCGGCTGGCGATGCCGAACTCGTGTCCATAGCCGGAGCTGCCGCGGAAATTCGGCTGGAACACCAGCCAACCGCGCGCGGCCCACACCTGTGGCGGCAGATTGCCGGTGGTGAGCGTGTTGGCGCGGCGGCCGTACGGCCCGCCGTGAATGTCCAGCAGCAGCGGATATTTCACGGCCGGCTGCCAGTCCGGCGGCTTGACGACAATGCCTTCAATTTCCAGGCCGTCTTTCGATTTCCAGGAAACAATTTCCTGCGCGCCCAGCGCAAAACTCTTGAGCTGCGGGTTCAGCGACGTCAGTGGCGCGAGCACGACCATGGCCGACGCGGGACGCAACAAAACCACGTCCGGCAGCGCATCTGCGCCTTCTTGCAACGCCACGCACGCGGCGCCGTTCGGCGTGCAATCGGCGTCGCTAAGAAAAAGTGTTTCGGGGCTAGCGGGACGCACCGCGCCGTCGGCCACACTCATGCGAAACATCCGGTTTCCCGTGCGCACGGCTGCGGCAAAGTAGATGCCGTCGCCACCGGTGGGCCAGATAAGGCGCTCGATGTTCCCCACGAAATCCTTCGTCAGCCGCTGCGGCTCCGGCGGCTCGCCGGAAAATGCGATGGGCACAACAAAGACTTCCTCTTGCGCGTAAACAATGTCTGGAACGCGCGGAGCGAGAAACGCAACGCGCGCGGAGTCCGGCGACCATACGGGCGAGCGCTCCTGCCCGACACGTCGCGTGAGCTGGCGCGGTGCACGCGTGGCCAGGTTGAGAAGCCAAAGATCAAATTTGCTGGTATGGTCCAGCTCGCCGGTGTAATTCGTGCGATAGAGCAGCCATTTGCCGTCGGGCGAAGGCGCGACTTCCTCAAGGCCGGGGTCGCCGGCAAGGAGGCGCTCGGCCTGGCGGTCATCGATGGTGACGCGCCAGATTTCGCGGCGGAGTTTTTCTTCGTCCACGACATATGCATCGTTCCGCGCTTTGTCTCGTTCCTCGCGCAGCACTTTGAGAGGCCGCGCCACCGGCTCGCGCGCGACAAAATAAATGGACTTGCTGTCCGGCGCCCAGCGGTACGAAATTGCGCCTTCCGGCGCGCGCGTGAGCTGCGCCGCTTCCCCGCCGCCGACGAACAGCAGCCACACCTGCGGCTTGCGCGATTTCTCGTCGCCGTTGCGCGTGGAGAGAAACGCCAGCCAGCGGCCGTCCGGCGACCACTGCGGCGCGGCAGCGCCGGCATCCGATTGCGTCAGGCGTCGAGCCACTTTCGTATCCGCGTCCACCCACCAGAGGTGCGTGATGGCGCGCGATTTGGCGAAATCGTTTTCGGCGACCAGATAGGCAACACGCTTGCCGTCCGGGGAAAGCACCGGACTCGAAGGAATCCTCCAGCGGAGCGCGTCCTCCACGGTGAGACGGAATTGCGCCGCGGGCCTGGCCTGCGCCAATACGCTACTGGCGATGGCAAGTCCAAAAGTGATTGCACAACTCAGTCGAGCTTTCATCTTGAGGTCCTTTGATTCGGCGGAAGAAAGCGGCGCTGGAGCGCCGTACTCCGAAGGGCGGATTGTAGCATTCGCGGCGCGCGGTTGGCGCGCGGCCTGTGCGTGTGGGATACTCAAGCCATGTCAGCGTTTCAAAAGATTCTCTGTCCGGTGGATTTCTCGGCCACGTCCGGGCATGCGTTCGTCTTTGCCGCGGCGATTGCCCAGCAGTTTGGCGCGGAGTTGATCCTGCTGCACGTGATTGAAGAGGTGCCGCTGCTCACCGCGTACGGCGGCGTGCCCGCACTGGATGCTTCGGGTGAAGTGGAAAAGTTCGCCCGCGCGGAAATGGCGCGGCTTGCGGCCGGCGCGACGCCCGGAGTCAATATCCGCACAGAGATTGCCCGCGGCAAGTGCCACACCGCCGTTCTGCTTTTCGCAAAAGCCAACGGGGTGGACCTGATCGTCATCGGAAAGCACGGCCGCAGCCACCTGGATTATTTTCTCTTCGGGTCCGTAACCGAGCGGGTCATCCGCCGCGCGGCGTGCCCGGTAATCGTCGTGCCCCACCCCGACCGCGCGAAAGAAAACTAGCCTGCCGCGAAATAACTCTTTAGCATAAAGCCAAAGCTGGCGAGAACTATGAGGGCGGCGAGCCAGCCCAGCGCGTGGGCGCGCTTGCGTTCCGGCCCGGCAATGGGCTCGCGGTCCACAAAAATCTTTCCCAGCAAAAAACCGGCAACCAGTCCACCGGCGTGCGCGGCGAAGTCAGCGCGGAAGAAAAATCCAAAAATGAAGATATAGATTACCCAGCGCACAAGCTGGCCGCGAACCATCTGCATATAAGCGCCGCCGCGGCGCGTGGTGATGGCAATCATCAAGCCGATCAGGCCCAGCAGCGAGCCGGAGGCGCCGACGCTGATGCCGTAGCCGCCGTGGAAGAAAATGCTCCAGGCGGTGCTGGCCACGTTCCCGAAAACTCCCGTCAGCAGGTACAGGTAGAGGTAGCGTGGCGAGCCGTAGGTTTCTTCCATCTGCGGGCCAATGTCCATCAGCACAAACGTATTGAAGGCGATGTGCATCAGGTTGGCGTGGAGAAAAATCGGCATAACCAATCGCCATAGTTGGCCGTAAAAGATGAGATGACTTTCGCGCGCGCCCAGCCGCAGCAACACCCGGCTGGCAATATCGCCCATCCCGGAGAAGCCTCCCGTCAATTGCATCGAGAGCGCCAGGCTGAAGGCGAAAAGCACGAAGTTGATGCCGAGCAGCAAATAGGTAATCGGCGTCTCCGACGGGATCAGGCTGGAGAGCGAGCGGCTGGCCGCGGCCAGCGAAAACGTCATGCTCGCGCCGCATTCGTGGCATTTCGTGGCCGTGCTGCCGACCAGCGTGCCGCACGCGGGGCACAGCCGCGGCCGTGACGGCTTCTCCGGCGAGCGGAACATCGCTGCGAAGCTTTCGCGCAGCCGGTCCAGTTTCCATTTCCAGCGTGGAGGCAGGGGCACTGTGCTTCCTTGCGGTAAACCGAAACGGTTCCTATAATACACAAAACTTCATGGAGTGCGACGATGGCAAACTTTGAAGAGTTCGGCCACACCATGGACGAAGAAATGAAGAAGTTGAAGGAATTCTTCGAAAGAGAAGTGAAGCCCGGCGCGAAACGCGGTGCGCTGGAAGCGCTGCGCGGCGCGTCCGCGCGCCTGGCCGAACTGGCCGACGATTTGGAACGCCGCTCCAAGGATTCCGCAGAGAGGCCCGAATGACGCGGAGCGCGGCGTGAGGATGGCTTCCCGGCCCTTTCTGCTGGCTCTTCTGGCACTGCTTTCCGCCGGAGGCTGCGCGCATCGCCGTGGAGGAATCCCCACCTCGGCGCCGGCCCCGCCGCCGGACACGTCACCTTTTCCCGCACCCACGCCGCTTCCGGCCCCGGCCGCGCCGCTGCGCACCATCGAAGAAGGCAACGCCTCGTGGTACGGCGTGCCCTACCACGGCCGCAAGGCCGCCAACGGCGAAACTTACGACATGTACAAGCTCACCGCGGCGCACCGCACGCTGCCGTTCGAGACCGTTGTGCGAGTCACCAATTTGCGCAACGGCAAGCAAACGCAGGTGCGCATCACCGACCGCGGCCCGTTCGTCGAAGGGCGCATCATTGATTTGTCGCTGGCCGCGGCGCGGGAAATTGACATGGTGGCCACGGGCGTGGCGCGCGTGCGGCTGGAATTCGTGAATGGCCCGCCGCCCATGGTGGGCGCGTTCACCGTGCAGGTGGGCGCGTTCCTTCAGAAAGAAAATGCAGTGAAGATGCGGCAGAGCCTCGAGCGCCGCTACCAGCCGGTGTTCGTTCACGAATACGATTCGCCGAAGGGGATGTTCTACCGCGTGCGCGTGGGCCGCGTGCCCAATGAAGCTGCAGCGGACCGTCTGGCGGACAAGCTTCGCACGCAGGAACAGCTCACCACATACGTCGTGCGCTTGGACGAAGCCGCACCGAAGAATTAATTCAGTTTTTCAATTTTACTTGTGCTTCATGACGTACACGCCGTCCCAATCGGACGCGGGTTCTTCGAGCAGGTATTCCTCGCAGCGCTGGAAGAACACTTTGGAGGGGCCGTCATCGGGCCAGCGCTGGAGCGCTTTTTCGAAATAACCTTGCGCCTGGCGCCAGTCGCGGTGTTTGTAGCAGGCACGGCCTTTGCCGAAAATCTCCACTAGGTCGAACAAGTCCCGCGCGCCGTCGCGGAAGGAAACTAATTCGTAGATGGTCACCGGCTGGAGCTTGCCTTTCACGCGGATCAGGTCCAGCTCGCGGAAGAGAAAATCCGGCGCGCGCGAGCCATTGTAGGCGGTCTCGCTCAGAATAATGTGCGTCCCATATTCTTTGTTGAGTCCTTCCAATCGCGACGCCAGGTTCACCGAGTCGCCCATGGCCGTATAGCCGTAGCGTAGGTCGGAGCCCATGTTGCCGACCGAAGCGATGCCGCTGTTGATGCCCAGGCCGATGTCCAGGTGCGGGTAGCCTTTTGCTTTCCACTCTTTCTGCAACTCACTGAGGCGCTGCATCATTTGCAGCGCCGCTCGGCAAGCCTTCACGCCGTGGCCGGCCTCTTCGAACGGCGCGCCCCAGAAGGCCATCACCGCGTCGCCGATGTACTTGTCCAGCGTGCCCTGGTTGCGGAAGACGATGCGTGTCATGTCGCCGAGGTATATGTTCAGCAGGTTGGCGAGTTCCTGCGCGTCGAGCCGTTCGGAAATCGTGGTGAACCCGCGGATGTCGCTGAACATGATGCTCAGCTCGGTCTTGCGCGGCTTCACCAAGTCGGGATTTTCCAGCAGCCGACGGATAACCTCCGGGCTCAAGTACTGCTGGAAAGCGCCGCGCACTTTGCGTTTTTCCTTCTCTTCAATCAGCACGCGGTAGAGAGCCACCAGGCCGGTGTTGGACACCAGCGCAAAGCCGGGCACCACAAAATTCAGCCACGCGCCGTGCGTGAAGGAATACTGCACCAGCCCCGTGAACGGCACCAGCAGCAATAGGCCCAGCGCCATCCATTTCGGTTGCGTCAGCGCCAACCACATCCCCAGCGGAATGCCGAACAGGAAAATCAATAGCATGTCCAGCGTGACTTGCTCGGCCTGCCGCGTCAGGAATTTCTGGTTCAGGATGTTGTCAATGACGTTGGCGTGGATTTCCACTCCGGGATAGTCGAGCTGTCCGAAAGGCGTGGTGCGCAGGTCGCCGATGCCGGTGGCGGTGGCACCGATGAGCACGATCTTGTCCTTGAACGTCCCCGGCGCGAAATTCTTGTTCACGACGTCCGCGATCGAGAAGTACTTGTAGCTGCCCGTCGGCCCCTGGTAGTTGATCATCATGCGCCCGATTTCGTCGGGGATGACAATGTTGGAGGCGCCGAACTCCAGGCTTTCCACTCCGGTCTCGCCCCAATTCAGCGCAATCTTTTCCAGCGGCAGGTTTAGGAAGAATCGGATGGTTTGCACGTCTATGGACGCGTAGAGGTCCCATTCCGTGCGGTCTTTCGAGCGGCCATAAGGAATCGCCAGCGGCGCGCGCCGCACCACGCCGTCCGGGTCCGGAAAGACGTTGAAGAAGCCGCTGGCTTTATTGGTGCTGTCGGCGTTCAGTGCGTCCGTAAACAACGGCATGTTGGCCTGCGCGCCTTGCGGGAGCAGGCCGAGATCCTCGAACTGCTTGATTAAGTTGCGCAGGCTCTCGTCCCCGCGCGCCGACTGCGTCGCCCGCGCCTGCGGATAGGGGAAATAGGCCAGCAGGTGAGCATAGAGATCGAGCGTGGCGGCGTCCAGGCCTGCCATGTCGTTCTGGTACAGAAAAAAATTGCCGAGGACGACTTTGGGGAAACGCTCGATGGCCTCCGCGAATTTCTTGTCGTAGTCGGTTTCCTGCTCGAACCGCTGAATTTCCGCGAGCAGCTTGGGGTCGATTTTCGCGCCCTGCTTCTGCTGTTCTTCCAGTTGCGCGCGGAGCTTGCGGATCGGCTCCGAAGACTCGTCGGGCTTGGAGTAGGTGACGTCGAAGGTTGCCACTCGCGCGCCGTCTTCGCGCAGCACGTCCAGCATTTTGGCAAAATTGGAGCGCGGGAAGGGCCAGCGGCCGAGCACTTCCTGCGAGCGCTGGTCAATGGCTACGATGACGATGCGCGGGTCCGGAGTGGCAGTGCCGCGCAGCCGGAAGCGTGTGTCCAGCGACGCCAGTTCCATGCGGCTGATGAAATCGGCGATGGCCCCGTGGCTTTCGCCGACGAACACATATTGGTAGGCGCCGAGGGAAAGAACCGTGATGACCAGGCTTATGGCCAGCGAGCCTTTGTGCTTCCACCAGTTGCGGAACACACCGAGGAATTTGCCCATGAAATTGGCGGCCATGCTGGGGAAAGCCTCCGGGCCCGGGCAGCGTCAGTCTTTGAAGACGAAATTCATCTTCACGCCGGCGACCTCAATCATGTCCCCTTCGTTCAGCTTGGTGGGGCCGTGAATGGGCTGCCCGTTCACCGTGGGCACTTTGTCGGCGGGGCCGATGAAGTAGCCGTCTTCGCGCTTGTTGATTTGCGCGGCCACCTTGGGCTTGAACCAGCCCTTGATCTTGATAGTGGCCATGTCGGACTTGCCGATGACGGTGAGCTTGCTGGAGAGCAAATATTCGCGCTGGTCGGTCTTGCCGTCGATGATGACGAGCGTAGCCACGCGGGCCCGTGGAGGTGGCGCGGCCGGCGGCACGGGCTGAGTCTTGTCGTGCGGGCTGCCAGGGGCCGCAGCGGCAGGTGCGGCCGCGGCCGGAGCCGCACCGCTCGCCAGTGCCTGTTGCAGCATCTCTTTGCGCTTCTTGGTATCCAGCACCATCGTCTCTTCGACTTTCGGCGCCACCACTTTCTTGGCTTCCGGGATGGCCGGCGCTTCCACGGCGCCGCCCATTTCAATCACCAGGTGGTGCTTGCCGATGAGAATTTGGTCCGCCTGCTTCAGATTCACGCGCTGGACTTTCTGATTGTTGACGAACGTGCCGTTCAGGCTGTTGAGGTCCTCGAGCACCAGCCGGCTTTCTTCCATGAACACGCGGGCGTGGTGGCTGGAGACGGCAAGGTTGTCGATCTGAATGTCGTTGTCCGGGGCGCGGCCGATGGTGATCGGACGCGGGCCGACGGTGACTTCCTTCAGCACAGCCGCCTCGAATTTCAGGATCAACTTCGGCATCTTAATTCCCTCCTGCGGAGGAAGTAGACTGCAGCGGTTCGTTCAGCCAGCGCCACGCGCGCACCAAGAACCCCTCCGGGCGGGGCTCCACCCGGACCACCACGACAGACACATTATCCTCGCCGCCGTACTCGTTGGCTAGCTCGATTAAGCGGTCGGCGCTGGATTGTGTACCCGTCCGGCTCAGCAGCGTGCTGGCGATCTCCAGGTCCGTGACCATGCGAGAAAGCCCGTCGGAACATAGCACAAGAATGTCGCCTTCCATCAACAAATGCTCATCCGCGTCCACCTGCACTTCCGGCTCGATGCCCAGCGCGCGGATCAGCACGCTCTGCATGTCCGAGGATTCCGCCTGCTCTTTGGTGAGGATGCCGCGGCGCACCTGCTCGGCCACCAGCGAATGGTCGTCGGTGATCTGCTGGAACTCCCCGCTGCGCAGCAGGTACACGCGGCTGTCTCCCACGTGCGCCACGCTCAGGCGCTGATCGTTGATCCAGATAGCCACCACTGTGGCGCCCATGCCGCGTTGCGCGGCGTGCTTCTGCGCCGATTCGTAAATCATGCGGTTGGCTAGTTGTACGGCGCTGGCCAGGCGGTTGGTTTTTTCGTCCAGGTCCGCGCGCGGAGGGACCAGGTAGGGCACGTCCGGCTTTTGGCCGCTTTCCAAGCAGTGGGCAGCAATAGCCTCGACCGCGAGATGGCTGGCGACTTCGCCGTGCGCTTCTCCGCCCATGCCGTCGGAGAGAATAAACAGGTTCAGCTCCGGCACCAGCTTGAAGCTGTCCTCGTTGTTTTGGCGGACACGCCCCAGGTCGGTGCGCGCCCCCACTTGAATTCGCAAGGCCGGGTCCTCGAACTAATCGGCCGATGTGGCCGAAAGCTTTGCCAACGCCGCGCGCAGATCCGCGGCCATTTGTGACGCCCGCTGGTAGCGCTGCGCCGGATCTTTTTGCAGCGCCTTATCAATGATGGCTTCCACCGCGTCGGGAATATCCCCTTTGATGGACTTGGGCGACGCGTGTTGTGCGCTGCTGATCTGATACACCAGCGTGGCCACCGATTCTCCCGTGAACGGCTTTTCGCCGGTCACGAATTCATACAACGCCACGCCCAGCGAGAACAGGTCGGAGCGGCCGTCCACTTTTTTCCCGGCCAGTTGCTCCGGCGACATGTAGCTCGGCGTGCCCATCACCGTGCCCGTCGCCGTCTTCGACTGGTCGGTGATGCGCGCGATGCCGAAGTCGGTGATTTTCACCACGCCGTTTTTCAGCATCATGATGTTCGCGGGCTTGATGTCGCGGTGCACGATTCCCTGCGTGTGCGCGTAGTCCAACCCGTCCGCCACTTTGGCCACCGTGTCCAGCACGTCTTTCAGCGGGCGCATCTTCCCTGCCCCGCACCACTCCTTCAAGTCGTAGCCGTCCAGCAGCTCCATGGCGATGAAGTTGATGTCCTGGTCTTCGCCCGCGTCGAAAATGTTGACGATGTTCGGATGCGTCAGCCGCCCCGCGCTCTCTGCCTCGCGGAAGAACCGCTCGCGCAGCGCCTTCTTGTCTTCGGGGTCCAGGTCTTCATCATCAAAGCGCAGGGTTTTGATGGCCACCTGCCGGTTGATCTTGGGGTCTTTGCCCAGGAACACCGTGCCCATGGCGCCCTTGCCGAGTTCCTTGATCACCTCGTAGCGGCCCAGTGTGGTTTTCACGTCCGGCCCGCCGGCCATGATGGTGGCTTCCACGCCGCCGCGCTTCAGCCCGGCAGTGCCCAGCATGATCGTTTCGCCCACGGCGCGCAGCTTAGGCATGCGCTCGGCGATGTCCTTGAAATTCGCATCCGCCTTGGCGATGTGCTCGTACACCGCCACCGCTTTGTTGAACTGCCGCTTGCGCTCGAAGTCCAGCGCCAGGTTGTAGAGTGTGTCCTTCATGCCGGAATCAATGGGCACGCGCCGGAATTTTTCCCACGCCATATCCAGCATGCCCTGGCCCTGGAACGACAGCCCCAGCATCTTGGTGGTTTCCACCGATTCCGTTTCCAGTACTTCCTTGGCTTTCTCCGTCACCAAGTAGCGCTTGGACACCACCACCACGTAGCCCAGCACCAGCATGATCGAGGGATAGAACACCTGTATCCATTGCCCCTTCGAACTGAACACCCAGAACGAGCCCGCGCCGAAAATCACCAGCAGCGCCGCGGCGATAATCGCGCTCGTCCCCGCGGAGAGCAGCGGAATCCCCAGCATCACGAACAGCGCAAACACGATCATCGCGCCCAGCTCCGCGTTGCGCGACCAACTCGGCCGCTCGATAAATTTTCCATCCAGAATGTTCTGAATCACGTTGGCGAAGTACTCCACCGTGGGCAGCGTGTCGGAAAGCGGTGTGGCGCGCTGCTCGCCCAGGCCCGTGGCCGTGAACCCGATGAGCACGATCTTGCCCTTGAAGTTTTCCGCCGAAACTTTCTTGGTAATCACGTCCACGAAGCTGAAATTCGGGAAGGTTTTCTTGTCCCCATAGAAGTTGACGAGTTGATCGTACGTCGCGGAGGTCGGAATCTGCCGCTGGCCGATCTGCACCATGCCCGGCTTCAACAGAATCTCGCCCAGATCCAGGTTCAGTTGCACGCGCGCAATTTGCAGCGCGAACGACGGGTACGATTTCCCGTCGTACTGCACGATGAGCGGCTGCTGCCGGATGGCGCCGTCCACGTCCGGGAACCAGTTGATGTGCCCCACCGCCTTGGCATCTTTCGCCACCAACTCAATCGGCGGCACCACCTGCGTGGCATCGTACTTCGTGCCCTTCAACCGGCCTTCCGTGGCGCCGGGCAGCGACTGCTTCAACACGTATTCCGGCGGCGCAGTTTCCGGACGGCCCAGCGGCGGCCCGGGCAAACCAAAATGCATCGCCAGCACCGTGTTGCCCGAAAGCGCGACGCTGTCGGAGAGCCGCGTGTCGTTGTCCAAGCCCTTTTCCGAGTCCGCGAAAATCTGGTCCAGCGCGGTGAACATCCGTGAAGACTGCGCGCGCTCGCGCTGCGCCTCTTCGCCGAAGCGCAGGGTTTGCTGCGATTCCTGGAATTTCTTGCGGATCTTGCGCACTTCTTCCAGACCCGGATTCACTTCCGCGTCGGAAAGAATCAGGTTCAGCCCGATTACTTTCGCGCCCGCCTCCGAAAGGATGTCCAGCATCTCTCCCATGTACGAGCGCGGCCACGGCCAGCGGCCCATCTGCTGAATGGACGGGTCATCCACGGCCACGATGACGATGTCGCTCGACGCAGGCTTGCCCGCGCGCAGCTTCGCGCGCATGTCGTACATCTTCAATTCCATGGATTCCAGCGGCGACCAGTGGATGAAGAAAGCGAGGAAAACGATGGCGGCAACCAGCGCACCCAGGCCGATATCCCAGACCGGAAGTTTTCGATCCGCCATGATCGCCTCCTCGCGGCCGGAATGGCCGACGCCGCGGCTCCACCCCTTCGCGCCGCAGGCACACACTGCCCCCGATGAACGAAAAAAGAAAAACTAAACTGCGCGCAAGGCTAGCAAAACCTCCCACCCAAAGCAAGCCATTTACCTGCACACAGTTAGGCCGTAGCGCAGCCACTCTTGCTTGCCCTGAACGACGTGAAGGGGCTGCGCTCCTCATATGCTTCCACCGGCGTGAGTTGTAGGGGCGCTGCTCGCTGCGCCCGTGCGGTTTGCCCTTCGTTCTTGCCTTCGTAGGGGCGGACCAGTGTGTCCGCCTTCTGCGGAGTGCGGCGCGCCTGCCCGCCGATGTGCTGGCGGGTCAGCGCCGCCCCTGCAACGCTTGCCATTCGTCCTCTTTCCCTGAATGCTGGGCTGGACTTGCGCCCGGCACCTCGCCCCCCCAGCCCTTCACCCTGGATCTGGCGCCTGATTTCTGGCATCTTTTTTCACTTGACAAACTATTTCCTGTACGATATATTATTCATGCAGTTTGTAACTATTCGCTAATGCCTCTTTTCCCGATGGCCCACGGTCACATTCCTCCAATCGCCCAAGTCCCGCCTCGTCAATCACTTCCGTGTTGGCGACTTCATAATCATTTCCCTAACTCCTTTCCCCTCATCCGCTTGGACATCATGGACATAAACCCCCCCCTCTCGCATTCCCTCGTTCCCCGCCCGCGGCAATGCCGTGACTTTGCACCTCTGCCACTCTTTAACTCTGTAACTCTTTCAGCTGCCACACATACGCTCAAGAGGTCCTGTAAGTCCAACTGCTGCCACACATACAAAAACACCCGGGGGGGGGGTATCCAGTTCATCGACTGGCTCTGTTGACATCCTTGTTCGAACGATGGCGACGCTACAACCGATAGATGTTGAAAGCCAGTCCGAGCAGAAGGGCTTGGCGGCATTGCATGCGCAGCGAGCGGCCCGGTGCGCGGGCCGAGAGC
>JAMCWK010000079.1:47145-47702 GCA_023481105.1 Acidobacteriota bacterium | reverse complement strand
TCCAACTTTTTCGTTCCACAATTTGTTGGCGGTCAGATACTCCTCGTAGCGGGCGATGGGGTCGCGGGCTTTCCAGTATTCGACCATTTCTTGTGGAACATATTCCGCGGGATCGTGCTGCGCATGGCCTTGCATGCGGTGCGTCTTGGCTTCAATGATGATGGGGCCCTTGCCCGCACGGCACAGTTCCACCGCATTCTTCGTGGTTTGATAAACAGCCAACACGTCGTTGCCGTCCACGATAAAACTCTGCACGCCGTAGGCTCTCGCGCGGTCCGCGAGGTTCCGCGCCGGAACTTGCCGGCTCACCGGCGTCGAGTAAGCCCACTGATTATTTTCAATCACGCAGATGAGCGAAGCGCGTTGCGACGCCGCGAGGCCCATGCCTTCGTGAAATGCGCCGGTGGAGCTGCCGCCGTCGCCAATCCAACTTTTTCGTTCCACAATTTGTTGGCGGTCAGATACTCCTCGTAGCGGGCGATGGGGTCGCGGGCTTTCCAGTATTCGACCATTTCTTGTGGAACATATTCCGCGGGATCGTGCTGCGCATGAGATCG